>DASPKS010000248.1:0-23721 GCA_035628035.1 Rubricoccaceae bacterium
AATGCGAACCCCATCTATCTCCGCGCCTCCGCTTACAGGCCTCACCCGCAGTGCGCACCGCGCCGAGCTAACTGGTCGGTAATGCCGGTTGAGTCCGGTTGCTTGCACCAGCGCGTACGCCGCGCCGCCGATCGTGGTATCCCCCGTAACGACGAAGCGCTCGTACTCATAGGCGACGTCACCGTTATCGAAATCCCACTTGTACACCCAGCGATTGCCCGCTTCGAGGGGGAAGAAGCGGCCCCAATCGGGCTCCTGCGCGGAGGCTATGAGCGGGAGGGGCCCCAGAACGACTAGGAAGCGGGCGAGGCGCACGGAAGTCGCGGCGGCGTTCGTCCCCAATTAAGGGCGCAGAACCTCGATACGCAATCGAGACCCTGTACCGGCGGCGTTACCTCGCTAGGATAGGGCCCGGCGATAGACCCTGTGTGATTTCTATTCTAGGTGCTATCTTTTTAGCACCCTCCTGAAGTACCCCCAGATGCGCCTTCTCCGACTCGCCCCCGTCGTGGCCCTGCTCGCGTTCGCGCCGGCCGCGTGGGCCCAGCTCCCGCCCACCAACAACGCCGCCTTCGCGCCGCTCGACCTCCCCGCGCCGAACGCCTACCGCGCCGCCGACGGTCGCCCCGGCCCTGCCTACTGGCAGAACCGCGCCGACTACGAGATCGCGGTCGCGCTCGACACCACGGCTCACCGCGTCGCGGGCACGGTCACCATCCGGTACACCAACAACAGCCCGCTCCCGCTCGACCACCTCTGGCTCCAGCTGGAGCAGAACCTCTTCCGCCCCGACAGCCGGGGCACGGCGCTCCTCCCGGCCGGCTCGCGCTGGCGCGGCGCCTTCGCGGAGGGGGGCTACACCCTCGGCGAGGTGACCGTCGGCTACGAGGGTGTTCGCTACGCCCCGCAGACGCTGGTGGACGACACGCGGATGAAGGTGGACCTCCGCGAGCCCCTCGCGGCGAACGGCGGCCAGCTCTCGCTCACCATCCCGTACAGCTTCATCTCGCCCGAGTACGGCGCCGACCGGATGGGCCGCTTCGAGGCCGGCGCCGGGACGGTCTACGAGTTCGCGCAGTGGTACCCGAAGATGTTCGTCTACGACGACGTCAACGGGTGGAACGCGATGCCGTACCTCGGCCAGGGCGAGTTCTACCTCGAGTACGGCACGTTCGACGTGGCCCTCACCGTCCCGGCCAACATGGTCGTCGTCGCCACGGGTGAGGTGACGAACGCCGAGGAGGTCTACACCGCCGCGCAGCGCGAGGCGCTCGCCCGCGCCGCCACGAGCGACACCCGCGTGTACATCATCGGACCCGACCAGGTGGGCCGCGCCCTCCCCGGGCGGAGCGGCACGGCCACGTGGCGGTTCCACGCCGAGAACGTGCGCGACTTCGCGTGGGCGGCCTCGCGCGCCTTCATGCTCGACGCCGCGAGCGTCGACAACAGCGCCGGCCGCCGCGTCCTCGTGATGTCGGCGTACCCGGCCGAGGGGCTCGGCGACAGCGAGAACCCGGGCTGGGAGCACGCCACGATGTTCAACCGCCACACCATCGGGCACTACTCGGCGCAGTGGTTCCCCTACCCCTACCCCGCCGCCATCTCGGTGGCCGGCGTCGTCGGCGGGATGGAGTACCCTGGCATCCAGTTCTCCGGCGTCGACGCGCGCGGGTTTGACCTCTTCGCCGTGGTCGACCACGAGCTTGGCCACAACTGGTACCCCATGATCGTCGGCAACGACGAGCGGCGCTACGCGTGGATGGACGAGGGGTTCAACACGTTCACCAACGTGCTCTCGAACCTCGCCTACTACAACGGCGAGGACGCCGACCCCGCGTTCGGGCGCGGGCAGGGAACGGAGGCGCCGTACGTCCAGGCCACGCGGTCGAGCGTGATCGTGGGCATGATGCAGAGCCCCATCGCGGACCAGCCCATCATGACCTATCCCGACCAGCAGCGGGGGCAGGCCCTCGGCGTCCTCGCCTACTTCAAGCCGGCCGCAGGGCTGCTCCTGCTCCGCGACCACGTCCTCGGCCCGGAGCGGTTCGACGCGGCCTTCCGCGAGTACACCCGCCGGTGGGCCTTCAAGCACCCCCAGCCCGCCGACTTCTTCCGCACCATCGAGGACGTCTCCGGCGAGGACCTCGACTGGTTCTGGCGCGGGTGGTTTTTTTCTTCCGAGACGTTCGACGTCGCTGTGGCCTCCGTAGACACGGGAGACGGAGCGAGCGTGATCGCCGTCGAGAACCGGGGCGGGCTGGTCTTCCCCATCGAGGCCGAGGTCACGTTCACCAACGGGCGGAGCGAGCGCGTCCGCCTCCCCGCCGAGGCATTCTACAAGAGCGACCGTGCCACGGTGAGCGTAGCCGAGGGCGATGTCGCCAGCGTCCGCCTCGACCCCGACGGCGAGCTGCCCGACACCGACCGCGCGAACGACACCTGGAGCGCGCGCGGGACGCGGTAGGCCGTATCCCACCGGAAAGGGTGCGGAGGCGCGAGGGGCTGCCCCTCGCGCCTCCGGTGGTTCGAGGACCGTGCGCACCGGCAGCGCCGCGTATCTTCGGCGGCCTCACCCTCGCCCCTACTTCGGATGGACTTCGTCGCGCTCGGGCGCGGCCTGCTCGGGCTCGCCGTCATCCTCGGAATCGCTATCGCCCTCTCCTCCGACCGGCGGGCGATCAACTGGCGGACGGTCGGCGTCGGGCTCCTCCTCCAGCTCGCCTTCGCCGTGCTCGTCCTGAAGGGGCCGGACATGGGGCGGGCGTTCGCGCCTCTGGGATGGCCTGCCCTCGCGTTCGGCTTCGTAGCCGGGCTGTTCGTGAAGTTCCTGAAGTTCGTGACGGAGGGGTCCCAGTTCATCTTCGGCCCCCTCGCGCTCGGGCCTGGCGCCGAGGGCTCGCTCGGGTTCTTCTTCTTCTCGCAGGTGCTCCCGACCATCATCGTGTTCTCCGCGCTGATGTCGGTGCTCTACTACCTCGGCATCATGCAGCGGGTCGTCCGCGCAATGGCGTGGGTCGTCAGCCGCTCGATGCGGACGAGCGGGCCGGAGTCGCTCTCGGTGGCGGCCAACATCTTCGTGGGGCAGACGGAGGCCCCCCTCGTGATCCGTCCCTACATCCAGCGCATGAGCCGGAGCGAGCTGCTCGCCGTGATGACGGGCGGGATGGCGACCATCGCCGGCGGCGTGATGGCGAGCTACATCCAGTTCCTCGGCGAGCGCTACTCGGCCGCCACAGGTGTTCCCCTGGAGGCCGGGCAGCAGGCGTTCGCGACGAACCTCCTCGGCGCGAGCGTGATGGCGGCGCCGGCCGCGCTCGTCCTCGCGAAGATCCTCATCCCCGAGAAGCAGCCCGTCGCGCCGCTCCGTTACGCCGTCACGGACGCCGCTGAGGGCCAGGCCGAGACGACCGCCGACCCCATCGTGCCGGCCATCGACAGCGAGCACGTGACGGAGGAGGTGACGGCGCCCTCCGTCGAGAACGCCCCGCGCAACGTGATCGACGCGGCGGCCGGCGGCGCCGCCGACGGGATGAAGCTCGCCCTCAACGTGGGCGCCATGCTCATCGCCTTCATCGCGCTCATCGCGCTCATCAACGGGCTGCTCGACTGGGGCGCCGGGCTCTTCGGCTACTCCACCTCGATCCAGCAGATCCTCGGGGTGGTGCTCGCCCCCCTCGCGTGGGTGGTCGGCGTACCGGCGGCGGATATCACGGCGTTCGGCTCGCTCGTCGGGCAGAAGCTCGTGCTCAACGAGTTCGTCGGCTACCTCGCCCTCGCCGACGCCGTCGAGGCCGGCACGCTCGCCCCGAAGACCGTCGTGATGGCGACGTTCGCGCTGTGCGGGTTCGCCAACTTCTCCTCCATCGCCATCCAGATCGGCGGAATCGGCCCGCTCGCGCCAGAGCGGACGGGTGAAATCGCGGAGCTCGGCCTGCGGGCCGTGCTGTGCGGCACGCTCGCCAACCTCATGACGGCCACCATCGCGGGGGTGCTCCTCGGCTGAGGCCCGCCGTTCTTCCGACCGGGTGTTACGCCCGCCCCCGCGCCGGGGTCTGTAGGGCTCCTCCTCGCCGTCTCCCCATGCCGACCCTCTCCATCCAGGACCGGATCAAGGCGATCCAGCGCCGCCTCGGCGTCCCGCCCGATGGGCTCCTCGGCCCCGTCACGCTCACGCGGATCGAGGCCCTCCTCGACCGGGCGCTCCCGCCTCCCCCTCCTCCCGATCCCCCTGCTACCCCCGAGGCCAACCTCGTCGTCTCCACGCGCGGGCTCGACCGCCTCGTCGCGTTCGAGATCTCCTCGGAGGCCTACTACAAGAGCCGGCTCGTCCATCCCGTCTGGCCCGGCGGCGCGAGTGGCGTCACCATCGGGATCGGGTACGACCTCGGGTTCAACACGGCCGCACAGATCGAGAAGGACTGGCGCGGGCGCGTGAGCGACGCCGACCTCGCCTCGCTCCTCACCGTCGCCGAGAAGAAGGGGGACGTGGCGAAGGCGGCGCTGCCGGGCGTGCGGCACGTCGAGGTCCCCTTCGAGCCGGCGAAGGCCGTCTTCTACACGGCCACGCTCCCCCGCTACGCGCGGCTCACGCGGCAGGCCTTCCCCGGCGTGGAGGCGCTCCCGGCCGATGCGCAGGCGGCCCTCCTCTCGCTGGTCTACAACCGGGGCGCGAGCCTCACCGGCGACGCCCGCCGTGAGATGCGCGAGATCCGCGACCTCGTCCCCCAGAAGAACCTTGCCGGCATTGCTTCCAAGTTCCGCGCGATGAAGCGGCTGTGGGACCCGGCGAAGCTCCCCGGCCTCCACAAGCGCCGCGACGACGAGGCCGCCCTCGTAGCCGGCGCCGACCGCCCTTACGCCGACGCCGAGCTCGTCCGGCTCTGAGCCTCCTCCGCGAGGCGCACGAAGAAGCACCGGCGGTCCATCGCGACGACGCGGATGCGGCTGCCGGCCGCGATGAAGGCGCCTTCGGTGCGGACCTCCACGCGCTCACCGCCGATCTCGGCCACACCGGTCGGGCGCAGCGGCGAGAGGGCCACGCCGACCTGCCCGATCAGACGGGCGCGGGAGTCCTGCCGCGCGGCCTCCTCGTCGGGGTCGCTGCGGAGGTCGTGGGCGAGGACGAACCGGCTCCATGCGCCGCTCTGCCAGAGCCACGTGAAGAGGGCGCCGCCGGCGGCGCCCGCGCCCGCGAGCGCGACGAGCCCTTCGAGCAGCCCGCCCTCGAAGAACGCGAAGGCCACCCCACCCGCCACGGCGAGGACGCCCGCCACGCCCACCACGTTCACGCCCGGGACGACGTACACCTCCACGGCCAGCAGGAGCAGGCCGAGCAGGATGAGCCCGATGGGGATGAGCAGCGGCACGGGCGGTCAGGCGGGGCGGACCTCGACGCGGCTCCCGCGCACGCTCACCACCTCAATGGCCGTCCCGGCCGGGACGAACGTCCCCTGCGCGACGACGTCTACGCGGCGGCCGGCGAGGTCGGCCGTGCCGGCGGGGCGGAGCGGCGTCACCGCCGTCCCGCGCACGCCCACGAGCGCGGCGTCGGTGGCGGCGGCGGTGTAGCCTTCGTCGGCGCGGAGCGAGGGCGTGAGCACGAGCGGGTTGAACCGCGCGTACTCGGGAAGGTACTTCGCGAGGGCGACCGCGATGAGGGCGAAGAGGACGACGGCCGTCGCGAGCGTCGTCATCGCACGGAGGAGCGCGCCCGGCCCGGGGAAGTCGAGCCCGACGTTGCCGACGAGCGCGGCGAGGATGCCGACCGTGGCGAGGATGATCCCTACCACGCCGGGCACGCCGAACCCGGGGAGGAGGAGCACCTCCAGGAGGATCAGCGCGATCCCGACGCCGACGACGATCAGCTCCCAGCTCTCGGCGAGCCCGAGGAGGTAGTGCGGCGCGAAGAACAGCGCGGCACCGATGAGCGCCATCAGCCCGGCGAACCCGAAGCCCGGTGCGTGCATCTCGAAGTAGAGCCCGCCCATCATCATGAGGAGGAGGAGCGAGGCCACCACCGGCGAGCCGAGGAAGCGGAGCACCCGCTCGGCGGGCGAGGCACGGTGTGCCACCTGCGCGCGCCCACTCACGCCCAGCTCGGCCAGCACGGCCCCCACCGAGGGGTGGACCGCATCGGCCACGCCGAGGCGGAGGGCTTCATCGGCCGAGAGCGAGAGGAGCGTGTTCGGCGCGTCCACGCCGGGGATCTCGATCCGCTCGTCCACCATGGCCTCTGCGATGTGGGGGTCGCGCCCGTTCGCCTCGGCCGTGGCGCGCATGAGGCTGCGCATGTAGCTCTGCACCTTCTCCGAGGCATATTCCCCCGTCGCGTCTACGGCCGTTGCGGCGCCGATGGAGGCGCCCGGCACCATCACGATGCGGTCGCAGGCGTAGGCGATGAGGGCACCGGCCGAGGCGGCGTTCCGGTCCACGAACGCCAGCGTGGGCACGTTCGTGTTAAGGATGGTCTGCCGGATGGCGTCGGCGGCGTCGATGAGGCCGCCGAAGGTGTCCTCCTCGAACACGATGAGGGTGGCGCCGTCGGCCTCGGCGTCTGCGACGGCGCGGGCGACATACCGGGCGAGCGCGTTGTCTACCATCCCCTGGAGGGGGACGCGGTAGACGGGGCCGGGGCCGAGCGGAGTTGGGAAGGCCACCCCCCGCCGAATCGGGGTAGGCCGGGCTGCCGTCGCGCCCACCGCTGCGGAAGCGGCCTCTGTGGAATCGGACTGGGGCGGCTTCGCGTGGGCCTCAGCGAGGCCGAGCGCAGCGACGAGCAGGAGGAAAAGGGAGCGGACGGGCATCGCGAGCCGGGGCATTTGCGGGCGGTACGCAAGCCCGCCGCGCGAGGATTCACACGCCGCCCTCGGCGGACCTCTCCCCTACGGCTCGATGACGACGGGCGTGCCGACTTCCACGATCTCCCACAGCTCGTCCATGTGAACGTTGCGGAGGGCCACGCAGCCGCGTGTCCACCGGCGCTGGCGCCCGGAGCCGGAGCCGTGGATCTCGATGAGCCCGCCGAGCGCCGTCCCCATTGGCGGCTCCTGGAAGAAGAGGTCGGCCTTCACGATCTCGGCGTACTCCTCCGCCGTGATGAGCCCGTTGCGGAGACCGCGCGCGCCGTCCTCCTGGTTGGGGTAGTTGAGGACGAAGGCGCGGTAGTACTGCGAGCGCGCGTTCTTTCGGCAGATGAAGTAGACCCCCTCGGGGATGCGGTAGTGGTCGCGCTCGCCGAGGCGCGAGCGACGCTCCTTGTCCTCGTCGCTCGTCGAGACGTCGGCCGGGAACGTGCGGATGAGCTCGGCGCCGCGGTAGACGTACACGAGACGGTCGCTCTTGTCCACGCGGAGCCACACGTTCGAGAGGGCGTCGGAGCGGACGTAGCCGCGCACGCGGCCCTGCTGGATCAGGCTCCACCCCCCTTCCTCTTCTAGCACGCGGACCCCCTCGCGGAAGGCGAGCCGCGACGCGCTCGCGCTCGTCGAGTCGGGCCGGACGTGGACGCGCGCGGCGTTGCGGACGGCGTAGTAGACGGGGGCCGTGTCGGGCTCGGCCGGGCGGGCCGAGGCCGACGAGGCGGCCTCCCCACCGGGGACGGCGGCGAGCGTCTGCGCGCGGACCGGAAGGCTCGCAGCGAGCGCGAGAAGGAGGAGAACGAGGCGGGTAGACATCGGGGCGGGAAAATACCGGGACCCTCGCTCCCTTCGCAATGGCCGTGCCGGTGCCCGCTCCCCCCACGGGGGGCGTTTCAGGCCCATTTTCGGCGAAGACCGCCCACGATCACCGGCGCATCCTGGAACGGAGGGTTTACGATTCCGCCGCTCAACCGTCTTACGTGGGCAGCACTAGCGCACGCGCAGCAGGACGCCAACCGGCTCCACCTCCGGGCGCTCGGGGCCGGGCAACACGGCCTCTCCAGCGAGCGCGGAGACCGCGCGCTCGGTGCCGCCCTGACGGATCAGCAACTCGAACGGGAGTCGGGCGAGCGTGCCCTCGTCGCCCTCGACGTGCCACCGGAGGCGGCGTGCCTCGGCGTCCCAGGTCGTCGGGAGCGTGGGGATGGGGCGTCCGTAGACCCAGTAGCGGAAGAACGGGGCGAGGTCCTCCCCGCTCTCGGCCTCGAACGTGAACTTGACCGTGGTCGTCGTGAGGGGACGGTCAGCCCACTCCTGCGCGAGGCGCCGGACCGCGCGGAAGAACGCGGCGTCGCCCACGCGGAGGCGAAGGAGGTGGAGCACGCTACCCCCCTTCCCATAGGCCGTCGCGGTCAGGACCTCCGAGGGGTGGCGGTAGCGCGCGGGCACAAGCGGCCGCTGCGCATCCCGGAGGGAGAGCTGCGTCATGAGCACGCGCTGGCGCTGGGCGATCTCCGGTCCGTCGAGCCGCTCGTAGACCACCGTCGAGAGGTAGGTGGCGAACCCCTCGGCGAGCCACAGCTCCCGCCAGTCGGCCGGCACCACGTCGTTCCCGAACCACTGATGTACGGCCTCGTGGATGTTGATCTCTTCGACGGCGTTCTGCCCGTCGTAGACCGTGTAGAGGTCGGCGCGGAGGAACGGCATCGCGGCGTTCTCCATCCCGGCGAATTCCATCGGCACCTGCACCGTCCCGTACGAGACGTAGGGGTACGGCCCGAGGAGTTCTTGCAGGGTGTCGAGGACGGCTGCGGTGCGCGCGAGCAGTGGCGCCTTATCGGGTTCGAGGAGGTGGTGCCGGATGGGGATACCGCCGGCCGACGTGTCGGCGACCTCCGTGAAGTCGGCGACCGCAAAGGCGAAGGTGTACGTCGGCGCGTCGGCGGATAGGTGAAAACGGAAGCGGCCGGGCGTACCCGCCGGTGCCGGCGTGCCGGACGCGACGACCTCGACGCCGGGAGGCACGTCGAGCGTGAGGTCGAGCGCGGCGGGGTCGGACGGGACGTGGAGGCCGGGCAGCCACCCCGCCCCGCGCGTGGGCCACGCGTCGGTGTAGACGACGGTCTGCCCGGCGGCCTCCGCCCGGTAGACGCCCTCCTCCGGCACGCCCCGGTAGACGACCTCGACGGCCGACAGCGTATCGCCGTCGAGGGGAACGGAGAGGGTGCCGTCGCGGTGCGTGATGCTCACCGTGCGGCCGTTCACGCGCACGGCGCGGACCTCCATCGCGTCGTCGAGGGCGAGCGGGAGCGCGGCCAGCCCGGCGGGGTGCCGCACGTCGAGGCGGACGCGGCCCGAGAGACGGAGCGTGGCCGGGTCGAGGCGGAGGTGGACCGTGTAACGCTCGACATCTACCCCTTCGGGAGGATGACTCGGGGGCGCCGGACGGCAGGCCGCAATGGTTGCGAACAAGCCGACAACCGTCCGGGCCAGCGCCGCCCCGCTCACTCGCCTACGCAGCCGCCGTGCGTCTCGCACAGGATCTCGACGTTGCCGCGCTGCCCCTCTCGCGGGAACTCGATCCGCACCCACGCGGCTGGCCGATCCGGCTTCGGCGTGAGGTGGAACCACACCTCCTCCTCGTTCCGCTCGCGGAGCCACCGGAGCGCGGGCGGCCCGAACTCGCCGCCGGTGCCGTAGAGGACGCCGCGGTGCCGGAAGTAGACGTACCCTTCGTCCCACGTCATCACCTCCACCTCGTCGCCGCGCTGGATGCGCAGTTCCGGCTGAGTGGGCGGCTCACCGTCCGGGTCCCAGAACACGTAGCGGACCTCCCCGAACCGTTGCGGCTGCTCGATGGTCACGTCGCGCGTGGCGACGGCGCGGGCCGGCGTAGTCACCACCGTCAGCGCGTCGTCCCAGTCGTTCGCCTCTATGCGGCGGCCCGCCGCGACGGTGCGGACGACGCGCCCGCGCGGGTCGGGCTCGGCGTAGCCACGGATCTCCTGTGTCGTGCGGAAGACGAAGTCCGCGGGGTCGCAGTCGCAGAGCACACCGGGGACGGCGAACGCGCCCGCGAATTGGGGCTGCGCCGCCGCGGCGCCCGCCGTGAGCGCGAGAAAGAGAAGGCAGGCGACGCGCACGATCATGCCGCGTCGTCGTTCGCCCCCTCCAGCGCGGCCAGCCGCTCGACGACGGTGTCGGAGATCCCCATCGTCGAGAAGCCGCCGTCGTGGTAGAGCGTCTGCATCGTGACCATCCGCGCGAGGTCGCTCAGGAGCGTCACGCAGTAGTCGGCGCAGGAGGCGGCGTCGGGGTTGCCGAGGGGGGCGATCTTCTCGGCGAAGGTGAACATCGCGTCGAACCCCTTGATGCCGCTGCCGGCCGTCGTCCGCGTGGGTCCCTGCGAAACAGCGTTGATGCGGATGCCGCGCCGCCCGAGGCGGTACCCGAGCGAGCGGACGATGCTCTCCAGCAAGGCCTTCGCGTCGCCCATCTCGCTGTACTCGCTGAAGACGCGCTGGGCACCGATGTAGCTGAGCGCGAGGATCGACGCCCCGTCGGCGAGGGCCTCGGCGTCGAGCGCGGCACGGACGACGCGGTGGAGCGAGACCGACGAGATGTCGAGTGTCTTGAAGTACCACTCGTAGTTGAGCTCGTCGTAGGGCTTCCCCTTCCGGACGTTGAGCCCCATCGCGATGGAGTGGACGACGAAGTCGACGGGCCGTCCGAAGTGCGCCTTCGCCTGGTCGAACACGGCGCGGAGTTCCTCGGCGCTCGTCGCGTCGGCGTAGACGATGGGGCTCCCGTCGGTCTTCTCGGCAAGCCCTTCGAGCTGGCCGAAGCGCTTGGTGATGGGCGCGTTGGAGAGGAGGAGGCGGGCCCCCTCGCGGTGGGCGGCCTCGGCGATGACCCAGGCGAGGGAGTGCGCGTCGAGCGCGCCGAAGACGACGCCGACCTTGTCGCGGAGGAGGCCGAACCCCTCGGCCGGGATGGTGAACGAAGCGGCGGGCATGAGCGGAGGAGCAGAGATGGAGGAAGGTAGCACCGTCCTCCGATTTGCTCCTCCTCAGTCGCGCTTCCGCGTGATCCAGACGTGGCCGATCTCGCCCGTGCTGCCGTCGCCCTGTGGTGGCGGGGCGAGGAGGGTCGCCACCTTCTCGAGGAGCGCCGCCTTGAAGACGGGCTTCGAGATGTAGTCGTCGAAGCCGGCCTCGATGCAGCGGTCGCGGTCGTCGGGGTAGGCGTAGGCCGTGAGGGCGAGCACGCGGGTGGCGGCGAGGCCTGGCTCACAGCGGATCTGCTGGACGGCGTCAATCCCGCTCATGCCGTCGCAGAAGTTGAGGTCGAGGATCGCCAGCGCGACGGGGTGCTCGCGGAGGAGGTCAAGGGCCTCCTCGGCTGTGGCCGCCTCTAGGAGGTCGTAGTGCTCGCGGAGGTAGATCGTCAGGAGCCGCCGGTTCTCGGGGTAGTCGTCGGCGATGAGGACGAGGGGGCGGCCGGCGCGGGGGCGGGCCTCGTCGGGGGCGGGCCGGACGGGCGGGGCGGGATGCATCGGGCCTCGGGCGGATTGGGGGTGCGGACGGCCCTCCGGGGCGGCCGTTCCCGCCGGCCCCTTCAGGCCCAGCGGGTGTCGCGGGTATCGGCCCGGCCGGGCCGGTGTTAAGGCCCCCTCGGTGAAAAAAGCGCGGTCAGGGCGCGACGCTTTCCCGCGCGGCGTAGGCGTGGGCGAGGGGCCCGCACGCCTCGGCCAGCGCCGCGTGGAGGCGTCCGTTGCTCGCCACGAGCCCCCCGGAGAAGACCGGATCATCCCCCGCCGAGAGCCCGGTCACACACCCCCCGCCCTCCCGGACGAGGAGGACGCCCGCGGCCACATCCCAAGGCGCCAGCCCCCCCTCGAAGAACCCGTCGAACCGGCCGCAGGCCACCCAGGCGAGGTCCATCGCGGCGGAGCCGTGCCGGCGTACCCCACGCGTGGCGCGAATGAGCCGCTCGAACGTCTCCAGGTAGCCGTCCACGTAGCGGTAGTCGCGGAAGGGGTAGCCCGTCGCGAGCAGCGCCGCATCGAGGGCGCCGGTCTCTGCGACGCGGGCGGGCCGCCCGTTGACCGTGAGCCCCTCCCCGCGCACGGCGACGAACCGCTCGTCGTACGACCCGTCGAGGACGACGGCTACGGCGAGGTTGGGACCCTCCTGGAGCGCGATGGAGACCGCCCAGGGCGGGATGCCGCGCGTGAAGTTGGTGGTTCCGTCGAGGGGGTCCACGATCCAGCGGCGACCTTCCGGGGCGGCCTCGACTTCCCCCTCGGTCCCCTCCTCCCCCAGCATTACATCGCCGGGGAAAGCGGCGAGGAGGTGCTCGGCGATGATCCGCTGCGCCTCCTCGTCCACGAAGGTGACGGGGTCGTGGACGCCCTTGTCACGGATGGCGCTCGCCTCCACCTGCCCGGCGCGGCTCCGGATGAACGCGGCGGCGGCCCCCGCGGCGGCAAGGGCGACGTCGCGCTCGCGGGTATAGGGGGAAGGGTTCATCCTGCGAAGTTAGACCCCACCTCCTGCACCGGCCGGCGGAAGCGCCAGGCGCTTTGTGCCGGCGGCCGGGCGTGCTATTTTCGCGCAGCCCCAGCCGGCGTCCCTCACCCGCCCCGTTGAGCCAGCCCCGTTCCCGCTCGAAAGGTCGTCCCGCGCGTCGGCGCGGCAAGGGGGAGTCGCCGTCCATCCGTGCCACGCAGCAGCGGAAGCAGGAGGTGCTCGGGCTGGTCCTCCTCGTGCTGGCGTTCCTCCTCGGCCTCGCGCTCCTCTCCCACCGCGCCGCCGACGACGCCCTCGTCCGGGAGACCCCCTGGGGCGAGTTCTTCGACCTCGGCGAGAACCGGACGCAGAACTGGCTCGGGCCCGTCGGTGCGGCGGCCGCGTACGCGCTCGTCACGCAGCTCCTCGGTTACCCGGTCCTGCTCCTCGTCGTCGCGATGGGGGCGTGGGGATACGTGCTGTTCCGCCAGCGGAAGCCCATCTTCCTCCCCCTCCTGACCGGGCTCGCCGCCCTCTCGGCATTCCTCCTGGCGAGCCTGCTCGGCTGGTTCGAGCCGCGCACGGAGGCCGACCTCTCGGCGTGGAGCGGGGCCGTCGGACGCGGCGTGGCGAGCGGGCTGGAGCACCTCCTCGGCCCGCTCGGCGCGTTCGCCCTCCTCGCCCTCGCCCTCGCCGTCACCGCCCTTCTCTACGCCGACCTCGACCTCCAGCGGTCCATCGACCGCGCCGAGGAGTTTTTCTTTCGCGTGCGGGACGGGGCGCGGGAAACGTGGGCGGCCTTCCGGGAGGGCTCGGAGGAACGGAAGCGGCTCCGCACGCAGATCCTCGACGAGCGCCGGAAGCGCCGTGAGGCCGACATGGCTGCACGCGAGAAGCGCCGCCGCGACCGCGAGCCGGCCGTGACCGTGAAGGCGGCCCCCCTGCCCCCCATCGAGCCACCGCCGGAGCCCCCGCGTGTGGAAAGGCCGGAGCGATCGCCGCGCCAAGAACCCGCCCGCCAGGAGTCGGCTCGGCCGGAGCCGCCGGAAGCGCCCCGCCCCATCGCCCTCAACGACCTCTTCGCCCCGCCCGTCGAGGAGGACGAGGTCGCGCTCGTCGACGATCTCGTGCGCGAGCACCGGGGCGTCCCGCCTAGCTCGACCTCCGACGGTGGGCCCGCGCTCCACATCCACGGGCCTGTGGAGGAAGAGGCGGCCGATCTCGACCGCGAGCGAGCGGCCGTGCCGCTCCAGCCCGACGCCCACGCCGTCCCCTACACCTTCCCTTCCATCGAACTCCTCGAGGCGCCCGACGGCAGCCAGCACCTCGACCGCGAAGAGATCGAGGAGCACAAGCAGCTCCTCCTCGACAAGCTCGAGACGTACAACATCGAGATCACCGAGATCGACGCCGTCGTCGGGCCCACCGTCACGCGGTACGAGCTGACCCCCGCGCCCGGCGTCAAGATCTCCCGGATCACCGCACTGGAGGACGACCTCGCGATGGCGCTGGCCGCCCCGGGCATCCGCATCATCGCGCCGATCCCAGGCAAGAGCGCCATCGGCGTCGAGATCCCCAACCGGACGCGCGAGCTGGTGCGGCTGCGCTCGCTCCTCGCCACGGCGAAGTTCCGCGACGCCCGCGCCGCCGGGATGGCCCTCCCCATCGCCATCGGGAAGGCCATCGAGGGCGAGGTGTTCCTGGAGGACCTCACGCGGATGCCCCACCTCCTCATCGCCGGTGCGACGGGGTCGGGCAAGTCGGTCGGGCTCAACACCCTCATCACGGGGCTGCTGTACGCGTGCCACCCGGCCGACCTCAAGTTCGTGATGATCGACCCGAAGAAGATCGAGCTCAACGCGTACGGCGCCCTCGTGGACCACTTCCTCGCCATGCCCGAGGACGCCGAGGAGCCGATCATCTCCGACTTCGGGCAGGCGGCCGGCGTCCTCCGGTCGTGCGAGCGCGAGATGGAGCGGCGCTACGACCGCCTCGCGGCGGCCGGCGTGCGCGGGATCAAGGAGTACAACGAGAAGGTGGCGCGCGGGAAGCTCCGCGCCGAGGACGGCCACCGCCACCTCCCCTACATCGTCGTCGTAGTGGACGAGCTGGCCGACCTCATGATGACCTCGGGCAAGGAGGTCGAGCCGCCCATCGCGCGGCTGGCGCAGATGGCCCGCGCCGTCGGGCTCCACCTCGTCATCGCCACGCAGCGCCCGAGCGTCGACGTCATCACGGGGCTCATCAAGGCCAACTTCCCCAGCCGCGTCGCCTACCAGGTGGCCTCGCGGATCGACTCGCGCACGATCATCGACGGCGGTGGGGCGCAGCAGCTCGTGGGCAACGGCGACCTCCTGTACATGAACGGCTCGCGGCTGACGCGGCTGCAGGGGCCGTTCCTCTCCGTCGAGGAAGTCGAAGCTGTGACGGCGTTCGTCGGGGCGCAGCCCGGCGCCGGGCCCTACCTCCTCCCGCCGATGGAGGCGCCCCCCGAGGCGCGCGAGGCACCGGGCGACGCGGACGACGACGGGGAGCGCGACGACCTCTTCGAGGAGGCCGCGCGGATCATCGTGCGGAGCCAGCAGGGCTCGGTGAGCCTCCTCCAGCGGAAGCTCTCGGTGGGGTACACCCGCGCGGCGCGGCTCGTAGACCAGCTCGAAGAGGCCGGCGTCGTCGGCCCGTTCGAGGGGTCGAAGGCGCGCGAGGTCCTCGTCCGCGATGAGATGGAGCTCGACGCGCTCCTCTCGGCCGGGCCTCAGGGCTGACGCCAGAGGATGGCGACGACCGGGACCGCTTCCCTCCCCACGCTGGGCATCCTCGGCGGGGGGCAGCTCGGGCGGATGACGGCCCTCGCGGCTGTGCGGATGGGGATGCGCGTGCGCATCCTCACGCCGGAGGCGACCGGCCCCGAGGCGGCCTTCGCCGACGTGATCTTCGCCGACTGGACGGACCCGTTCGTGCTCCGCTCGTTCGCCGAGGCGTGCGACGTCGTCACCGTCGAAAGCGAGTGGGCGCCGGCCGACCGCCTCGCCGACGTGCTCCCCGAAGGCGTGGCCCTGTGGCCTTCGCCTGAGACGCTCCACCTCGTCCGGCACAAGGGGCGCCAGCGCGAGGCCCTCGCGGCGCGCGGGCTCCCCCAGCCCGGCTTCGCGCTCTGTGCCACCCTCGACGAGGCCCATGCCGCCGCCGCTACCCTCGGCTACCCCGTCGTTCTCAAGCAGTACGAGCGGAGCTACGACGGCTACGGCAACGCGACCGCGCGCGACGCCGCCGCCCTCGCGGAGGCGTGGCCTAAGCTCGCGGCCGACGATGGCCTCTTGGTCGAGCAATTCGTGCCCTTCGAGGACGAGCTGGCCGTGCACGTGGCCCGCCGTGCTGACGGCCGGCGCGTCATCTACCCCATCGCATGGACGGAGCAACGCGAGCACCGCTGCCACGCCGTCGTCGTGCCCGCGCCGATCCCTGAGGCGACTGCCGCCGAGGCGCGGCTTGTGGCCGAGGCGTGCGCCGAGGCCGTCGAGGTCGTAGGCATCCTCGGCGTGGAGCTGTTCCGGACGAGGGACGGGCGCGTCCTCGTCAACGAGCTGGCGCCGCGCCCGCACAACACGGCGCACTACACCATCGAGGGGTGCCACACGTCGCAGTTCGAGAACCACGTCCGGGCCGTGCTCGGCTGGCCGCTCGGCGACCCTGCCCTCCGCGTGCCTGCCGCGTGTATGGTGAACGTGCT
Source organism: Rubricoccaceae bacterium (assembly GCA_035628035.1). Taxonomy (GTDB): domain Bacteria; phylum Bacteroidota; class Rhodothermia; order Rhodothermales; family Rubricoccaceae; genus DASPKS01. The sequence continues at coordinate 16,098 of DASPKS010000248.1, forward strand.
CGGCCACACGAGCGGACCTACCAACCTCCGCCATCTCCCCGACGCGCTGGCCGTACCCGGCGCGGCCGTCCACCTCTACGGGAAGCACGACGTGCGCCCGCGCCGCAAGATGGGCCACGTCACCGTGACCGCCAACGACCCCGCGGCGGCCCGCGCCCATGCAGAAGAAGCCGCCGCGCGCTTGCGGCTGTGAAGGGCGGGTGGCGTATCGTTGGAACCCCCCGCCATCATTCCTACCATGCACGATCAACCTCTCGTCGGCATCGCGATGGGCAGCGAGTCGGACTGGCCCGTGATGGAAGCCGCCGCCGAGGTGCTGGAAAAATTCGGCGTGCCGTTCGAGGCGCGCGTGCTCTCGGCCCACCGCACGCCCGACGCCATGGCCGACTACGCCCGCTCGGCGCGCGGGCGCGGCCTGCGCGTGATCGTCGCGGGCGCGGGCGGCGCGGCGCACCTGCCGGGGATGCTCGCCGCGCACACGTCGCTGCCCGTCGTGGGCGTGCCGGTGCCGACGAAGCACCTCGGCGGGCTCGACTCCCTCCTCTCCATCGTCCAGATGCCCGGCGGCGTGCCTGTGGCGACGGTGGCCATCGGCGCGGGGAAGAACGCCGGCCTCCTCGCCGTCCAGATCCTCGCCGCGTCGGACGCGCGCCTCGCCGACGCCCTCGACGCCTACAGGGGCGACCTCCAGCGGCAGGTCGGCGAGATGGACGCCCGCGTGTCGAGCCACGCGAAGGGGCTCTAGCCGGCTGCCTTACTCCAAGAACAGATCCTGCGTCTGCTCGACGGTCGTTCCAGCGACGTTGTCGCGGATGCGGAGGGTGAGCGTGTAGAGCCCGGGCGCCTGGCCGGAAGCGTCGAGGATCACGTACTGCCCGTCGTCCGGGCTGACCCCCTGCACGGGGAACTCCGTGGCGACGCCGCGGTCGCGGCCGCTGAAGACGCGCCGGGCCAGCCGGGCCACGCCCGTCGAGAGGTCCTTCGGGACGAGCCGCGCCTCCACGTGGTAATCGGTACGGCCGTCGCGGAGGGCGAGGTTGTAGACCTCGAAGTAGACGTAGACCGGCGCCGCGTGGTCGTACACGCTCCACGGGGCGGGCTGGATGGCCAGCCCGTTACGGACGACCTCTCCCGGCCCTGCCTCCCGGTCGGTCTCTTCGACGCCGTACGCGAGGAGGAGCCCCGACAACGTGAGGCGGTCCGTGGCGTAGTCGGGGATCTCGACCTCCCGGCGCTGCACGCCGGCGGCCCCCCCACCGGCCGTCTCGAACTCGACCGAGACGGTGTGGCGGCCGGGGTCGGCGGCCATCGGCTGGGTGTCGGTCCACAGCTTCACCTCGGCGAAGCGGCGGACCTGGTCGGTGCGGAGCCCGTAGAGCGTGCGGCGGCGCTCGGCGAGCACGTCGTGATCCTCGGTGATGAGGAACGCGCCCGTCTTCACGGTGAGGTCCACGACTTCCCCGGTGAGGGCGACGTCGTCGGCGAGGGGGATGCCGTAGTTCACGTAGACGTCGGCGCGGCCGTCCTCCCCCTTGAAGGGGACGACGAGGTACGGGAGGGGCACCTCCCGCCCGGGCGCCTCGAAGTCGTACCGCTGGGGCGTCTCGCGGAACATCTCCTCCGCGCGGAGCACGTAGTCCATCTGGCTCACGTCGCCGATGCCGTTGACGGCGAAGAGGTCGGCGGGGGGGGAATAGAGGCGGAACTCGCCGTTCTGCTGGGGGTCCTCGAAGACGAACTTCAGGTCCCCGTAGTCCCACACGTTGAACACGTTGCCCTGCTCGGCGACGGTGCGGCTGGCGAACTCGCGGAGGCGGCCGCCCGAGGTGTTGAGGACCTCGCTGAAGTCGCCGCGGATGAAGACGTCGGAGCGGGGCGGGCCGTAGCGGACGAACACCTGCCCGCGCTCGGTGGCCCAGCCGGGGAGGCCGAGGTCGTCGGAGCGGTAGAGGAGGTCGGCGTAGGTGAGGCGGGCGTAGTGCTCAAGGCGGCGCTCGTTCCAGGGGGTGAGGAAGCGGGGGTTCTGGCCGTTCCAGAAGCGGCGCGCGAACGCCTCGGGGTCCTCGCCGTAGCGGGCGAGGTCGTCGGGGGCGAGGAGGGGCGCGAGGTCCTCGAAGGCGGCGCGCTGCTCGGGCGCCATCCGCTGGAGCGCCTCGTCGAAGCTCTTGTCGGCGGCCTCCTCCTGGCCGAGGCGGTGGTTCGCCAGCCCGAGGTAGAGCCACGTCTGCACGTCCTCTGGGAAGTGGACGTACATCCCCGTGAGCATGGCCGTCGCTTCGTCGTAGCGGTCGGCGAGGGCGTAGAGCCGCATGAGGTGGTCGTATACCGAGCGCCGGCGGGGGTCGAAGCGGAGCGAGGCTTCGAGGTGGCCGATGGCCCGCGCATACGCGTGGTCGGCTCGCGTCGAGAGGTCCTGAACGGCGATGGCCTGCGAGCGGAGGTTTAGGAGGTCGAACCGGTCCACGCTGGCAGGGAGGTCGTCGGCCGCGAGGAAGTCCGGCGGGGCCACGGCGATGTCCTCGACGGTCTGGGGGTCCGGCTCCGGCGGCTCGCCGCCCGGCTCCGTGCTCGCCTCGGGGAACTCCTTCCGGTCCACGCGGAGCTCCGGGCGGTCGTCGAAGCCGACGTTGGGGAAGGCGACGGCGTTGCGGTAGGCCCAGAAGTCCCGGATGAACGCGGCGCCGAGCTCCTCGTGGGCGAAGGCGTTGGTGGAGTCGAGCGAGAGGATGCGGCGGGCGAGGAGGACACGGCGGCGAAACCGCTCCATCTCCTGGAAGAAGTTCCACGTGTCGGTGCGGAGCTGCTGGAGCTCCGCCACCATGTAGGTGAGGTTGTCGGGGGCGAGGTCGCGGGCGCGGCGGATCTCTCGGCCGGCCAGGCGCTCGTCCCGGAGGGGCGTGTCGAAGTAGATGCGGGCGAGGAGGAAGTGCGCCTCGGCGCTGGTCTCGTCGGCAGCGACGGCGGCCTCGAAGGAACGCCGGGCCTCCTCGAAGCGGCCGTCACGGTAGGCCTCGATGCCCTCCTGAATGCGGGCCTCCGCTACATCCGGCTGGGCCGCGGCAGCCCCGGCCCACAGGAAGAAGCCGGCCGCGAGGAGGAGGGCTCGACGCCGGAAAGGAGCGCGGGACGGGATCATCGCAGGGGGGCGTTCGCCGGAGGGGAACCGCGCGGGCGGCGGGGCCGCGCTACTCGAGCTGGAGGGGCCGCGTGACCTCGACGGTCTGGCCGCTCACCCGATCGTGAATGCGGAGGGTGAGAAGGTACGGCCCGGCCCGCTGGCCCGACGTGTCGAGGAGGACGTACTGCCCCTCGTCGGGGGTGGGCCCGGAGGCGTCGAAGCGAACGGCCACGCCGGAGGGGGCCCGCCGCCCGAACAGCCGGCGGGCCACCCGCGCGAGGGGGCCGGGGCGCTCCTGCGGCTTGAGTGTGGCGTCCACCTCGTAGCGCGTGCGGTCCCCTTCGAGGGCGAGCCCGTACACCTCGAAGTAGAGGTAGAGCGGGTCCTCGGGGCGGAACACCGTCCATGGGGCGGGCGCAATGGTGAAACCGCGCCGCACGAGCCGGCCCTGGCCCCCCTCCGCGTGCTCCTCGACGAGCGTACCCGGGAGCAGGTCGGATAGGGCGAGACGCCCCTCGGGGAACGACGGCAGCGTGACGGCCGCGCGGGCGAGGCCCACGGTCCGACTGGCCTCCTGCTCGAACTCCACCGCGAGCGTGTAGGCGCCCGGCTCCGCGGTGAGCGAGAACCCGTCGGCCCAGAGGTGGAAGCCGGCGTAGCGGGCGGCCGATACGGGGCGCGCGCGGTGCGCGGTGCGTCGCGCGTCGGCCACCACCGCGCCGTCGGGGCCGAGCAGGAAGGCGCCGCTCTCGAGCCCGAACCCGGTCATCGCCGCCGACGGCTCACGCTCACCCGGATCGCCCGGCGGCCGGAGCGGGACGCCGTACGGCACGAGGAGGTCCACGCCCCCGCGCTCGCCCTTGAAGGCGGCCGTGAGGAAGGGGAAGGCGACCTGCCGCTCGGCCGGACGGTAGACGAACCGCTCGGGCATCCGGCGGAAGAGGCTCCGCGCGCGCGTGGCGTCGTCCTCGCCGGCGGCCGAGCTCCAGAAGTCGTAGTCGCCGCTGCGGAAGGCATCCTCGAAGAGGAGCGAGAAGTCGCCATAGGACCACCGCTCGAACGCGCCGAAGTCCTTCGCGACGAAGTCGGTGGCCATCCAGTCGAACTCCTGCTCGGGCGGGCCGTAGCGGACGAACACTTCGCCGCGCGGGGTGGCCCAGCCGGGCCGCTCGGCGCGGGGGTCGGTAAAGAGGAGGTCGGCGAGGACGAGGCGGGCGTAGTGCTCCAGCAACCGCTCGTTGTGACCGGTGAGGAGGCGGGGATCACGCGCGCGCCAGAAGCGGTCGGCGAAGTCGGCCGAGTCGGCGGCGTAGGCCGCCCGCTCCTCCTCGGTGAGGAAACGCGAGAGGTCCTCGAAGGCCGCGCGCTCCTCGGGGGAGAGCCGCGCGAGGGAGGACGTGAAGTGGGCTTCGGCCGTGACGAGGTCGCCGGTGCGGTACGCGGCGAGGCCGAGATAGAGGCCGGCCTCGGGGTCGGTCGGCCGCGCAGCGAAGGCGGCGCGGGCGGCGTCAAGCAGCGCCGCGTCGTCGCGCGCGGCCGCGCGGAGGCGAACGCGGAGGCGGTGAGCGGAGGCGCGCGCAGGATCGGCGGCGAGGGCCAGCGCGAGGTGCTCCTCGGCGCGGGCGCGGGCGCGGTTGGCCGCGCCGCTCGGCCCGCGCGACGCTTGCGGGTCCCAGCCCCCCTGGCGGTTCGCGAGCCCGCGCCGCCACTCGAACTCGAGGAAGTGGTGGAGCGCGCGCTCCTCGTGGCCAAGCGCGCTCGCCGGATCGAGGTCGAGGAGCCGGTCGGCGAGGGCGAGGCGCCGCGTGTCGGACGCGCTGAAGGCGCGGTGCTCGCCCGTGGTGCGGCGGAAGGCGTCGAGGCGAGCGGCGAGGATGGCCGCGTTGTCGGGGTCGATGCGGAGGGCTCGGTCGAGGGCGCGCGCGGCGCGGGCCTCGTCGTGAACCGGGGAGTCGGCGGCGTAGGCGAGGCCGAGCCCGTAGTGGGCCCCGGCGTGGCGGGGGTTCCGCGCGGCGGCCTCGGCGAAGAGGCGCGCGGCCTCGTCGTACTGCGCGGCACGGAGGGCGTCGAGCCCAGCGGCGTAGGCGGCGTCGCCCTCGTCCACAGGCGCGGGCTGGGCCGCCGAGACGGTGGCCCACGCGAGGGCGGTGAGAAGGGCGAAGCAACGCCGCATAGAGGGGACGGCTGGCAGGATAGAGTCCGCCCAAAAACGGTGGGCCGTCAAGCCCTTTCGGCCGCCCGGTTTAGCGGGGCGCCCGAACGGTACGGCCGGCGGCGCGAACGGGTCAGGCTGGCGGGAGCACGCGGACGAACCGCCGCTTCCCGGCCTTCACCAGGAACGGCGCGTCGGCCAGGTCCAGTATGCGCGCGGGGTCGTCCACCTTCTCCCCGTCGAGCGTCACGCCGCCCTGCTGGACGAGCCGGCGGGCCTCGCCGTTCGAGGCCACGAGCCCGGCCTGCCGCAGGAGGTCGAGCAGGCCGATCCGCCCGCCCTCGGCCTCGGGCGTGAACTCGGGCACGTCCTCCGGCACCTCCTTCTGGATCACCGTCCGCTCGAAGTGGGCGCGGGCCGCCTGCGCGGCGGCGTGGCCGTGGTACATCCGCACGAGCGTGAAGGCGAGGTCGTGCTTGGCGTTGCGCGGCTCGCGCGCGGCGTAGTCGCGCCAGTGGTCGAGGCGCGCCGTCGGGATGTCCGTCGCCAGCTCGACGTAGCGGTAGATGAGCGCGTCCGGGACGGAGAGCGTCTTCCCGTACATCTCCTCGGGCGGCTCGGCCAGCCCGATGTAGTTGTCGAGCGACTTCGACATCTTCTGCACGCCGTCGGTCCCTTCGAGGATGGGGAGCAGCACGCACACCTGCGGCGCCAGCCCGCTCGCCTCCTGGATGCTCCGCCCCACGAGCAGGTTGAACTTCTGGTCGGTCCCGCCCAGCTCCACGTCGGCCTGGAGGTGGACGGAGTCCTGCGCCTGCGCGAGGGGGTAGAGGAACTCGTGGACGGCGATGGGCTCGCCGGCCTCGTAGCGCTGCTCGAACTCGTCGCGCTCCAGCATCCGCGCGACGGTGTACCGGCTCGCGAGGCGGATCACGTCGGCGAAGGTCATGGCATTGAGCCACTCGGAGTTGTAGCGGATTTCCAGCTTGGCGGGGTCGGGGTCGAGCACCTTCGCGGCCTGGTCGAAGTAGGTCTGCCCGTTCGCGCGGGTCTCCTCGAACGTGAGCGGCGGGCGCGTCTTGCTCTTCCCGGAGGGGTCCCCGATCATCGCCGTGAAGTCGCCGACGATGAGCACGGCCTTGTGGCCGAGGTCCTGGAACTGCCGGAGCTTCCGGAGGACGACGGCATGCCCGAGGTGGAGGTCGGGCCGCGAGGGGTCGCACCCGAGCTTGACCGTGAGCGGGCGGTTCGCCTCGGCGGACTGCTTCAGCTTCGCCGCGAGGGCGTCCTCGGGCAGGATCTCGGCCACGCCGCGCCGGATCGCGGCGAGCTGTTCTTCGATAGGTGGGAACGGCATTCTGGAGGACGGTAGAGAAAGCGGAAGATCGTGCTGCCGACTGCCCTTCCTCGTCTGCTGCTATCGGTGTTTGCTTATTTCAGGCGCTCAGCAAGGACGCTCAGGGGTCCCCTGCCTGATAGCGTACATAGGAGTAGATCCCGACCGCGAGCAGTATCAAAAGCCCATACCACGCCAGGGACCGGAGCACCCTCATCGCTTTGGTCATGAAGGCCGTGTTCTCGTACCCTAGCGCCTTGTTCCACCATGCTATGCTATAGAGGATCATCAGCACACTGATTGCCGCACCGGTCGCGAGCAAGGCAGCGTTCGTAAGCGCTTCGGTAGTCATTACACCCTGGCTCTCCTAATCCCGGTCGCGGCGGTCCCCTTTCAGCACGCGGTCGAGGCGGCGCTGCTCGTCGCGCGTGGCGATGGTCTCGCGCTTGTCGTAGGTCTTCTTCCCCTTCGCGAGGGCGATCTCGACCTTCGCCCGGCCGTTCCGGAAGTAGAGCCTCAGTGGGACGATGGTGTACCCCTTCTGCTCGACGCCCTTCTTCAGCTTCTCGATCTCGCGGCGGTGGAGGAGCAGCCGGCGCGGGCGCGTGGGCTCGTGGTTGGCATAGCCGCCGTGCGCGTACGGCGGGATGTGGACGCCCACGAGGTCGGCCCCGTCCGCGCGGAACGCGACGAAGGCGTCCTGGAGCTGCGCCTTCCCCTCGCGGAGCGACTTCACCTCGGAGCCCTGCAGCACGAGCCCCGCCTCGACGGGCGCTTCGAGGTGGTAGTCGTGCCGCGCACGCCGGTTCGTGGCGACGAGGAGCAGGCCGGGGGTCTCGGACATAGTGGAAGAAAAGGCGCCTCAGGCGTCGGGCGCATCGTCCTCGGGCGCTTCCTCCTCGTGCTCCACGAACGGGAGCTCCGGGAGGTCGTCGAGGGAGCCGTGCGCGTAGAGGTAGTCGGCGAAGGCGTCGAGGCCGCCCAGGGCGTAGCCGTCGAGGACGAATGCGCCGTCGGC
>DASPKS010000249.1:0-16758 GCA_035628035.1 Rubricoccaceae bacterium
AGCCCGGCCGAAGCGCAGGAACGACGGCAGGAGGACCGCTAGCCGCGATGCCGGAGGCGCGTGAGGAAACCCTCGTCGAGATCGCCGTGCCGGCGGGGCAGCAGCCGGGCGTCCGCCTCGACGTGTACCTCACCGAGAAGCTCCCGAACGCCACGCGGGCGAAGGTGCAGCGGGGCATCCGCGAGGGCCGCGTGGATGTGAACGGTCGCCTCCAGACGAAGCCTTCGTACCCCGTCCAGCCGGGCGACGTGATCCTGTGCCGGATCCTCCGCCCGCGTCCCATCGAGGTCGTCCCCGAGCCTATCACCCTCGACGTGGTCTACGAGGACGATCTCTTGCTCGTCGTCAACAAGCCGGCCGGGATGGTGGTGCACCCGGCCTACGGGCACCGCTCCGGCACCCTGGTCAACGCGCTCCTGCACCACGTCGGCGCCGGGCCGCTCACCGCCGAAGACCTCGAAGGCCTCGACGACGAGGAGGACGCGCTCGACGAGGACGCCCCGCTCGGCCTCTCGACGGAGACCGCCGGCCCCCGCTTCGAGGGCGACCCGACTGTCCGCCCGGGCCTCGTCCACCGGCTCGACAAGGACACGACGGGGCTGATGGTCGTCGCCAAGACCGACGCGGCGCACGCGCGGCTGGCCGAGCAGTTCGCGAACAGGAAAATCCGGCGGCGCTACCTCGCACTCGTCTGGGGCGTGCCCGACCCGCCCGGCGGCCGGGTCGAGACGTGGCTGGGGCGCGACCCCCGCGACCGGAAGCGCGTGGCGGTGGTACCCGAGGGGCGCGGCAAGCACGCCGTCACGCACTACGAGACCATCGAGCCGCAGCGGCACACGGCGCTCGTGGGGTTCCGCCTCGAGACGGGCCGTACGCACCAGATCCGCGCCCACGCGCAGCACCTCGGCCACCCCGTCTTCGGCGACCCCACGTATGGCGGCGACCGCATCCGGAAGGGGCCTGACACCGGCGCGCGGCGGGCGTTCTTCGCCCACCTCTTCGCCGCCCTCCCGCGCCAGGCCCTCCACGCCCACACCCTCGGCTTCCGCCACCCCACCACGGGGCAGGATCTCGACTTCGAGGCGCCGCTGCCGGCCGATTTCCAGCACGTGCTCGACCGCCTCCGCGTCGTCGAGGGGGCTCGTTCGGGGTGAGCGGCGGCCGAACCCGTCGGTGGGGCGGGGGTATATTCGCGCCCGCCCCATTCGCCCTTCTATGCTCCACGTCGGCTCCCCCTCCGTCTCTGACCTCCTCGGGCCCGGGCGGGTGTGCGTGGGGCTCCCGGGGAAGACGAAGGACGAGATCATCGAGGGGGTGGTGGCGCTGCTGAGAGGGGCCCCGGCCGTGCGTGACCTGGAGCAGCTCCGCGACGACGTTCGCCAGCGCGAGGAAGTGATGTCGACCGGGGTCGGGAAGGGGCTTGCCCTCCCGCATGCGCGGACGGCAGCCGTGACCGATACCGTGGCCGCCTTCGCGATCACGACCCACCCCGTCGACTACGGCGCGCTCGACGGGGAGCCGGTCCGCCTCGTCTTCCTTGCGGCCGGGCCGGAAGAGGAGCGCGGCGCGCACGTCCGCCTGCTCAGCCGGATCTCGCGCCTGATGAGCGACGACGCCTTCCGCGCGCGCCTGCTGGCCGCCCGCAGCGAGGCCGAGATCCTCGCGGCCTTCCGCGCGGCCGAGGAGCACCTCGGGTGATGTTCCAGACCGTCCGCGGCACCTTCGACGTCCTTCCCTTTTTTCAAGGGTCAATGGACGAGGTCATCCCGAGCAGTCATGCTTGGAACTACGCTGAGAACGTCGTACGAGGGGTGCTCGAACGATTCGGGTTTGAGGAGATTCGGACGCCGATCATCGAGCCGCTTGGCCTCGTTGCGCGGGGCGTCGGGCAGACGACCGACATCGTCCAGAAGGAGATGTTCGTAGTAAAACGCGAGGACGAGGACTACGTGCTCCGTCCAGAGGTCACGGCCCCCGTGATGCGGGCGTACCTGGAGCACGCCCTCCACCAGCGCGGCGGCACGCAGCGGCTGTACTACATCGGTCCTTGCTTCCGCGCCGAGCGCCCGCAGAAGGGGCGGTTCCGCCAGTTCCACCAGTTCGGGATCGAACTGCTCGGGAGCGGCGCGCCCGCATCGGATGCCGAGGCCATCGCGTGCCTCCGCGCCGTCTACGACGCCTTCGGGATCACCGACACGCGCCTCCGGCTGAACGCCCTCGGCAGTGGCGAGAGCCGCGAGCGGTACCGCGACGCCCTCCGCGCTTACTTCGCCCCACACCGGGAGACGCTCTCCGCGACGAGTCAGCAACGCCTCCATCAGAACCCCCTCCGCCTGCTCGACACGAAGGACGAGCGCGAGCGCGCCCTCCTCGCGGGCGCTCCCCGCCTCACCGACTTCCTCGGCGAGGAGGACCGCGCGCACTTCGATACCGTGCAGGCCCTCCTCACCGACCTCGGCATTCCGTTCGTCGTTGACCCGCTCCTCGTGCGCGGGATTGACTACTACACCGGCGTCGTGTTCGAGCTCGAGTCCGACGAACTAGGCGCGCAGAGCGCGCTGGCTGCCGGCGGGCGGTACGATGGGCTAGCCGAGATGGTGGGAGGAAAAACCACCGTGCCGGCCGTAGGATGGGCAGCCGGATTCGAACGTCTCTTCCTTGCCGCAGAGGCTACGGTCTATCCGCCCCCGCCTCGCCTCGGCATATTCATCGTAGCGCTCGGCGACGACGCGCAGCGGTGGGCGTTCGCGGAGGCGCAACGCCTTCGGGCAGCTGGCCTAGCAGTCACCTTTGACCTCCAAGGGCGCTCGATGAAAGCACAGATGAAGGAGGCCGACCGGCAGAAGGCTCGCTTCGCCGTCATCGCGGGCAGCAACGAGCTGGCCTCCGGTGAGGTGCTCCTCCGCGACCTCGATACGTCGGAGCAGCAGGCCGTCTCGCTGGGCGGCCTCGCCGACGCCCTCCGCGCGCGCCTCCCCCTCGGTGTAGCCGGCTAGGTTCGATGTACCCGCGCCTCAGCGACCTCTTCCGCGACCTCTTCGGGGTCAACCTCCCGCTGCCGATCTACTCGTTCGGCTTCATGGTGGCGCTCGGGCTCCTCGCGGCCGCGGCGGTCCTGCGGAAGGAGCTCGACCGGATGCACGCGGCGGGGCAGGTCGGGAGCGTCCGCGTAAAGGGGAAGGACGCGAAAGGCCGGGAGAAGGTCGAGCAGGCGCCCCCGTCGGCGCTCGTGTGGACGATGATGGGGATCGCCGCCGCCGTGGGCGTGCTCGGCTCGAAGCTCCTCCACATCCTCGACTACTGGGGCGAGTTCGTCGAGAACCCCGGGGCGATGCTCCTCTCCGCGTCGGGGCTGTCGTTCTTCGGCGGGCTCATCTGCGCGAGCTTCGCCATCGCGTGGTACGTCCACAAGAAAGGGCTCTCGATCCCCCGCATGGCCGACGCCATCGCGCCGACGCTCCTGCTCGGCTACGGGATCGGCCGCATCGGCTGCTACCTCGCGGGCGACGGCGACTGGGGCGTGTGCTCCGATCCCGCCGACAAGCCGGGTTTCCTCCCTACGTTCCTCTGGACGGAGGACTTCCCGCGCAACATCCTCGGTGAGGACCTCGCCGCGCAGTGCCCCGGCGGCGGCGTCTACCCCGCGATGCTCTACGAGACGTTCATGGCACTCGCCCTCTTCGGCGTGCTCTGGGCCGTGCGGAAGCATCCCTTCAAGGCGGGGTGGTTGTTCTCGCTCTACCTCGTCTTCGCCGCCGTCGAGCGGTTCCTCATCGAGTTCATCCGCGTGAACCCCGACCGCGTCGGGACGCTCTCGCAGGCGCAGCTCATCGCCATCGGGCTGTTCGTGCTCGGCCTCATCGGGCTTGCCTTCTTCACGCGACGCGCGCAGCCGACGCCGCCGGCGCACGGGCCAACTGCCGCCCCAAACGGCGCCCCGGCCGCTGCCTGATGGGCGCGCCGCGCTACCCCGACGCGCGGGCGCTCCTCGGCCGCGCCCTCGACGCGCTCGACCATCGGGAGGCGTCGTTCGGCCCCTTCGAGCGGCATCCGAGCCTGGGGGTAGAAGAAGAGCGTCTCGCCGAGGCGCTCGATGACTTCCTCTCGCGGCTCACCGCGCCGCCTGGCGACGACGGCGGGATGTACCCGTTCTTCCACCCGCGCTACGCCGGCCAGATGCTGAAGCCGCCGCACCCGGTCGCGTGGGCGGCCTACGCGGCGGCGATGCGGCTCAACCCGAACAACCACGCCCTCGACGGCGGCCCGCCAACGGGGCAGATGGAGAAGGAGGTCGTACGCGACCTAGCTGCGATGTTCGGGCTGCCGGAGGAAGCGCTCGGCCACCTCACGGGCGGCGGCACGATGGCCAACCTCGAAGCGCTCTGGGCCGCCCGCGAGCTGCACCCCGGCAAGGCCGTCGCGTTCTCGACGGACGCCCACTACACGCACGGCCGGATGGCGCAGGTGCTCCGCATGGAGGCCGTGCCCGTCGCCGCCACGCCCGAGGGGTGGGTCGACCTCGACGCACTCGAAGCCGCCCTGCGAACCGACCGCATTGGTACCGTCGTGCTCACGGCCGCGACGACGGGGCTTGGCGCCGTTGATCCACTCACAGAAGCGATCCCGCTGGCCCGCCGCTACGGCGCCCGCGTCCACATCGACGCCGCCTACGGGGGCTTTTTTGTTTTGCTCGCCGACCTACGGTTCGGCGAGCGCGTGCCGGCGGAGCTACCGGGATTTCAGGAATCGCTTGCGGGATTTCCGTCCGCGCACTTCCGCGCCATTGCCGAGGCGGATTCGGTGGTGGTGGACCCGCACAAGCACGGGCTCCAGCCCTACGGCTGCGGGTGCGTGCTCTTCCGCGACCCGTCCGTCGGCCGCTTCTACCGCCACGACTCACCGTACACCTACTTCACCAGCGAGCAGCTGCACCTCGGCGAGATCAGCCTGGAGTGCTCCCGGCCCGGCGCCGCTGCCGCCGCGCTCTGGCTGACGCTCCGTTGCCTCCCACTCCGCGCCGACGATGGCCTCGGCCCCATCCTCGCCGCCAGCCTCCGGGCCGCCCGCGCCTTCGCCGACCGGATCGAGGCGTCCGACGCGCTCACCCTCTACGCGCGGCCCGAAACCGACATCGTCGCCTATTTCCCGAAGGCGCCGTCGCTCTCGGCCGTTGATGGGGCCAGCCAGCGCGTGTTCGACGCTGCGATGAGTGACCCCACCGATCCCCTCTACCTCAGCCTCTACCGGATGGACGCCGGCCGGCTCGCGGCGCGTCACCCCAGCCTTATGGTGGACCGGCCCCACGCGCGCGTCCTGCGCAGCGTGCTGATGAAGCCCGAGCACGAGGGGTCCGTGGGTGCGCTCGCCACACGCCTGGAGGAACTCGCGCGATGAGCAGCGGACGACGCCCGATAGCGCCAGAGGCTTCCGGCGTCCTCGTGGGGAGGAACCCGGTGCGCGAAGCGCTGGAGCGCGGCGACGGGCGCGTCGAGAAGGTGCTCCTCCAGCACGGCGCGCACGGGAGCGCCGTCGACGCCATCCGCCGCGCGGCGAAGGCGGCCGGGGTGCCCGTGCAGGTCGTCCCCGCGCAGAAGCTCGCCCGCGCTGCGCCCGATGCGAACCACCAGGGCGTCGTCGCCTTCGTCGCCCCCATCGCGTACGCCGACCTCGACGAGATGCTCTCGGCCATCGCGCCGGATCTCGATACCGTGCGCGCGACGAAGCCCGTCCTCCTCGCGCTCGACGAGATCGAGGACCCCCACAACTTCGGCGCGATGCTGCGGAGCGCCGTCGCCGCCGGGGCGGCCGGTGTGATCGTGCCGGAGCGGCGGATGGCCCCGCTCAGCGCGGCCGCCGTGAAAGCCAGCGCGGGCACGGCCCTCCGCGTCCCCCTCGCCCGCGTGGCGAACCTCGCCGACAGCCTGATGGCGATGAAGGAGCGCGGCTACTGGGTCGTCGGCCTAGACGGGGGAGAGGGGGGCGATGTGCCGCGCTCGACCGTGTGGGCCTATGACTGGGACCGCGCCGTCGTCCTCGTGGTGGGCAACGAGGGTCGCGGCCTCCGCCCCCGCGTTGCCGCCGCGTGCGACATCCTCGCGGCCATCCCGATGCGCGGCCCGGCCGAGAGCCTCAACGCCTCCGTCGCCGCCGGCATCGCGCTCTTTGCGGCGGTGAAAGACCGGGATACCCCCCCCCATAGGCGGCGCTGAAAACGTCTCGCTGTTCGCTGCACCGTAGGGCAGCGAACGAAGCAAAAAAACGGCGCCGCGACCTTGCGCAGGTCGCGGCGCCGCTCCCTCTGACCGGACGGGAGCCACCCCGTCCGTCTCTCACCCAATCCGCGGGTGCTCGGGCAAGCCGTCAGCCCCGCTTCCGGAGGCCGTAGACGATCTTGCGAATGGTGTCGAACTGGAGGTAGGGGTACCGGTCGCGCAGCTCCTCGATGGCCTCGAAGGCGGGGACGTTACGCCGGCGGAGGTCGCGGAACTGGTTCCGGATGTGGAAGTCGCGCACGCCCTTCTCGCTGAGCAGGTTGTGCTGCTCCAGGAGCGCGTAGACCTCCTCGCTGACCAGCCCGCTCAGGGGATTGCTTTCAGCGTGCATCGGTAGAAATGGTGGGGCAAGGTGACGGGGTTCGGGCGAAAGCCCACGCGAACACTACGGCACGCCAAAACCCTCACCAAGCCCAGCGCCGCGAACGGTCGCGGCGGGGCGCCGAACGGACGGCCGCCGCCGTCGAGTCGTAATGCCAGCTTTCGGCCGCCACGAGGGGGAGCCCGCCGGCCCGGCGGAGGCGCCCCCGGACGAGGAGGTGGAGCCCGAGCAGGGAGGGGGGGGGCTCCGGCAGGCGGACGCGCACGAGGGCCGTGCCGTCGTCGAGGTACAGATGGCCGCGGTCGTCCTGGTCGGCGACGAACCCGGCGAGGGAGAGGCGCGCGCCGAGGAGGGAGTCCGGGAGGGCGTCGAGGGCGGCGGCCGGGAGGGCGCCGAGGTCGCGGGACGGGGCGACGGCCTCCCGCAAGCGCGGGGCGAGGAGGAAAGCTGCGAGGCCCGCGAGGGCTGCAACGCCGATCACGAGAAGGGCGCGACGGGAGGGGAGCGTCATGCTTCCGACGGCCTCACGTCCACAGCGACATCCTCGGCGATCTCCTCGGCCTCGCGCTCGGCCGTCGCGGCGGTGCGGCGGAGCGCGCCCAGGCTGGTCCCCTGGAGGAGCAGGCTGATGAACCCGCCGAGGCAGAAGAAGACGAGCTGGGCGGCGTGCGTGAGGAGGGCGTACGTGGCGGCCGGCGCGGCGTCGACGCCGAAGAGGTGGACGAGCGTCTGGATGGTCACGTAGTGGAACGAGCCGGTCCCGCCGGGCGAAGGCAGCGCGATCCCGATGGCGCCGACGTTCATGAGCGCCCACGCGTCGACCAGCCCGAGCCCGTACGCCTGCGCGATGCCGAGCATCCGGAGCGGGAAGTAGGCCATCAGCCCGTAGCAGAGCCAGGTGGCGATGGACGTGAGCACGATGCCCACGCGGCGCCGGGACCGGAGGACCGAGGCGAGCCCCGCGCCGAAGTTGCGCGCGGCGCTGCCGACCCGGCCACCCCGCCGGAGCAACCACCGCAACGCGAGCAGCCCGGCCGCCGCGAGGAGCCCCCCACCCATGATGAGGAGCGGGAGCGGGAAGGGGGGCAGCCCGCCCACCACATCGCGTACGCCCCCCCCGAAGACGCCGAGCACACCCGCCAGCCGCGCCCCGTAGAGCAGCCCGACGGAGACGAGCGCTATGCCCAGTGTCACTACGTCGAGCACGCGCTCCACGACGACGGTCCCGAACACGCCCGGCATCCGCATCCGGCTCCGCGACGCGAAGTTGGCCGCGCGCACGACCTCGCCCAGGCGCGGCGCAGCGTAGTTCACCATGTACCCGATCATCAGTGCGTAGAACGCCTCCCTGATCGAGGGGCGGGCGGCCCGCTCCTCTTCGGGCAGTGCCTCGAGCAGCATCTGCCACCGCCACGCCCGGAAGTAGTGCGAGAGGAGCGTGACACCGACGAGGGGGACGAGCCACCCGTACTCGGCCGTCCGGAGGGCGTCGCCGACGGCGCCGAAGTCCACGCCCCGGAGGGCGAGGTAGAGCAGCCCGCCGCCGAGGACGAAGCTGCCGACGACGAAGAGGGTCCGCTTGAGCTGGGGGGACACGTGGGTCTTTCTTAGAGCGGGACGCGGAGGCCGACGAGCGGCTCGAACCGGCGCTCGACGAGGAAGCGCCGGTGACCCTCAGCATCGTCGGGGAGACGGAGGTAGCCGTACCGCGCGCGGAGGTGAAGGTGGGCCGGCCCGACGGGCGAGGCGATCTCGAAGAGGAGGGTGTTGCGGTCTTCGAGCGGCCCGAAGATCGAGAAGAACCCGCCGAGCGCCTCGCGCTGGACGACGAACGCGAACCGGACGCCCTCGGTAGCGCGCGGCTGCGCGGCCAGACGGAGCGTGAACTCGCTGAGGCGCTCCCCGCCGCCGTAGTGCCGGCGGAAGTAGGTATGGAGGAGGAGGGCCCCGAACGTGAGCACGCGCAGCTCTGTCACGAGGTCCACCCCGCGCGTGACGTCGTCGAGCGAGACGCCCTCCAGCGACGTGGAGGGGTCATCATCGTAATACGTGTCGGAGAGGACGATGCGGCGGTCGTTGTGGGAGACCGTGTAGAGCGGGCCGAAGTAGCCCGGTATGAACCCCTCGCCCGAGACGAAGAGGGCCATTCGGAGCCGGAGCCGCGCCATGCCTGCCAGCTCGTTCGCTCCGAAGTCGGCCCCGAGGCCGACGCCTTGGCCGTGCTGGAGGTACCGCGCGTAGGAAGCGAAGGGAGAGAGGCGGAGCCCACCGAGCTCGAAGAGGGCGACGCGCACGTCCGCGCTGACGGCCGTCACCGCCGAGTCGCCACCGAGGGCGAAGTCATGGACGGCGCCGGCCGCCAGGCGGAGCGAGCGGAGGCGGGTGTCGGTGCTGCGCGTGAGGGGCTCGATCTCTACCTGCGCGCCAACGACGCCGTCGAGGCGGACGTCGTCGGTGAAGGCGGCGATAGACCCAAAGCCGGTGCGCACCATCGCCTCGGCGCCGAGGTCCCGCTCATCCCACGCGGCTGTCGTTCCGAAGTCGCGGACGAGGTGGCCCACGCCGAGGTCGAGGTGCTGCGTCGGACCGAGGCGGGCGTAGAGCGGCACGCCCGGCCGGGGCTCGTGGCGGAGGTATCGGACAACGCGGGCGAGGTCGTAGGCCTCGTCGGCTTCGGCGTCGTAGAGCCCGCCCGGGCCGGGGTGGAGCGCGCCGCCCAGGGCGGCGCTCAAGGGGCCGGCGTAGCCTTCCGCTTCGGCGGCGAGCGCGAGCCGCCACGTGCCGCCGATCCACGCCGGCCCGGCGTACGCCGCTACCGTCGTCGTGAGGCGGCCCGGCCGGCGGGCGCCCGGCTCGAGGGGGTCGTCCGCCGAGCCGAACGCGAAGGGCTGCGCGGCCGCGGCGGGGGCGAGAGCCCCGAAGGGCAACGCGAAGCGAAGCACGCACAGCGCGGCGGAGCGGAGGGGGGGCACAGGCGGCAATCGGGGAGGGCCGGGGAAGCTAAGGAGGTCCCGGAGGCGGGGCGCGCGGTACTTTCTCCCCCTCCTCTAGCGCGCCTCTCCTATGGAACCACAAGGCCCATCGGCCCTCCGCGTGTTCGGCCAGCGGAAGATGGTGGCCCTCGCCCTGATCGGGTTCGCCTCCGGGCTCCCGTACCTCCTCACGCGCGATGCGCTCCAGGCGTGGCTCACGGTCGAAGGCGTCGACCTCACGACGATCGGGCTGCTCGGGCTCGTCGCGGTGCCGTACACGTGGAAGTTCGTGTGGGCGCCGGTGCTGGACCGGTACGTGCCGCCGTTCCTCGGGCGTCGCCGCGGGTGGCTGCTCGTCTTTCAGGTAGGCCTCGCCGTCGCCATCGCGGCGATGGCCCTCCAGTCGCCGCGCGAGGCGACGATGCTCCTCGCCGTGAACGCGCTCCTCATCGCGTTCCTCTCGGCGAGCCAGGACATCGCCGCCGATGCGTACCGGACCGACGTGCTCACGGCGCGCGAGACGGGCGCCGGCGCCTCGCTGTTCGTGATGGGGTACCGCGTGGCCCTCCTCGTGACGGGCTCGTTCGCGCTCGTCTTCGCCGACCGGTTCGAGTGGCCCGCGGTGTACGCCGGGCTCGGGGCGCTGATGCTGCTCGGCGTCGCGGCCACGCTCTTCGCGCCGGAGCCGGAGCGCGCGCCCCGCCCGCCCGAGACGTTCGCCGCCGCGGTCGTCGGGCCGTTCCGCGAGTTCTTCCAGCGGCTCGGCCCCGGGCTCGCCCTCCTCGTCCTCCTCTTCATCCTCCTCTACCGCCTCTCCGACGCGCTCGGGCAGTTCATGACCGTCCCCTTCTTGCTGGACGAGGAGACGGGGTTCACGCAGACCGAGGTGGGCGCCGTCCGCGGCGGCGTCGGGCTGGTGGCAGTGATCGTGGGGGCCCTCGCGGGGGGCGCCCTCGTCGCGCGGATCGGCCTGAACCGCTCGGTGTGGGTGGCCGGCGTGCTCGGCGTGGTGAGCAACCTCGGGTACTACGCCCTCGCCCTGGGCGGGCGCGACCTCGGGATGATGACGGCCGCCGTCGTGGTCGAGAACTTCTGCCAGGGGCTCCTCGGGGCCACGTTCGTCGCGTTCCTCATGAGCCTGTGCAACGCGCGCTTCACGGCCACGCAGTACGCGCTCCTCTCCAGCGCCTTCGCCACGGCGAACACGTTCCTCGCCGCGCCGACCGGGCGCATCGCCGAGGTCGTGGGATGGCCCACGTTCTTCCTGATCACCGTCGCCGCCGGTCTCCCGGGCCTGCTGCTGATCCCGGTGTTCGCGCCGTGGCACGGGCTGGTCCCCCGCGGCGCGGCGATCCCCGAGGACAACGGGCCGGGGGGCGCCCCCGCGGGCCCCTCAGAGGGGTGAACCTTGCCGGGCGGGCGGGGTATGCGCGCGCATGAGCCGCCTCCCCGAGCTGCTGCCCCTCTTCCCGCTCAACCTCGTCCTCTACCCGGACGAGCCGGTGCCGCTCCACATCTTCGAGCCGCGCTACCGCGAGATGGTCCGGTACTGCCTCGACGAGGAGGTGCCCTTCGGGGTCGTCTACGCGTCGGAGTCGTCGCACGCCGACGTGGGGTGCTCGGCGCGGATCCGCCGCATCCTCACGCGCTACGACGACGGCCGTCTCGACCTCCTCGCGCAGGGGGAGGACCGCTTCCGCATCGTCGAGATCTTCCGCGACCGGGCCTACCTCACGGCCGAGGTGGAGCCGTTCGGCCCCGCCGCCGAGCCCGGCGCGGTGGACGTGGACGCCCGCGAGCGGATGATCACGCAGCACCTCAAGCTGCTCGAGATCGCCGGCGAGAAGCTCCGGCCCTCGGCCTACGAGGCGGCCCGGTGGGCCTCGTTCGTCGTCGCGCGTAACGCCGGGCTGGACCTCGAGGACAAGCAGCGGCTCCTGGAGATGCCCACCGAGAACGAGCGCGTGCACTTCCTCGTCGAGCACGTGGGGGCGCTGCTGGCGCGCGTCGAGCGGGCCCGCCAGATCAACGAAATCGCGCGGGGCGACGGCCACCCCTCCGGGATGCCGGAGGTCGGCGGCGAGGAGGACGACGAAGAGGAGTAGCAGCGGGGGCGCTATCCTTCCTTGCAAGCCACCTGCTCCTCTCGCGCATGAACCTGGCCGGCTACCAACTCGACGTCGTCGAGGCCGGGCGCTTCCGGCTCGACGGCGGCGCCATGTTCGGGATCGTCCCGAAGGCGCTCTGGGCCAAGCAGCTCGCGCCCGACGACGAGAACCGCATCCCCCTCGCCATGCGGTGCCTCCTCCTGCGTGGGCACGGCCGCACCGTTCTCGTCGACGACGGCCTCGGCGACAAGTACGACGCGAAGTTCGCCCGCCTCTTCGCCATCGACCCCGAGCGCTCCGACCTCCGGCGCTCGCTCGCGGCGCTCGGCGTCGCGCCGGAGGACGTGACCGACGTCGTCCTCACGCACCTCCACTTCGACCACGCGGGCGGCTCTACCACGCGCCGCCCCGACGGCACGCTCGCCGTCACGTTCCCCAACGCGACGTACCACGTGCAGCGGAGCCACTGGGCGTGGGCGCACGAGAGCCCGCGCGAGCAGGCCTCGTTCCTCCCGGAGAACCTCGACCCCCTCGAAGCTTCCGGCCAGCTTCACTTCCTCGACGGCCCCGGCGAGCTCGTGCCGCACGTCGAGGCCGTCGTGGTGGACGGG
This sequence comes from Rubricoccaceae bacterium, assembly GCA_035628035.1. Lineage (GTDB taxonomy): Bacteria > Bacteroidota > Rhodothermia > Rhodothermales > Rubricoccaceae > DASPKS01. Next base: position 12,286 of record DASPKS010000249.1, read on the forward strand.
CACACGCGCGGGATGCAGCTCCCGCTCGTCAGGGGGGAAGGGGAGGCGCTGCTTTTCGCGGCCGACCTCCTGCCGACGGCGGCGCACGTCCCGCTCCTCTGGATCATGGCGTACGACGTGGCCCCGCTCGACACCCTCGCCGAGAAAGAGCGGCTGCTCGCCCGCGCGGCCGACGAAGCGTGGCGGGTCTTCTTCGAGCACGACCCCGAAACGGCGACGGCCCGCATCGAGCGGTCCGAGCGGGGCTTCGCCGCTGTAGACCGCGTGCCGGGGTTGGGGTGACCCCCCGGCGGCACGGGCTTTGTCCGGCCCGCAGGAGAAGCGATTTCGCAGGCATCCGACCGCGTTCTTCCCGCCCGGAAGGCCGTGTGGGGGGGGAGGCGGGATAGATCCGTAACCCCCCGGGGTCCTGCGCGACGCCCCCGCCCTGCGGAGCAGCCCCCGTCCCGATGCCCACCCTCACCCCCCCCGTGCGCGCCGCCGCTGCGCTCTTGGTCCTGCTCACGGTCGTGGCGATCACAGCGACCGGGCTTTACCTGGTGGAGGCGTGGGAGACGATCTCGCGGGGGGAGCAGCAGGAGCTGGCCGCCGTCGCCGGCGCCCTCGCCGCCGCCGTTCAGGACGACCCTGCCTCCGATCGGGCGCAGCAGCTTTTCGCCCGCGCCGCCGCCGACCGCGCTCTCGACGCCGCCATGCTCCTCGACGCCCGCGGGCGCCCCCTCGCGGGGAGCGCCTCCGAAACCGGGCAGGCGATGAATGGGCGGGGAGTTATCGCCGCGGCCGGACAGGCAGAAGCCGTGCAGCGGGTCGTCCGCTGGAACGGGCGTCCGCACTTCCTCGCCGTCCAGTCGGTCGAAGGGGACGGGCGCCGGGTAGCCGTGCTCCGCAGCGACGGCGCCGCCCACGCCCGGTTCAAGCCGAAGGCGTGGCGGGCCGTAGGCGCCGCCTTCCTCGGGTGGCTCCTCGTGGCGGGGGCCCTTGCATGGTGGGCCCGCCAGAGCGGGGCCGCCCCCGCGAAGCGCCTCCAGACGCTGGCCGAGCGCGTGGCGGCGTCGTCGAACCTGTCCGAGCCCGCGCTCCGCCAGCTGCTCAGCCAGTCGACCGAGGACCTCGGCGGGCTCACCGAGCCGCTCTACACCCTCGGCACCGCGCTGCGCGAGGCCCGCGAACGCGCGGCCGAACTACGAACGCACGCCGCGGCGCTCCTCCAGGTGAACCCCCACTACGTCCTCATCGCGACGCAGGACGGCCACCTCGTCGACGCGAACCCCGCGTTCTACGCCGCCACCGGGCTCCCCTTCGAGGCCATCCAGAACGGCCGGATGGAGGTGCTCGACGAGATCTTCCCGCTCCCGCCGCTCCTTGAACTCGCCGAGCGGAGCCGCCGCGAGGGGAGCGCCATCAGCGGCGTCGAGTACGCGCTCGTCGCGCACGACGACGCGCGGCGGCCCGTGGACGTGGCCCTCCGCGCGATCACGCTCGGCGGCCGCCCCGCCGTCATCATCCAGGCCACCGACCGCGCGACGGAGCGGAAGCTGGAGCGCCAGATCTCGACGTTCAGTGACGCCCTCGACCTCATGGTGGACCAGCGGGTGGCCCAGCTCACCGCCGGCAACGGCTCGCTCAACCAGATGCTCGAGGAGGCCGGCGTCGTCGTGATGACGTTCGACGGGATCGGCCGGACGCGCCGGTGGAACCGTGCCGCCGTCGACCTCGCCGGGTCCGACGTGGCGCGGGCCCCGCACTTCCGCGCGTTCGCGGAGCTGCTCCGCCTCCCCGACGACGACTACCTCGCGTTCGCGGGGTGGTTCGAAGGGGAGGGGCAGGGCACGTGGCAGACCGACGGCCGCCCGATGGGGATGCCCCGCCGTCTCGTCTGGCGCAAGCACGTGAGCGACGACGAGGGGGTGGCCGAGCGCCGCATGCTCGTCGGCGTGGAGCTGCCGCGCCGCCCGATCTCCGGCCTGAGCGGCGACGGGGCAGGGGAGCCGATCCCCGGCTTCGCGCCCGGCCCTGCTCCGGCCAGTTCCGTCTAGCGCGCGTACCTGAAGACGGCGGTGCCGTTGTGATCCGCAATGGAAGCGCTTTATCTTCAACCACCTTCCCCGGACGGCCCCTTTCCTCCCTCCACCCGCTGCATGGCTGATTGCGACCGCTCCGGGACGCCGCTGGCAACGACGTTCGCTCCCGCTTCGGCCTCGCTCCTCCTCGTCGAGCCCGACGAGGCCCGCGCCGAAGCCCTCGTGGGGCGGCTCGGCGCCACGCCCGGCCTCCGCGTGACGCGCTGCGCCACCCTCGCCGCCGCGCGGGCCCACCTCTCCGGCACTGACTTCGACGCAGTGCTCACGGCGCCACACCTCCCCGACGGCGACGGCGAGGCGCTCTTCGACCTCCGCGACGCCCTCCGCCTCCACGGCCGCTTCCTCGTGGGGGACGGCGCCAACGGCCTCACCGCCCGCGCCGACGCGGTCGTCCCCGCCGACGACGCCGAGGCCCTCGCCCGCCGCCTCGCCGACGTGCTCGGCCTCCGCACGCCCCCCCCCGCGGCAGAAGAGGAGGGGTTGGGCGTGCTCGACGCCCAGCGCCTCCTCGACCAGCTTCGGCGGGAGGCGGGCGCCGTCGCCCACGCCATCAACAACCCGCTGACGGTGCTCACGGGGAACGCCCAGCTCCTCCTCGAGCTGGCCCGCGCGCTCGACCTCGACCCCGCGCTCCTCCGGCCCATCGAGGACATCGAGGCGGCAAGCCATCAGCTCGTCGAGGCGGTGGACCGGCTGGCCGCGCTGCGCCAGCGGCTCGCGGCCGAAGTCGGCCTCGGCGACGGGCTCGGCTGACGGGCTCGACCGCAAAAGCGCCCTGTAGGGAGCAGGCGGGCCGGGCGGTCCGCCTTTCTCTTTTTGAGACGGAATGTGCACGTAGCAGGATCGCTTAAAGAAGCGCGCCGGGGCGCCGATATGGGACAGAGCGCCGCCGGCTGCCGCCGCGGCAAGGACAGGGCACCGACTCCTCTACGCCTCTATGCCTTCCGTTCCGATGACCCCGGCGCACGAGCGCGAGCACATTGAGCGCGCCGGCCACCACCTCGCCGCGGCGCCCGAGGCGCTGCGGCGCCGCTGGGAGCACGCGCTCCAGCTCTTCGACCAGGCCCGCCCCCACGACGCCTTCGTCGAGTTCAACGAGGTGCTCCGCGGGCCGGGCCTCGATACCACCGGCCGCACCCACGTGCAGCTCCAGGCCGTGCGCGCCCTCCGCGACGCGCCCATCGAGCGCATGAAGACGGAGCTGGCGCTGATCGAGCCGCAGGACCCCTACCAGACCATCGTGCTCGACTACCGGCTCGGCTGGCTCATGCGCCACCGCCTCGCCTCGTTCCCCGCCGCGCAGCAGTACTTCGACCGCGTGCGCGACGAGGCCCGCCGGCTCGGCAGCCGCGCCTGGGAGGTGGCCGCGCTCCTCCAGAAGGGCGGCGTGCTCGCCGCGCAGGGGCAGCACGAGCAGGCCATCGAGCTCTACATGCGGGTGTACAACCTCAGCCGGCGCAACGGCTTCGTCGAGTTCATCCCGAAGGCGCTCCTCTACAAGGGGTACTCCCTCGTGAAGCTCGGCCGCCCGCAGAAGGGGGAGGAGCAGATGCTGAAGGCGTACGAGCTGGCGTGCCGGAACCGCCTCCAGCCCGAGCGCGGCGTCGTCCTCCACGCGCTCGCCCAGGTGTACCACTACGACTTCAAGTTCTACGGGCTCGCCCTCGAGTACTACGACCAGGCGCGGCGCACCTTCGAGCGGGTGCCCGTGTGGGCGTCGGTGATCGAGCGGCTCGAAGAGGACCACGCGGCGTGCCAGCGCGAGCTGGCCGAGCTCGACCTGGCCAAGATCATCGGGCCCGTCCCCATCAACAAGCTGCGGCAAGAGTACCTCACGAGCCTCGTCAACGGGTTCGTCGGGATCCCGGGGATCGACAACCGCTCCCAGCTCGGCGAGCGGATCGGGCTGACGCGGCAGGCGATCCACCGGAACATCAACGGGTAGCCCGGGCGCCGAGCACGCCCCAAGGGACGCCGGCCCCGCCACCGGCCCCCGCCCCGAGGCCCGCGCCCCCGCCAGCGCGGGCCTCGTTTATTGTTCAGCGGAGCACGGTAAGCGCGCGGGTCGTAGCGCCCTCTTCCGCATCGGCGCGGACGAAGTAGACGCCTGCCGGGAGCGCGGAGGCGTTGAGCGGGAGGCGATGCGCGCCCGCTGCGAGGGGACCGGCGTGGAGGACGCCGACCTCCCGCCCGAGCGCGTCGTAGAGCGCTAGGCGGACGACCTGCTGGAAGGGCAGCCTCAGCGAGATCGCTACGGCGCCTCCAGAGGGGTTTGGCGTTACCGCCAGCGTGAACGCAGACACCGGCGCCCCCGGCTCGATCGCCTCCGGCACCGGCCCCGCGTACGCGAACACCACCCCCGCGTCGGGCGCCCCCGGGACGTTCCGCAGCG
>DASPKS010000250.1:0-3977 GCA_035628035.1 Rubricoccaceae bacterium
AGCTCGTGCGCCCCTTCGCCACCGCCTCCAAATACTTCCCGGCGAGGATGAGCGTGATGATGGTGGCGGCCGCCTCGTAGTACACGTGGACGGTCCCCTCCGGAAGAACCCCTGGCGCGAACGTGGCGACGACGGAGTACCCGTAGGCGGCGGTCGTGCCGAGCATCACGAGCGTGTTCATGTCGGGGCCGCCGTGGCGGAGCGCCGCCCAGCCCGTCCGGTAGAAGCGCCACCCAGGCCCGAACTGGACGGCCGACGCGAGGACGAGGGAGACCACCCAGAGCGCCTGCATCGAGACGTACGCGTGGAGCCAGTGCCCGAAGGCGGGCACGAGCATCGGACCCATCTCCAGGAGCCAGAGCGGGAGCGTGAGCACTGCGGCCGCGGAGAGCCTCCGCCCCAGCGCCTCCCGCTCGTGCCCACGCGCGTTGGCCTCCGCGTCGGAGGGAGTGGCCCTCTCCACGTGGGCTGCATAGCCCGCCCGCTCGACCACCTGGGCGAGGACCTCGGGCGACGTCTGAGCGGGATCGTAGCGGACGGCGGCGCGCTCCGTGGCAAGGTTCGCGACGGCCCCGGCCACGCCTGGGGCGGACGCGAGCGCTTTCTCGATCCGCCGCACGCACGCCGCGCAGGTCATCCCCTCGATGGCGAGCGTGGTCTCCACCTCGGGGGCGCCCTCAGAACGAGGCGCGGTAGGGATGCGGCTTGGCGATGGTGTTGGGGGTCGGAGCATCGGCGTTCGCAGTCGAGGTTCTTCTTAGTGACGCAGCTGCAGGGCTAGGGTTACAAACCGACAAGGGGCTCTGAGCCAGAGGCTACCCCTCGACGGCCGCGCGTAGCCGGGCATCGATGCGGTCGGTGAGCGATGCCCGAGGGACGGCCCCGATCACACCGTCGACGAGCTGGCCGTGGTCGAAGAGGATGAAGGTGGGGAGGGAGCGCACGCCGAAGCGCGCGGCCACGTCCGGGTAGGCCTCCACGTCGACCGAGGCGACGAGGGCCCGACCCTGGTACTCGGCCGCTACGGCCTCTACAACGGGCGCGACGGCGCGGCAAGAGCTGCACCAGGGCGCCCAGAAGTCGACGAGGACCGGCCTGTCTGAACCGAGTACGACGGTGTCGAACGAGTCAGGCGTAACGGGAACGACGGGGAAGGTCGGTGGCATCGGAACTAGGCGAGGGTGTTCGTAAAGGCGAGGCCCGGCAGGATTCCTACCGGGCCTCTATAGAGACGCACGAGCTGGTGCGGGTTACACCTCCGTGTCAAGCGGATACGTCGAGGACGAACGGGAGGGCGTGCACGCGCCCGGCGCGCTGCACCTGGAGCCACAGCTTGTACCGCCCCGGGCGCGGGAACGCCGTTGCGAAGCGGAGCAGAGGGCCGTAGGTATGCGGCTGCTCCTCGCCGTGGGCGGGCGGAGCGTGTGCAGCGTGCCCCGGCGCGGTGGGGCCGTGCCCGGCGTGTCCCTCCCCCACCACGGGGTGAACGTGGAGGAAGTCGCCGGCCCCCTCCGGGATGACGACGACGTGGCCCCCCGCGCCGAGGAACTGCTCGATGTCGCGGACGTCACCCCGCGCATCGGAGAGGTGGAACGCGAGCGTCACGTCCTGCCCGGCCATGAGCGGTACAGGGGCCGCCAGGTGGGCCACGAGACCGGCCTCCGTGGCTTCTGTCGAAGTGGGGCCCAGTGGGTGGGGCCGTGGTTCGGGGCCAGGAACGTGCACGGGGTGGGCGAACACCTGGGCTCGCCCAGCGCCCTCTGGGAGGAAGTCCGCAAAGAGCACGTAGTCCCCGCTCGCCGGGAAGGCGTAGTCCATGGCGAAAGAGCCATCGGCCTGACGCTCGGGGTGGACGTGTTCGAAGAAGCCGAGGTCGCGAGAAACGACGATGAGGTGGCTGAGCTTGTCGTGGGAGACCTCCAGATCCTCAACCAGTTCGCCTTCCCGCGTCTTCGGGGTGTATGCCAGACGGGTAGCCTCACCGGGACGGAGCTGCCCACCGAGGTGGAACGTCATGGCGTAGGCGCCATCGTGGAGGGAGGAAGGCGAGGTGGGCATGGCGTGGCTGGCGGGGGGGTCGGACGCTTCCTGTAGAGCAGGGGCGGGCGGCACCGGGGCAGAGCCGCTCCGGGCGCACCCGGCGAGGAACGCGGCCCCGACGAACAGGGCCGCCGTCATGGCCGTCATAGTCGAGCGCATAGCAGGGGCCTCAGGAGGTCGGAGCAAAGACCGGGCGGTAGCCGGCCTGCTCGATGGCCGCGGCCACGTCATCGCGGCTCGCCCGCTCAGGATCGTAGCGGACGCGCACGGGCTCACCGATGAGCACCTGCTCGACGGTGACGCCGGGAACGGATTCGAGGGCACTGCGGACGGAGCGGGCGCACCCGCCGCAGGTCATCCCCTCCACCTTGAAGTTGAGCGTGGTTTCCATGGGTAGGGCTGAGTTGGGTTGGATGGACTGAGGAGGCTTAGGAGGCCCGGACGCAGGAGCAGTCGAGGCAGCCGTGCGCGGCGCAGAGGCGGCACGTCTGTTCGAGCCGCTCGCGGAGCTGCTGGTGAGCTCGGTGCCGCCGCACCTTGAGGTTGTTCCGCGTGATGCCGAGCTCGGCCGCGAGGGCCTCCGCGTCGCGCCCGGCGAGGTCGGCCTCGACCACGGCGGCGTACTCCGGCTTCAGCGTCGGCACGAGGTCGGCTACGCAGCCGCAGAGCGCCGCCTCGTCCTCCGGCGTCATTACGTCGCCGCCCGACCCCTCGCGCTCGGCCGCGTAGCGGGCGCGGGCGTCGTGGGCCGAGGCCCGGCGCCGGTAGGCGTCCGTGATCGCGTTGCGAGCGATCTGGAACAGCCACGACGTCGCCTTCTCCTCCGCCTGGAGGTCGGGTGCCGCGCGCAGCGCGCGGAGGAGGCTCTCCTGGAGGATGTCCTCGGCAAGCTCGGGGTCGCCCACCCTGCCCTGGATGAAGGCGAGGAGCCGGCCGCGCTCCCGGAGGAGGTGCTGTTCGAGGGACGACGTACTAGGCATGAATCGGGGGTGGTTACGCCCTATGGACGCACGACCGCAGGAGCGGTTACACGGGGCGGGCAGCCCCACCGGTGCCGCCCTTCCCTTGGCGCCGCACAGAGATCGTATCCGAGCGCGCCCGAATGCTGCCCATGCCGATGTGAGCCTCGTGTGAACTGAGCGTTCGGAGCTACCTGGGCTGTCTGGACGGATTCTAGATTGGAGAGCAAGCCCCTCGCTCCGTGCTGACCCTTCTCCTGTCCCTCTCCCTCGCAGCGGCACCCGTCCCGGGGGAACGCGCTGCTACGCCCGTTACAACCGCGCCAGGCCTCCTCGTCATGGCGCACGGGGGCAGCGCCGAGTGGGATGCGGCCGTCCGTGCGGCTGTGGCGCCGCTGCGCCGACGCTACCCCGTTGCTATCGCTTCGGCATGGCAGACCCCTCTACGTTGGGGTTAGCGATGGACTCGCTTGCGGCGCAGGGTGTTCGCCGCGTCGCCGTCGTGCGGCTGTTCTTGGACGGCCGCTCGTTCCTCCACCAGACGGAGTACTTCCTCGGCCTCCGCGGCGACCCGCCGGCCGAGCTCCTCCTCCACAGCCATGGCGGCGGCCATGCGCACGGGGCTTCGCACGACGGGAGCCACGAAGGCCCCGGGCCGCTCCGTCACCCCCTCACCGTGGCCCTCTCCGAGAAAGGGCTCATGGAGGCCGACGCGGTGGGCGGTATCCTCGCCTCGGGCGTCCGAGCGCTCAGCGTGGCGCCCGCCGACGAGTCCGTGCTCGTGCTGGCGCACGGGACGGGCGACGACGCCGAGAACGCCCGCTGGATCGAGGCGATGGAGCACCACGCCGGCGCCCTCCGCGCGCTTGGCTTCCACGCTGTCCGCGTCGAGACGCTGCGCGAGGATTGGCCCGGGCCCCGCGCCGAAGCGGAGCGCCGCATCCGCTCCTTCGTAGAGGCGGAGACAAGGGCCGGGCG
>DASPKS010000251.1:0-3894 GCA_035628035.1 Rubricoccaceae bacterium
GCGATCCCCCCCTCGATGCGCGGCACGCCCGGCTTCGGGTCGTGCTGGACCAGCGCTCCCTCCGGCGTGTGGTCGCTGACCCAGGCGTAGGCCGCGCGGAGGTCGTGCGTGCGCGCGCCGAGCCGGCGGTCCGGCGCGTACATCCCCGGCATGGCGACGAGGCCGGCGTCGGCGGCGGGCGGGACGAGCCGCAGCACGAGCGCGTTGCCGATGGTGGAAAGGACGCCGACGACGAGCAGCGCCGTGAGGGTAGGCCGCAGCCAGCGGGGGGGTGAGGCTGCCCACGCCCGAAGGGCTCCGAGCACGTCGCCCGCCCAGAGGAGCAGGACGAACTGGAGCAGCATCGGCCCGCGGAAGCCGAGGTCGTTGGTCCGCACCGCCGCCCGCGCGAACGTCACGAACACGAGGGTCGCCAGCGCCACGACGAGCAGGAACGCCTCGTCGCGGGAGAGGGCGCGACGCTGCACCCGCCGCCATCGCCAGAACAGGAGGCCGGTGAGGGCGAGGGCGCCGAGCTCCAGCGCGTAGTTCAGCGGGAGCAGCGCCAGGTGGACGAGCGCCCCGGCACCCCGGCTCGGTAGCCCCAGAAACTCGACCGGCTTGAACGCCCGTACCCACCCCGCGACGGGGAAGCCTTCCGTCGTTCCCGCCGCGCGGAGATCGAGAACGAACGGGAGAACGAGAACGGCCGCGAGAACGCCTACTCCGAGCCAGGTGACCGCCTCACGCCCGTCGCGCCGGACAAAGGAGACGACCACCCACACCGCCGCTGCGAGCGCCGCCGTCATCGCCACCCAGACCGAGCACAGCGCCGATGAGGCGAAGGCGACGGCCGCCATCCCGAGCGCGGCTCGTACAGGAACGCCTCCCTTCCATCCCCCCTGCTCGGTACCCCAGCGCGTGAGCAGCAGCCCCGCCAGCGCCGCCACCAGCCCGCCCACGTGGTGCGGCACGGTCAGTACCGACGTGCTCCACAAGAACACCGGCTCGTTCCACCACTCGATGTCGGTGAAGACCGGCTGCCGTCCGCTCCCCTTCCACACGAGGTAGCCGATCAGAAACACGACGAGGTCCATCCCGCCCGCGAGGAGAAGCGTCACCGCTCGCCGGACCCGCACGCCTTCCGGCTCTTCAACGCCGAGCGCGTTCGGGCGGAGGCCCACCCACAGCACGGCGGCTGCCATCAGCGCGAGCCCGCTCCACGCCGTGCCCGCGAAGACGGCCCCGCGCGGCCCCACGAGCGGCCCACCGAGCGCGTCGAGGGCCGCGGTGAGCTGGAACCACCCGTAGTAGTAGAACAGCGGGATGGGGTGGCCGGGCTGGAAGAACGGGTTCGACGGCGGGACCCCCTCGGCCCGCAACACATCCGTCACGGCGACGTGCTTGAGGTAGTCCCGCGCGACGACGGAGAAGTAGAGCCGCCCGTCTCCGCCCATATCCACGGTGCAGAGGACGAGCGCGACCGCGACGGCGAGTGCGACGAGGCCCGGCCGGACCAGCGGCGCGAGCGAGGCGCGTCCCCGCACGCAGGCGGCGAGGCCGAGTCCGCCCAGCCCGGCGTAGCCGACGAAGAACGCCACCCAGCCCACGTTGAGGAGCACGTACGCGAGCAGCGGCCCGAGCGCTACCGAAAACACGACAGCCGCCGACACGCGGAGGAGCGGCGACTGGCTCCTGAAGCCGAGCGCGTTCGCGAAATGCCCCGCCGCGTAGCCAGGAAGGAAAAAGACCGCCGGGCCCAGCACGAAGCCCAGCGCCGACGAGGCGAGGTCCGCGATCACGCCACCGGGTGCGCCGCCCGCTCCTCCGCCACGGCCCGCACGGCCGCCGCCCGCTCGCGCGCGTAGCCGCGCGTCCGCCACAGCGCCTGCGCGAGCCGCTTCCCCTCCCGCGCGAACCCGAACAGCCGCACCGTCGCCGGGCGGCCGTGCCGGTCGCGGAACCCGATGGGGACGTACCCCATCCGCCTGCCGAGCCCCGCCGTGAGGATCACGGTCAGCAGGATGTTGGCGAGGTGGAAGTCGCCCGGGAAGCCGACGATGGCGGCCGAGAGCACGTCCGCGCGGACGAGGCGGTAAGGCACGTTGGGATCGCGCACGGGCACGCCCGACGCGGCCGACGTCACGGCCCGCGTGACCTGCGAGATGAGCGTGCGCGCGGCGCCGTCGTCGCGGCTTCGCCGGTATCCGAAGACCGCCGGATGCCGCTCCCGCAGGGCCCACACGGCCGGGAAGTACTGCGGGTCGCATTGCCCGTCGGAGTCGACCTGGAAGACCCACGCGGCCCCGCGCTCGATGGCGGCGCGGTAGCCCGCGATGCACGTCTGCCCGTGCCCCGTGTTCGGTTTGCGGATCACCTCGACGCGCGGGAGCCGCGCCGCCGCCACGGCCAGCCGCTGGGGCGTGTCGTCGGTCGAGCCGTCGTCGAGGACGAGGAGGCGGTAACTCACGCCGAGCGCGTCGAGCGCCGCCGTCCACTCGTCGAGGACGGCCCCGACGGCGGCGGCCTCGTTGTAGACCGGCATCACGAGGGCGAGTTCGAAGGCGTCGGGCACGGCACACGGCGGAGGGGGGCGCAAGATAGGCGTCGGGGGCCATCCGGCCTGCGCTGGGAGCGCCCACAGCGTCGCCGTCGAAACCCGCGTTCCTCGCCAAACGTCCACGGAGCCCCGTCCGGGCCACCATTCCACGCACGGTATATTCGCCCCTCCTCGCCCGGGCGGCCCCGGCCCCGGCTCATCCCTGCGCCTCATGCCCGACCTCGACCACGCGCACGCGCCCGGCCCCCTGCTCGCGACGCTCGACAGCCCGGCCGACCTCCGCCGGCTCCCCCTCGAGCAGCTCCCCCAGGTCGCCGACGAGCTCCGCGACTACATCGTGGACATCGTCTCCGTCCACGGCGGCCACTTCGGCGCGAGCCTCGGCGTGGTCGAGCTCACCGTGGCGCTGCACCACGCCTACGAGACGCCGCACGACCTCCTCGTGTGGGACGTCGGGCACCAGGCCTACGGCCACAAGATCCTCACGGGCCGCCGCGACGCCTTCGACACGAACCGGAAGTACGGCGGGCTCTCCGGCTTCCCGAAGCGCTCCGAGAGCGAGTTCGACACGTTCGGCGTCGCCCACGCCTCCACCTCCATCAGCGCCGCGCTCGGGATGGCGCTCGCGCGCGACCGGAAGGGCGAGGACCGGAAGGTCGTCGCCGTCATCGGCGACGGGGCCATGACGGGCGGGCTCGCCTTCGAGGGGCTCAACAACGCCGGCGTGGCCGGGACCGACCTCGTCGTCGTCCTCAACGACAACCGGATCTCCATCGACCCCAACGTCGGCGCGCTCCACGAGTACCTCGCGCGGGTCTCCTCCTCGGAGGGGTGGAACGCGCTGAAGGACGACGTGTGGGCGTTCTTCGAGAAGCTCCGCGGGATGGGCGGCGGGACGCTCCAGCGGATCGTCGCGAAGGTCGAGGACGGGATCAAGGCGGCTATCACGCCGGGGATGCTCTTCGAGGCGATGGGCTTCCGCTATATCGGCCCCATCGACGGGCACGACGTGGTGGAGCTGACGCGGCGGCTCCGCGCCGTGCGCGACCTGCGCGGGCCGATCCTCCTCCACACCCTCACGGTGAAGGGGAAGGGGTTCGCGCCCGCGGAGGCGGACCAGGTGACGTGGCACGCCTCGAGCTCCCCCTTCGACAAGCTCACCGGGCAGAGCCTCGCCGCGGCGAAGCCCGCCGGCGCCGGCCGCGCGAAGTGGCAGGACGTCTTCGGCGACGCGCTCGTCGAGCTCGCGCGGCAGGACCCCCGCGTGGTCGGGATCACGGCGGCGATGCCGAGCGGGACCGGCCTGAAGACGATGATCGAGCAGATGCCCGAGCGCGCCTTCGACGTCGGCATCG
>DASPKS010000252.1:0-12869 GCA_035628035.1 Rubricoccaceae bacterium
TCTGTAGAAGCATTATATGAATGCTTAGGGTGCTCGAAGCTCCGCACAAGCTCTAGCTCCGAGGTGAACTCATGCGTGCGGTCTCCGTAGATGTCAGCGGCGAAGAGCCTCCCATCGGGCGTCATCGTTAGATGGCCGGGGTCCCACTCGATGGGAATCCTCATCGCCTCGATATAGTAGAGGAGCCGGCCGGGAGGAAGGCACGTGCTTCCTCCCCTCCTCCGCTGGAAGGGTGCATCGAAGTCGAGGCAGAACCGGATCGACGTGCCGCTCGTGTTCGTGAGCGTGAGCGCGTGCTCGGCCTCCTCCCCCTGCTCGATCACCACCCGCAAGGACTCCGGCGCTACCGCGATTTGTGCCCGCGCTGGCATGCTCAGGAGCGCAAGGGCTCCCGCCACCCAGTTCGGTATCCGTCGGTTCATCATCCCCTCCCCTGCGGCGCCGGTTCCTCCCGAAACATAAGGCGCCGCAGTCACCACCGCGCGGTGAGGCTGAGCACGGGCAGCACGGGGAAGCCCCGCACGTCGGTGGCGAGGGGGGACGCCGTCGGGTCGAACACCTGGTCCGCGAGGTCGCGCCGCCCGGCGAGGTTGAACGCCTGAAGCTGGGCGTCCCAGTGGAGCCCGGCGAGGTCGAAGTGGTAGCCGGCGGCGAGGTCGAGGCGGGCGTGGAGCGGGAGCCGCCCCTCGTAGGCAGGGCCGTCGCCGTCCACCGCGGGCAGCCCGCTCTGGAGGGTGAGCCGCGCCGAGGCCGACCACCGCTCGCCGTGCCGCTGCGCGAGGAGGCCGAGCGCGTGGGGCCGGTCGAACCGCCCGCGCCGCCACTCCTGCCCGGGCACGCGCACCTCGCTCCGCACGGCGGCGTAGCTCAGCCCGAACGTCCACGGCCCGCGGAGGACTTGCGCGGCCACCTCCAAGCCCACCGCCCTCCCTTCGGCCGGCGCGTACACCGTGAGCATGGAGTCGCGGTCGAGCCCGGGCCCGTCGAGCCCGTCGAGCGGGCGGCGGGGGTCTACGGGTTCGAGGATGTGTTCCATCCGGCGGGCGAACCCATCGACGCTTAGCGAAAGCCATGGAAGCGGGGCGCCCTCGCCGCCGAGGCCGACCTGCCACGCCGAGGCGGGCCGCACGCGGTCGTCGGCCATGAGCCAGCGGTCGGCCGTGAGGTTCTCGGTGAACACGGCCGGCTCGGGGAGGCGGTGGAGGAACTGCACCTGCCGGCTCACGCCGGCGCGGAGGAACAGCCGCTCGGGGACGGCCTCGTAGCGCGCGTGGAGGCGCGGGCTCACGAAGAAGCTCCGGGAACGCTCGTGCGCATCGGCGCGGAGGCCGAGCTGGAGGTGCCACCGGTCGGAAGGCTCCCAGCGGTCCTGCACGTAGAGCGCCCCTTCGAAGGAGGCCGGCGTCATCGCGCCGTCGCGGCGGCGCACGTCGCCGTCGTGGAGCTGCTCTACTTCCGTGAGGCGCGCGTCGAGGGCGACGTGGGCGAGGCGCGCGCCGGCGCGAAGCTCGTGCGCGGCGGAGAGGTACACGTCCGCGTCGACGCGAGCGCCCGTCTCGCGGAGGTCGAGCCGGTGGCGGCGCTCGACGAGGGTCGAGTCGTCGGGGCTGGCGAGGGCGCCGTCGTCGGCGTGGAAGGCGGAGGCGTAGGCGAGCGCGTCGACGAACACGCGGCGGCCGACGGCGCGGTAGCGCACCGAGCCGAGCGCGTTCCCCCATCGGGCGCGGAGGCGGAGCGCGAGGAGGCTGTCCATCGGCTCGCCGCGGAGCGACCCGTACGGCGCGAAGGCGTCGAGGCCGTCGCCACCCACGTAGCCGCCCACGGCGAGGCGCTGGGTCGGCGTGGGCCGCCACGTCAGCTTGGCCTCGGCGTCGAAGAAGGCGTGGTCCACGTCCTGGCCGCGCGCGTCGTCCTCCCGCAGGAAGCCCGGGCGGCCGAGGGGGTCGAGGACGAGCCCGCCCTCGGTCGGCCGCAGGCGCGGGTCGAAGAACACGTCGAGGAGCGAGCGCCGCGCGGCGACGAGGAGGCCGAGCCGGTCGCCGATGGGCACCTGCGCCACCGCCCGCGCCGCGACGGGGCTGAGCGCCGCCGTGCCCGCCGGGCGCTCGGTGAACCCGTCGGGCGTCTCCAGCTCCAGCACGGCCGCGAGGGCGCCGCCGAGGTCGGGCGGGAGCGAGCCGCGGTGGAGGCGGACGCGCTGCACGCCCTCGGGCTGGAAGGCGGAGAACAGCCCGAACGTGTGCCAGGGGTGGAGCACCGGCACGCCGTCGCGGAGGTAGCGCGTGAAGGCGGGGTCGGCCCCGCGCACGACGAGCTCGCCGCCGGCCTCGCCCGCGCGGGCCAGCCCCGGCAGCCAGTCGAGGCTCTGGACGAGGTCGCCGTCGGCGAAGGCGCCCGGGATGGGGTCGGCGTGGCGCGCGTCGATCTCGCTCAGCCCTGGCAGCGGCTCCGCCGCGAACACCTCCCCCTCCACGTCCACCGAGTCGACCGTGAGGTCCTCGGGCGGGAGCCGGATCGTGGGCGGGAGCTGCGGCGAAGCGGGGTAGACCGAGAGCCGCACGCGCACGGCCCGGTAGCCCACGTACGAGACGCGCACGGCGTACTCGCCCGTCGGCACGTCGGGGATGGCGAAGTAACCGTCGGCGTCGGTGAGGTCGCCGATGCGGAGGTCGACGAGCTCGACGGGCGCAAACTCCAGCGGGAGCCCGGTATCGGCGTCGAGCACGCGCCCTTCGAGGGTGCCGGTGAAGGCCGCCGGGTCGTCGGGCTCCAGCGGGACGTTCAGCGGCTCGGCGATGAGGACGTACTGCCCCTTCCGGATGCGCGCCGCGCGGAGGCCGGTGCCGGTGAGGAGCGCCGCCAGCGCGCGCTCGGGGTTCTCGCCCGGCCGGAACGACCCCGACACCCGCCGCCCCTCGACGTGCCGGTGCGCAAACACGAAGTCGATCCCGGCGGCGTCCGAGAGCTGGGCGAGCGCGAGCTCCAGGGGGGCGTCCTGCCACACGATTCGCTCCTGCGCACGGACCCCGGCCGCCCCGCAGAGGACGGCGACGACGAGCAGACCGGAACGAAACGCAAGCGGCATCCGCGGAGGGTAGCCTCCCCACAAAGGCCGGGGCAACATCCCTGCCTCACCCTTCTGACGACCGGCCGCCGGGCGGGTTCTAGCCCGTACGGGCCCGGTTAGCGGGCTTCTTCGAGGTTTCCTGCGGGGTCCCCGGGCTCGGCACCGGCCTCCAGGCGGAACCCGCCACCGGGGAGGCGGACCAGGCGGGCGTCCAGCGTGAGGGCCAGCGTGCGTAGCACGTCCTCGACACCGTCCTCCGCCTCGAAGACGCCGGATACGGCCTCCTCGGCCAGCGCGGGCGCCACCTCGACGGGCACGCCGAAGCGCGCCTGCAGCCGCGCGGCCAGCTGCCCGAGCGGCTCCTCCTGAACGAACAGGCGGCCCGTCC
Source organism: Rubricoccaceae bacterium (assembly GCA_035628035.1). Classification (GTDB taxonomy): domain Bacteria; phylum Bacteroidota; class Rhodothermia; order Rhodothermales; family Rubricoccaceae; genus DASPKS01. The sequence goes on from DASPKS010000252.1 coordinate 3,456, forward strand.
ACGCGAGCGCGGCGTCGAGGTCGGCCGGGGCCGGCGCGGCGGGGGCGTCGCGGGCGAGGACGCGGCTGGCCTGGCCCGGCGCGAGGCGCACGGCCACCTCCGGCTGCGTCAGCGGCGCGAGCGTCACGGCGCCCTGCACGAGCACCACGTCGGTGGCGATGTCGGTCACGGCCACGTTGAATGTCGTTCCCAGCACGGTCACCGCCGCGTTGTGGGTCTCGACCACGAACGGCACATCGGCGTCGTGGGCAACGTCGAAGAGGGCGCGGCCGGCGAGGAGGCGCGCACGGCGCGGGTTGTCGGCGCCCGCCTCGGGCACCATCACGAGGCTCGCGGGGGCGAGGTCGATGGTCGAGCCGTCGGGCAGCTCTATTGTGCGCGTCTCCCCCGCTGCCGTCTGGACCGACTCCAGCCCGGCATCGCGCTGCAGGACGAACGCGAGCGCACTCACGAAGAGGATGACGGCGAAGAGCGCGGCCCCGCGCCACGCCCACCGCACCGGGCGCATGCGCGCCGGCGGGCGCACGGCCGTACGGTCGGCGGCCCGCTCCGGCAGGACCGGCTGCACCCTCCGGAGCGAGGTCGTCTCGGTATGATCGGCCCACGCGCGGGCGAACGCGTCGCGGTCCGCCCGGAGACGCCGGACGGCGTCGGCGAGCGCGGGATGCTGCGCGAGGGCGGCGTCGAGCGCGGGGCGGGCGGCGTCGAGCCGCGCCTGCTCTTCCGCGTCGAGGAGGCCGGGCTCGTCGGCGAGCGCGTAGAGCACGAGGAGCCCCCGGTCCGGGAGCGCGGCGTCGAGGTCGCGGCGGACCGCGGCGCGGAGGGCCGTCCAGCGCGCGAACGCCTCGGCCAGCACGGGGCTCTCGTCGAGCGCCCGGCGGAGCGCGGCGCGGTCTTCCTCGGGGAGCGCGTCGGAGAGGGCGGCCAGTGCGCCGGGGCTCTTCAGGGGGTCGGTCGGCTCGGACATGGTCGGTCTCTCGTCAGCGGGCGGGCGGCAGGGTCAGGAGCATCAGGAGGAGCGCGGTAAGCACCTCGCGCAGGCGCTCGAAGGCGCGCTTCACCTGCATCTTGACGGCGGCTTCGGTGGTGCCGAGGAGCTCGGCGATGTCGAGGTAGGGGTAGCCCAGCTCGCGGAGCTCGATGATGCGGCGGGCGCGGGGCGAGAGCGTCGCGAGGGCGCGCTCGAGGTCCATGCGGAGGCCGGCGTCGTCGGGGCGAGTGGGGTCATCGGGAGGGCTGTCGGGGTCGTAGAGCGTCTCGCGGGCGGAGTAGCGGCCCCGGTAGAAGTCGTTCAGCTCGAAGAGGGCCGCCTTCATGGCGAAGCCCCGGAGGCGGTCGGGCTGGACGAGGTCGCTGAGGCCGCGATGGATCCGAAGCAGGGTGTTCTGGACGAGGTCGTCGACCTCCTCGCGGTGCCCGATGCGGCCGACGAAGAACCCGCGCAGGAGCGGCTGCAGCGCCGTGAGGATGCGCTCTCGTGCGACGCCGTCGCCGGCCTGGGCGCGGGCCACCGCCTGCGGATCGAGAGGGTGCATCAGGAGGCAGGGCCCCGTCCGGGGCGTTCAGTGAGAGGAGCCGCCGATGGCCGCCGGGAAGTCACGCGGGAGCAAAGGTAGAAGGGCGGAGGGTACCCGCGGAAGCCGCTTCTCCCCGGTCGCTTCAAGCTTCACCCCAACCTCGCCAGCGCCAGGGCCAGCACGCCCGCCACCATCGCCGTCTTGAGCCAGCGGCTCGCGCGGGCCGCCCCGCGGGTCCACGCTTCGGGGTCCCCGGCAAGCGCGCCCGCGTCGGCGTCGAGGAGCACCCAGAGGACCGCGAGGAGCGCCGCCCCGGCGGGGAGCGCCCAGCCGAGGAATGAGGCGCCCAGCGCCGTCCACGCCGTGAGGGGGAGGAGGACCAGCGTGAGACCCACGACGGCGAGCACGGCCCACCCCGTGGGGCGCGGCCCCCACGCGACGGCGAGCGTCCGCGCGCCGTGCGCGGCGTCGCCCTCGACGTCCTCGATGGCCTTCGCGCCTTCGCGCGCGAGCGTGGTCAGGAACGCGAAGGCCGCCCCGACGAGGGCGAGCCCCCACCGCTCCGGCCGCGCCGCGAGGCCGCCGTAGCACACCGCCAGCCCCAGGACGAGGGCGATCACGAGGTGCCCCCACCCCGGCGTGCGCTTCAGCTGCGCGCTGTATGCGAAGAGGAGCGCCACCGTGACCACCGCGAGCACCCCATGCAGCGGCGAGACCAGCGCGCCCAGCGCGACGCCGAGCACCGAGAGCACCGCCCACAGGAGGCGCACCGCCTCCGGCGTGGCCTGCCCCGACGGCAACGGGCGGCCCGGCCGGTTCACCCGGTCGATCTCCAGGTCGTAGACGTCGTTGATCGCGTTGGCAGCGCCGCCGACGAGCGCAGCAGAGACCATCGCGAGGAGGAGCCGGCCCGCGCGCGGGCTGCCGAATGCGTCGGCACCGGCCGCGAGGATGCCGCCCAGCGCCACGCCCGCGAAGAACAGCGCGAAGTTGAACGGGCGCAGCAGGCGGAGGAGCCCGAGGAGCAAGCGCGCGGCGATGGGCGGAGGCGGCAGGTCCAGCGCCGGAAGCTACCTCACGCCCCCGGCGACGCCTCGTGCTGCCGGAGGTAGTCCTCTACGCTGCCCACGTCCACGCGGGTCTCGCCCTGCACCTTCCGCGTGGTGATGCTGCCCTGGCGGATCAGCCGCTGCACCTGGTTCCGGTCGATGAGCTTGAGGAGGCGGCGGGCCTCCGTCCGGGAGACGGTGTCCTGGCGGTACTCGTCGGCGAAGGCGCGGAGGAAGTCGAGCGAGCCGTCGGTGATGCGGATCAGGCGCTGCTCAACGTTGGCCTTCGAGAGCCCCCAGTCGAGCTCGGCCTCGATGAGGCCGCGGTCGGCCCACGTCACGATGGTCTGGCGCGAGATGCGGAGGGCCTCGGAGAGCTCGTCGAGGAGGAGGGTACGGGAGGCGTCGGTGGCGGAGCGGGGGCGCAGCATAGGACGGGCGGGACGTTTGTTTGCACAGCTTTCCTGACGGCTTCCACGTCCCGCCCGCCGATTGGATCCACCCCCCTCCCTGCCGCTTCCCTGCGGCGATGCCTGATCCCTGGGTCAGCGGAGGGCGCGGTCGGTGAGGTCCTCCAAGGCGTCGCTCGTGAGGAGCCGCCAGGTGGGCGCCCCGAGGTCCCCGCTCTCAGCCCGGCGGAACGTGGCCCGCAGGAGGAGCGCCTTCCCATCGTCGCCGGCGCCGTCGGTGAAGCTGGCGGCCGTGTAGCGGAAGACGAACGAGGCCTCGGCCGGGTCAAACCCGAACGTGCGGCCGACGACCTCGGCGAAGTACCGGACCTCGTCGGTAACCGGTTCCCGCTCGCCCGCCGGCTCGTCCACCACGACGGTGCGGGGGCGGCGCTCGTCCTCGCAGGGGTAGAGGCGCACGCGGGCGCTCCGCTCGGCGGAGTAGCTCCGCCATGTCAGGAGGGTATCCGAGAGGGGGGCCTGGCCCTGGGCCGCGGCCTCGGACCCGAGAACCGCGGCGACGGCGAGGAAGGGGAGCAGCATCCGGTTCATGACAGGGCTGAAAGAATGGAGGCGCCTGTACAGACACCGGGGCCGCGCCGGGTGTAACACGCTGGAGCGGCCGATCTCCAGTTTTTTCCTTGACACGCGTTTGCTGCAGGTCCTTGCATGACAGGAGGCTGGCACCCGAGGCTCAAACTTTTCGGGCGACCCTCTCACCCGCTGGGCCTTAGCGGCCCGGAGTCTGGCCTATGCGCTCGCTGCTCCTCGGCGCGGTCCTCGCTGCCGTCGTCCTCTTCCTGTTCGGGTTCGTCGTCTGGGGGCTGATGCCCGTCGACCCCTTCTCCACCGTCTCCGACGAGCCCGCCCTCTCGCAGACCCTCGTCCAGGTCCTTCCCGCCTCCGGGGTATACCTCCTCCCCGACGAGGGCGACACGGAGGAGGAGTTCGCCGCCGCCACCGAGGCGATGCGGCGCGGCCCCCTCGCGATGGTGTTCTTCCGCCGCGAGGGCGTCGAGCCGATGGCGCCGGCGGTGTTCGCCCTCGGATTCCTCCACATGTTCGTGACGGCGCTCCTGCTCGGGCTCGTGCTGCGGCAGGCGGCCCCGGCCCTCCCCTCCTACGGCGCGCGCGTGGCGTTCGTCGCGCTCCTCGGGCTGACTGCCGCCGTGTGGGCGCGGCTGGGCGAGCCGATCTGGTGGCACTTTCCCTGGGGCTTTCACCTGCTCTACTTCTTCTCCGACCTGCTCTCGTGGACGCTCGCCGGGCTCGTGCTCGCGCGGTTCGTCCGCCGCCGGGAGCCGACGCGGTTGGTGGCGGCCTGACCATCGATCCGCCCGGTCCGGGGCTTAGCTCCCGGACCGGGCGAGGTCCACGGCCCGCCAGAGGTACCAGCTCGCGATGCTGCGCCAGGGCCGCCACCGCTCGGCATGCGCGCGGAGCGTGGTGGCGTCGGGGAGGGCGTCGCCGCCGTAGCGGAGGCGGAAGCCCTGCCGCACGCCAAGGTCGGACACCGGCAGCACGTCGGTGTGGCCCAGCCCGAAGATCAGGTACATCTCGACGGTCCACGGCCCGACGCCCCTGACCTTCGTCAGCCGCTCGACGAGGGCGTCGTCGGGGAGTGCTGCGGCTTCCTCGTACATAGGCAGTTCCCCGTCGAGGACCTTCTGCGCGAGGTCGCGCACGGCGGCGGTCTTGGCGCGCGAGAGGCCGGCGGCGCGGAGCGCTTCTTCCGGCTCGGAGAGGAGCACGTCGGGCGGCGGCACCTCCCCGCCGAAGAGGGCGAGCACGCGCCCGTGGATCGTCGCGGCGGCCTTGCCGGAGAGCTGCTGGTAGACGATGGCGCGGAGGAGCGCCGGGAAGGGCGCGTCGTGGCGGGGCTCCAGCGTGCACGGCCCCGCCTCGGCGATGAGCGCGGCCATCACGGGGTCGGCCTTCGCGAGCGACCGCTCGGCCTTGGCGTAGGGGCGGCTCACTCGTCCTCGTCGGGGTAGAGGCGGACGGTGACGGCGCCGCTCCGCGTGATGAACCCCCGGTACATCCCGCCCGTGTTGAACGGCATCGCGACGCGGCCCTCGCGGTCGAGCGCGATGAGCCCGCCGGTCCCGCCTGCCGCCTGGAGCGTCTCGTGGATGACGGCCTGCGCCGCCTGCGCGCACGGCTCGCCGAGGTACTTCACGCGGGCATGCACGTCGTGCGCGACGGCGAGGCGGATGAAGAACTCGCCGTGGCCCGTCGTGCTCACGCCGCAGGTGGCGTCGTCGGCCCATGTGGCCGCGCCGATGATGGGCGAGTCGCCCACGCGGCCCCACCGCTTGTTCGTCATGCCGCCCGTCGAGGTGCCGGCGGCGAGGTGGCCCGCCTGGTCGAGCGCAACGGCGCCGACGGTCCCGGTCATCTGCTCCAGCCGGGGGCCGGCCTCGCCCTGTGCCTCCCGCTCGCGCCGCTGCACCCGCTCGAGCTCCTCCCGCCGTCGTTCGGTGACGAACCACTCGTTCGGGACGAGCTCTAGCCCCTGCGTCATCGCGAACTCCTCGGCGCCCTCGCCAGTGAGGAGGACGTGCGGCGAGTGCTCCATCACGGCGCGGGCGAGCCGGATGGGGTGGCGGACGTGCATCGTCCCGGCGGAGGCGCCCGCGCGGCCCGTCGCGCCCTCCATCACGGAGGCGTCGTGGCGGGCCGTGCCGTCGGCGGCGAGGACGGCCCCGCGCCCGGCATTGAACGTGGGGTCGTCTTCCATCAGCTCGATGGCGGCGAGCACAGCGTCGAGGGCCGGGCGGCCTTCGGTGAGCACACCGTGGCCCGCGCGGAGGGCGGCTTCGAGGGCGGTGCGCGCTGCCGTCTCGCGCTCGGGCGTCATCTGGGCGCGGACGATGGAGCCCGCGCCGCCGTGGATGACGAGGACCACCGGATCGTCAGACGGTTGGGCCGCGGCGGGCACGGCGGCGAGCAGCGGCATCAAGGCGAGGACGAGGGAGCGACGCACGGGACCTGACGATAAGGCGACGGGGCAAGATAGCGTGCGCGCTTTCCCGCGCCCGGTCAGCGCTCCGTGCAGTCGGTCCGCAGGCCGAGCGCGCGGGCGATGGCCCCCCAGTCGAAGGCCGAGACGCCGCCGTCCTCGTCCACGGCGTAGAAAGCGCCCGAAGGAAACGGCCCGAAGGCGCGCTGCGTGAGGGCGACCCCGTCGGTGTACGCCGTGTGCGGCCCGTAGAAGCTGCCGACGTGCGCGAGCGTGGCGCGGTCGAACACGTGGAACGTGCTGTGCGTCGAGGACTGGTCGGTGGCGAGGACGTAGCCGCTCCCGTCGCCGCAGGCGTAGAGCGCGAGACCCTCGGCTTCATTCGCGAAGAACGGCCGGCCGATGGCCGTGCCGACGTAGGCCCCGTCGAGGGTGTACTGCTTCACGTGGGAGCCGGGGGTGCGCTCCTCCGCAAGGAGTAACCGCCCGTGTGCCGGGTCGGCCAGGACGGACTCCGCGATGCGGATCGCCCCCGGTCCGCGCGCCTCGCCGAACGTGGCCTCCTGCGTGGCAACGACGCGCCCGCCCTCCACGGCGAACGAGAACACCTTCACGCGCTCGTCGCGCCCGCCGCCGAGCGGGATGGCGCCGAAGAGGTTGCCCACGTTGTCCGTCACGAACACGCGGTAGCGACCGGGCAACGACTCGACGACGCTGATCCCGTAAGGCTTCCCGAGGACCCCCTCGCCGAACGTCCCGAGCGGCGTGAACGACGGGAGGGCGAGCACCTGGACGCGCTGGCCGTCGCGCTCCACGACGAGGAGGAGCGAGTCCACGACGGCGATCCCGTTGGGCCGGCCGAACTGTCCTGCCCCCCGCCCGCCCCCACCGATGCGCCTCAGCTCTGCCCCCGAGACGGCATCGTGGACCACGATGACGTCGGTGGCTTTGGCCGTCGAGAGAACCCAGTGCTCGCCACCGGGGCCGTGCCACACAGCAGGCGAGTCGAGGTTGTCCGCCGCCACGTAGGGCGTCTGAAAGGCCTCGGACACCGCGACGGCCGGCACGTCCGGCAGGCGCGACGTGCTCCGGCAGGCCGAAAGGAGAACGAGTGGGAGAAGGGCGAGCCGTGCGGGGGGCATGCCCCTCAAAGCGCCGGGAGCCCCCACGCGTTCCGCAGCCGCCGGTACACCGACGACGGGAGTTGGACGAGCACGGGCGCCGCGTCGTGGTCGAGCCACGCGATCACCTCGGCGAGCGAGGGCTCCGGCATCGCCGTACAGCCCGACGTGGTGGAGCCGGGCCCGCGCCAGACGTGGAGGAAGATGCACGAGCCGCCGCCCGGCGCGGCCTCCGCGTTGTGCGCGACGACGACACCCCGGCGGTAGAGCACGTCGCCGCGGCGCATCTCCTCGTGGCTCGACCAGTCAGCCGCGACCGAGGTGCGGTCGAGCACCTGGTTGTAGTACCGCGAGGCCGCGTCGTCCACGCACTCGAGGTCGGGCGTGGCCTGGAGGTACGGCAGGCCGGTGTTCGCAGAATCCGTCGCCGCGTACCCGAACGCCGTCGTGAGCAAAAAAACCCCTGCCGTGGCGCGCCCGTCGCCCTCCGCCTTCTGCGGGCCCTCGGACGGCGGCGCGCCGTGGAGCCCGCGCCCCCACCCGAGCCCGCTCCGCCCGACAACGACTTCGACGGGTTCGCCTACGGGATGCCAGGGCGCATCGGGCCCGGTTCGCGCGAAGCGTCGGAGCGTACCCGTCGTCGCCTCCCACGAAGGCGTGACGACCACGACGAGCTGGCGGGACGCCTCGGGGATGGGGCTGCCGCTGCGCATCGGAACGACGCAGGCGGCGAGCGCAAGGGCGAGAACCCCGCAGGGCCATGCGGAGCGAAGGGGTAGCAGTCGCACAGGACTAGGGAAAGGAGGCGCGTGAAAATAGGGGCGCGTCCACACGGCGGCTGCAGGGAGCCCAGGTCCTCGCCGCGCCAGCCGACCGAGCCAACGGTGCGTCCGCCACCGCCTCGGGACTTAACCCGCCATAGATCGCCCGGGAGAAATGGTCACGCTCCCGTGCCCTTTCGGACAAATGATCCGGGTTCGGTGTGGACTGCACACCCTTTGGAGAAGCCGCCGTACTCGTCCTAGCCCGCCTCGCTTCATGGATCGCATCATCCCCCTCGCCGGGCTCATCGCCCTGCAGCCCTTGACTGCCCATGCGCAGAAGGGGACCCTGACCTCGGCGGCGGCTGTCGCACAGGTCTCCGCGGTGGTGGTCCCCTCTGCCGAGGTGGCGTCAGGCGGACTGTGGGCGCTCGCTCCTGCGCGGGCCACCGAGGTAGCTCCCGCCCCGAACGGCCGACGCTCCTTCAGGGTGTCGTTCGGGACGCCCGTTCTCGTCACGGTCCGCGGGGTACCCCTCGGCGGGGAAGGCGGCACTGTTCGGGTGCCCCTCTCGTGCGCGCTCCACGCCGAGGAGGGCGCGCCTCACCCGGCCCCTTTCGCTTGCGATGTCGGGATTGAGATCACCCCTGAGGCCGGCAGGACGACGGAGCAGTGGGTCTTCGTCGACAGCGCGCGTGCGGCGGACCCCATGACGGTCATCCTAGCCGTTTCCTCGAACCCCTGAGCAAAAGCGCCGCTCGGCGCCGGCCAGGTGGTCCCCGGACGCTCCGGAGAAGACAAGCGTCCCGGTGCGTGGCCTCGGGGGTGGGCCCCCTGCATCGGGACGATGCAAGCGGCTAGAGCGAGGGTGGCTAAGGAAGGGGGGCGCGTAGGTGCGAAGCGTGGATGCGAGTTGGCCGCGGGTCCGCACCCGTCCGTTTCTTATCGCCCGATGGCCCCCACGCTCGCCCGCCTGCTCGCCGACCTCGTCGTGGTCGCCCATGCGCTGTTCGTCGCGTTCGTCGTGGCGGGCGGGCTGCTCGTGCTGCGGTGGCCACGCCTGGCGTGGGCACACGTGCCGGCTGCCGTGTGGGGCACGCTCATCGAGTTCTTCGGGTGGGTGTGCCCGCTGACGCCACTGGAGAACCACCTCCGGCGCCTCGGAGGGGAGGGCGGCTACGCAGGCGGGTTCATCGAGCGGTACGTCTTCGCCGCGCTCTACCCCGAGGGGCTGACGCGCACGCACCAGGTGATCCTCGGGTCGCTTGTGCTCGCCCTCAACGGGTTCGTCTACTGGCGGCTGTGGCGTAGAAAGAGAAACGCCCCAGCGCGAGGGGCACCGGGGCGGGAGAGCCAACGGTCGGACTCGAACCGACGACCTGCTCATTACGAAGCAACAGACACCCCTCAAATCCAGCGCAGGAACGGAGGTTTTTGACGGTCACGCAGATGATGGGTACGCTTGGGGTACGACTTGAGAAAGACCCCGTTTGGAGACCAAAAAAGGGCCTTTCTTGGCCCCCTGTGCGGAGCTCCCTGTTCAAACAACGAAGAA
>DASPKS010000253.1:0-3679 GCA_035628035.1 Rubricoccaceae bacterium
GCATGGAGCCTGCGATGCAGTTCCTGAACTCCAACGCGATGCCCGAACCACCCCCGAGCAAGTCCAAGATGTATGAGGCACAAGAATGTTGTGCGGTAGGCTGTGGGACGTTCACGTCCGGGTCGAGGTCTGTGTAGACGACCTGTGCTCGAACCGCCGACGCTGCGGGGAGCAGCGTCGGCGCGGTGAGCAGAAAAGCGAGTAGAGTGCGCATGGGCGCTTCGCGCGCCGGGCGCGCGGTTCAGGTCGCAGGGCGGACGTAGTCGAGCCAGCCGTGGGCCTCGCGGTAGTCCTCGACCACCTTCACGAGGCCGCCCTCGCGGAACGTCGTCAGCAGCGCGCGGACCTCGCCGCGGAACTCCTCCAGCGTGTTCGCCACGAGGTCGGGCCGGAACCCCCGCTCGCCGAGCTCGATCACGGCCTCCATCGAGACGATCCGCCCGAGCGCCTTCCCGAGCTCGACAAGCTTCCGCTGCGGCATCGTGGCGTCGACGTCGAACGAGAGCACGTCGCGGAGGGCGGTGGCGGCGCGGGCCGTGAGCGGCTCCTCGGTGAGGTACTGGTAGAGGTTCGACGCTTTCATGCGGCGCATCCCTTTGAGGACAGCCTCCGTGATCTGCTGGTAGAGGATGTCGTTGGAGCCCTCGAAGATCTGGAACGGGCGGCTGTCCACGATGGCACGGCCGGCGGGGTGGTCGAGCCGGTACCCCTTCGCGCCGACCATCTGGAGGAACGACTGCGCAGCCTCCTGCATGAGGTCGGTCGCGACCGTCTTGAACGCGTTGGCGACGAGCCCGCTGTCGGCGAGGTCGCGCTCGACGCCGGCCTGCTCTGCCGAGTGGAGGCACATCGCCTGGCACGCGGTGACGGCGGCCTGGAGCCGGGCCAGCCGCGCCTTCGCCTGGTCGTAGTCGAACAGCGGCTTCCCGCCGACGAACCGCGTGCGCGCGTGGTCCATCGCCTCGTCGAGCATCCGGCGGAGGAACCCCATCCCCATCCCGGGGAACTGGAGCCGGCTCCGGTGGAGGATGTCGAGGAGCATCTTGATGCCGGTCGTCTTCGGCTCGAGCCGCGCCGTAGCCGGCACCGTCACGTCGATCTTGTTCAGGCCGTAGGGGATCATCCACAGCCCGAGGTTGGGATAGAACTCCTCGACCTCGATGTGCTGGCCGGGCGCGTTCACGTCGCATACGAAGAAGTCGACGTCGCGGCGGAGGCTGCCGTCGGAGGAGCGGGGGCGGGCCGTGAGGAGCCAGTAGTCGGCCCAGCCGGTGAGGCCGCCCCAGTGCTTCATCCCCTTGATGTGGAAGCTCCCATGGGAGGTGGTCTCATAGGCCGTCCGCATGTTGAGGGCGTCGGAGCCGAAACCGGGCTCCGTGATCATCAACCCGCCCATCTGCTTGTGGCGGAGGAAGTTCGGGAGCACGTGGCCCTTCGCTTCCTCGGAGCCATACTTCGAGAGGGGCTGGGCGAAGAGGCCCCCGTTGATCCCCATCATCAGGCAGAGGGGGAGCGACTGGTAGCCGGTCTCTTCGAGGACGGAGAGGGCCTCGGGCATGTACCCGCCCCGGCCGCCGTACGCCTCGGGGATCCACACCGATAGGGGGTCCACCTCGCGCACCTGCCGGAGCACGAACGGGGGCAGCCCCCGCTGGAGGTTGAGCTGGTCGGCGCTGGCGCGCGTCCCGAAGATGTGCTGGAGCCGCTCGCGGTAGCTGCCGAGGAAGGCGCCGAAGCCCTCGCGGGCGTCGGCCCAGCCTTGGCGGACGCGCGGGGGGGACGCGACCTCGCGCAGGCCGGTGATGGGGAGGGCGGGCATGGGTGAGATGGGAGGTCCCCGGGTGGTGGGAAAAACCACAATAAAGTACGCGGGTCTAACCCATGAGCCCACCGGGGGGTCCAATTTCCTGCACGAATGGAGCCCACCCTCCGCCCGATCCGCCCTCCGTGACACGCCCGCTCTACGATCTCCCTCCCGGCCTCACTCTGCGCTTCGCCGCGCCGCGGCCGGGCGGAGCGCTCCCCCTCGACGCGCTCAGCGCCGAGGAGCGCGCTCGGCTGGAGGCGTTCGGGCACCCCGACCGCCAACTCGGCTTCGCGCTGGGGCGGACGGCCGCCCGAAGCCTGCTCGCCGAACGGCTGGGGGTAGGCCCCCCCGAAGCCCCCCTGGCTGTCGCGCTCGACGGCGGGCTCGTCGTCGAGGGGCACCCGCTCCACCTCTCACTCGCCCACGCCGGGCGCGGACCGGAGGCGCTCGCCGTCGCCGCCCTCGCGGAGGACCACCCGGTGGGGGTGGACCTCGAGCGCGTCGCGCCGCGTCACCCCGACCTCCTCCGGCGCCTCCTCCTCCCCGAAGAGGCCCCGCTCCTCGATGCCCTCCCGCTCGACGAACACGACGCGCCCGTGCTCCTGTGGGCGCTCAAGGAGGCCGTGCTGAAGGGGCTCCGCACCGGCTTCCGCCGTCCCGCGCGGAGCGTCCGCCTCCTCTCGCTCGACGACGGCCGCGGGCAAGCGGACTTGGGCGATCACACGTGGGCACTCCGCTACGGCCGGCACGGGCCGTTCTGGCTGGCCGTGGCCTTCCCGGAGGGGGGGGCCTAGCGGCGGAGGTCGCGGAACGTGTCGCACGCGGCGGGGTCGCCGCGCTCGAAGCCCGTGCGGAAGGCGCGCTCGCGCTGCGCCGACGACCCGTGCGTGAATGCCTCCGGCGTGACGGCCTGTCCGGCCATCTGCTGGAGGTGGTCGTCGCCGACGGAGGCCGCGGCCTGGAGCCCCTCCTCCACGTCGCCGGGTTCGAGGAGATTGCGCTGCGCGGCGGAGTATCCCCACACACCCGCGTAGCAGTCGGCCTGAAGCTCGGTCCGCACCGAGAGGTCGTTGGCCGTGCGCTGGTCCGTCTGCTGCTGCACGCGGTTCACCTCGCCGAGCGTCCCTTCGAGGTTCTGGATGTGGTGGCCGAACTCGTGCGCGATCACGTAGGCGACGGCGAAGTCGCCCGAGGCGCCGAACCGCTCCAGCTCGCGGAAGAACGAGAGGTCGAGGTAGATACGCGCGTCGGTGGGGCAGTAGAAGGGGCCCGTCGCGGCCGTGTTCGTCCCGCAGGCCGACTGTACGATGCCGTCGTAGAGGACGAGCTGGGGGTCCTCGTAGCGGATGTTCGCCTGCGGCGCTGTCGTGCGCCAGGTGTCCTCCATGCTCCCGAGGAGCGCCGCCACGAAGTCGCCGCCCTCATCCTGCGGCGTGCCGGTGGGCGCGGGCTCGGTGGGAGGCGCGGGGCCTTCGGCCACCTGCGCGAGGTCGTTGGGGTCCACGCCGAGGAGGGCGCCGACGAGGAGGAGGACCACCGTGCCGAGGCCGAGCCCGACGCCGGCACCGCCGCGCCGGCCGCGCAGGTCCACGATGTTGCCGCTCCGGCGGCTCTGGCCTAGTCGCATGGGGGAGAGGAGCGAGAGGAGAAGGGTCGGGCTAGAACGAGCGGGGGGGCAGGCGGTTCGCGTGGCAGGACCCCGACCCGCAGCGGGGCGTTCTCTATTTTGCAGCCCCTCCAGGAAGCCTCCGCTAGCGCGCCCCCTCGCTGCCGCCCATGGCCTACACCCCGCAGCACCCCGTCCGCTTCGTCACCGCCGCCAGCCTGTTCGACGGGCACGACGCCGCCATCAACGTGATGCGGCGGATCCTC
>DASPKS010000254.1:0-5568 GCA_035628035.1 Rubricoccaceae bacterium
CCCGGCGGCGTCGGCCCGATGACCATCGCGATGCTGCTGAAGAACACGCTCCGCGCCGCGGAACAGCGCGACGGGGGGTAACGTCCCCACGGCTACCCCCCCTCCCCTCTCTCCATGCACCTCGGGATGATCGGCCTCGGCCGGATGGGCCTGGGCCTCGCCGCGCGCCTCCTCAAGACCGGGCACACCGTCGTCGGCACCGACCGCAACGCCGACACCGTCGCCGACCTCGTCACGACGGGCGGGCAGGCGGCCAACGACGTCGCCTCGCTCGCCGGGGCGCTGAGCGCCGGCCCCCGAGCCTTCTGGATGATGGTCCCGGCCGGCGCCCCCGTCGACGGTGTCCTCGCGGAGCTCGGCCCCCACCTTCGAGCGGGCGACGTGGTCATTGATGGCGGCAATTCCTTTTATCAAGACTCCCAGCGCCGCGCTGCGGCTCTCGGAGAGGCTGGCATAGCGTACCTCGACGTCGGCGTGTCCGGCGGCATCTGGGGCGAGGAGAACGGGTTCTGCCTGATGGTCGGCGGCGACGCCGAAGCGGCCGAGCGGCTGCGACCGCTCTTCCAGGCGCTCGCTCCCGCGCCCGACAAGGGCTGGGCCTACGTCGGCCCGAGCGGTGCCGGCCACTTCACCAAGATGGTCCACAACGGGATTGAGTACGGGCTGATGGAGGCCTACGCCGAGGGGTTCGCCCTGATGAAGGCGAAGACGGAGTTCGACCTCGACCTCGCGCAGGTCGCGGCGCTCTGGCAGGAAGGCGGTGTCATCCGGTCGTGGCTACTCGGGCTGGCCGGCCGTGCCCTCGCCACCGACGGCACGCTTGAGCACATCCAGCCCGTCGTAGCCGACTCCGGCATGGGCCGGTGGACCTCGATGGAGGCCATCGCGCTGGGCGTGCCGTTGCCCGTGCTCACTCTCGCCCTCCACGAGCGGTTCACCTCCCGCGACGCCGTCGGCTTCGCCCACCGCCTCCTCGCGGCGCTCCGCCACGAGTTCGGCGGCCATGCCATCGTCTCTACCCCCGCCCGGGACCCTGTCGCGGAAGCGCCACCGGGGGCCCCCGCCGTACACGACTAGGCGATGCCGCCCTTCCTGTTCGTCCTCTTCGGCGCAACGGGTGACCTCGCCCGGAAGAAGTTGCTTCCTGCGCTCTACCATGCTTCCGCCGAGGCGGAGGAAGGCTTCGTCGTGCTCGGCGCCGCCCGCGCCGCCGGCACGGACGTCTCCTGGCGGAAGGACGTCGAAAAGGCCCTCGTCGCGGCCGACGTGCGCGTGACCGCCGCGCGGCGGTGGGCGCGGAAGCACTGCTACTACGTGTGCGTAGCCGACCAGGGCGGCATCGCGCCCGTCTTCGACCGTGCTGAGGAGCTGGAGGAGATGCACCCGACGGCCGGCAACCGCGTCTACTACCTCGCCGTCCCGCCGAAGGCGTTCGGGCCGACCATCGAGACCATCGGAGCGCACGAGGAGGCGTGCCCGCGCGAGGGGTGGTCGCGCCTCGTCGTCGAAAAGCCCTTCGGGCAGGACCTGACCTCGGCCCGCGCGCTCAACGCGCTCGTCCACCGCTACTTCGAGGAGAACCGCGTCTTCCGCATCGACCACTACCTCGGGAAGGAGACGGTCCAGAACCTCCTCGTCTTCCGGTTCGCCAACGCGCTCTTCGAGCCGATCTGGAATCGGCGGCACGTCGAGTCGGTGGACATCCTAGTGGCCGAGCGTGTGGGCGTGGAGGGCCGCGCCGGGTACTACGACGGTGTTGGTGCCCTCCGCGACATGATCCAGAACCACCTCACGCAGCTCCTCGCGCTCGTCGCGATGGAGCCGCCGGCGGTGTTCGACGCCGACGGGCTCCGGCAGGAAAAGGTGAAGGTGCTCCGCGCGGCCCAGGTGGACCCGCACGAGGCGGTGTTCGGGCAATACGGTCCTGGTCCTGACGGCGAGGAGGCCTACACCAAGCACGAGGGCGTCCCGCGCGGCTCGAAGACGCCCACCTACGCGGCCGTGCGCGTGCGCCTCGACAACTGGCGGTGGCAGGGGGTCCCGTTCCTCCTCCGCACGGGAAAACGGCTCAAGGAGCGCCGCACCGAGATCACCGTCCGCTTCCGCCGCGCGCCCGTCCGCCTGTTCCAGCGCGACGGCGCGTGCGACCTCACCGGCAACGTCCTCCGCATCCGGCTCCAGCCCGACGAGGGGTTCCGCCTTGCCTTCGAGGTGAAGGCCCCGGGCGATGCTTTTGCAGTGACGACGCAGGAACTCGACTTCGGCTACGAAGAGGCCTTCGGCCGCCTCCCCGATGCCTACGAGACCCTCCTCCGCGAGATCGGGCAGGGCGACCCCCTCCTCTTCGTCCACGCCGACGAGGCCGAGCACTCGTGGGCGCTCTACGCCCCCCTGCTCGACGGCGAGCACGAGATCCACCGTTACCCCTCCGGCTCCTGGGGGCCCGACGCCGCCCGCCAGCTCTGGTACGACTGATGGCGGACGTCCGCGTCTTCGACGACCCGCCTGCGCTCGCCGCCTCCGCCGCCGGGCACATCGCCGGCGTGCTCCGCGAGGCCATCGCGCTCCGGGGCGAGGCGCTCCTCGCCCTCACGGGCGGGCGCACCATTGCTCAGACGTACCGCATCCTTGCCACCGAGGGCGAAGACGACCTCGACTGGTCGCGAGTCTTCTTCTTCTTCAGCGACGAGCGCTGTGTGCCGGCGGAGCATCCCGAGAGCAACTACGGGATGGTCCGCGAGGCGCTCCTCACCCCCCTCCGCATCGGTGAGGACCAGGTGTTTCGGATGGAGGGCGAGCAGGAGCCCGAGCAGGCGGCACACGTCTATGAGACGGGCCTCCGCGACCACCTCGGTGACGACCTCCCCCTCTTCGACCTCGTGCTCCTCGGGCTTGGCGAGGACGGCCATGTGGCGTCTTTATTCCCCGGCACCCCCGCGCTCCATGAGGAGGACCGATGGGTCGTCCCGGCACAGGCGCCGTCTTCGAGCCCCGTGCGCGACCGTCTTACCCTCACATTGCCCGTCCTCAACAGTGCGCGGGAGGTGCTGTTCGTCGTCAGTGGCGCTGGCAAGCGTGAGGCCGTCCGCCGCGCACTCGAGGGGGACACCGCCCTGCCCGCTTCGCACATACGCCCGAGCGGACAGGTGACCTGGTTTCTGGATGCGGAGGCGGCTGCGGCGTAAGGCGGCGGCTCGGTAGGTCCTCCACCACGAATCGCTCTGGGTGCTGGGTGGGAAGGTGGCAGCCCGGGAAATAAGTCAATGGAACCTTTGATTATTCCGCCGCTTCAAGGAATTAGGCCACTGGCCCCTTGCTTATTTCCGGGGGGTCGAGAGGCCCGCCGCTCTTTCAAAGCCCCTGCCCCCATGAACCGCCTCCCGCTCCCCCTCCCCGCGCTCCTCGCGGTGCTCGTGATCTACGGATTCGTGTCGTGCCGGTCGTTGAGCACGCGTGGCACCCCTGTGAATCCTGCCGTCCGTGCCTATGAAGGGGACTTCGGGGAAGCAGTGGCCTCCACGGGCGAGAACCTCTGGGAGGACGGGCGCCGCGTCTTCCGCCGGGAGACGTTCGGCAGCGAGGACTTCTGGGGCGGCCAGCTCCAGCTCCACGAGGTCATCAATGGCGAGGAGCGCGGCGGAGTCGGGCCGGGGCTCACCGCGCGGCAGGCGCTCGCCCTCGGCCTGAAAGTCGACATCGACCACCTCCCCAGCATCCTCGTTCAGGCGATCCGAGGCGGATCCGTGAGCCTGGACGCCGTCACGACGACGCTGGAACTGCTGAAGGCGGACGCGGTGGTGGGCGTGCGGGGGTTCTTCGACGACCCCGGCGACCCGCTGCGCCTGACCTCCATCGGGATCACCTGCGGATTCTGCCACTCCACCGTGAACGACGAGTTCATGGCCGGCATCGGCGACCGGATGGACGGCTGGCCGAACCGGGACCTCGACGTGGGCGCGATCATCGCGATGGCCCCGAACCTCCGCCCGTTCGAGGAAGCGCTCCAGCTGGACAGCGCGAGCATCCGGCGGGTCCTCCGGAGCTGGGGCCCCGGGAAGTACGACGCCGCGCTGAACCACGACGGGCGCGCCTTCCGACCCGACGGGCGGTCGGCGGCGGTGGTCCTTCCGGCTACGTTCGGGCTGTCGGGCATCAACCTCCACACCTACACGGGCTGGGGGTCGGTGACGCACTGGAACGCCTACGTCGCCGTGACGCAGATGCATGGCAAGGGGACGTTCTTCGACCCCCGCCTGAACGACCCCGAGCGGTTCCCCATCGCGGCGCGGACGGGCGCGTGGAATGTGCGGAACGAGCCGGACCTCGTCACGCCGCACCTGGCGGCGCTCCACTTCTACCAGCTCTCGATGCCGCCGCCGCGTCCGCCGGAAGACTCTTACGACGCGCGGGCGGCAGCCCGGGGTGCGGCGGTCTTCCGCGGGCGCGCCAACTGCGCGCGGTGCCACGTGCCCCCGCTCTTCACCGAGCCGGGATGGCCGATGCATACGGCCGAGGAGATCGGGATCGACGACTTTCAGGCCAGCCGCTCCCCCGAGGGGCGGTACTACCGGACCACGCCCCTACGTGGGCTCTTCGTGCGGATGAAGGGCGGGTTCTACCACGACGGCCGCTTCCCGACGCTCGAGGCCGTGGTCAACCATTACGACCGGCACTTCAGCCTGCGCCTAACGGAGCAGGAGCGGAACGACCTGATCGAGTACCTGAAGTCGCTCTGAGGGCAAGCCCTACCGGAGCACGGTGAGCGGGCGGGTAACAACCGAGCCCCCGGACTCGGCGCAGGAGAAGTAGACGCCTGTAGGGAGCGCCCCCGAGGAGGACGCCTACCCATTCACCACGTCGCCGCCGTTGACGTGGAGCACCTGGCCCGTCACATACGAGGAATCCACCTCGGAGGCGAGGTACACGAAGGCCGGAGCGACCTCCTCGGGCTGACCCGCCCGACCCATCGGGGTGTCAGCGCCGAACGCGGCCACCTTCTTCTTGTCGAACGAGGCGGGAATGAGCGGCGTCCAGATCGGCCCGGGCGCGACGGCGTTGACGCGGATCTTCCGCTTCAGGATCTCCTCGTTCTGCGCAAGCGAGCGCGTGAAGGCCACCTCCGCCCCCTTCGTCGCGGAGTAGTCGAGGAGCTCCGGGCTCCCCTTGTAGGCGGTGATGGAGACCGTGTTGATGATCGAGCCGCCCTCGGGGAGGTGATCGAGCGCCGCCTTCGCCATGAAGAAGTACCCGAACACGTTCGTCCGGAAGGTCTTGTCGAGTTGCTCCTCCGTGATGTCGGTCAGGCTCTTCTGGGGGAACTGGACGGAGGCGTTGTTCACCAGCACGTCGAGCTTTCCGAGCGTCTTGACGGTCCGCTCGACGGCGTCGCGGCAGGCCCTCTCCCGCCGCACGTCGGCCTTGATCAGCAGGCACCGGCGGCCCTCGGCCTCCACGGCCCGCTTCGTGAGCTCGGCGTCCTCGCGCTCGTCGAGGTAGACGATGGCGACGTCGGCGCCCTCGCGGGCGAAGAGGACGGCCACGGCGCGGCCGATCCCACTGTCGCCGCCG
>DASPKS010000255.1:0-3737 GCA_035628035.1 Rubricoccaceae bacterium
GACGGTCTCGCTGCTTCGCTAGGCCCCTTCTCCTTCCGAGGTCGGCGGTGCGGGGTCTAGGGGCCCCTCCTTCCGTGCGCGGAGCCCTTTGGCCGTGAGGTCGAAAGTGGGGCCGAGCGGGTCCGCCACGCGGAGGTAGCCCTCGGCGACGAGCCAGTCCGTGAGCCCGTCGCGTTGGTGCACGGCCACCCCGGGGAGCCAGCGCGCCCGGTCGTCGGCCGCCGCGACGTGGTCGAGGAGTTGTCGGAGGAGCGGCTCGTCGGCCGGCGTGACGACGGGACGGTGACGCCCGAGGCACACGTCGCACCGCCCGCAGCGCGCGGGCGCCGTTTCGCCGAAGTACGCGAGGAGGTACTGCCGCCGGCACGTGACCGACGCGGCGTAGGCGAGCACCTCGTCGAGGTGGCCCAGCGCGCGGCGGCGCACGCGCGCCAGCGCCGCGGCGTCGAGGGCGAGGCGGGCCGGGCGTGGCCCGGCGAACACGACGCGGAGCCCGTCGGCGGGCGCGTGGAAGGCGAGCACGCCCCGCGCCGCGAGGAAGGCGAGCCCCTTCAACAAGCGCTCGCGCGGGAGCCTGCTGCGGCGCTCCAGCAGGAGGAGGTCCACCTCGCCCCACCCCGAGAACGCGTCGGCGTGGACGGCGCGGAGGAGGAGCCGGACGAACCGGCCGAGCGCGCGGCCCGCCTGCGCGTCGGCGAAGGCGCGGATGGCTTCGGGCGGCTGGAGGAACCGGAGGAGGCCCCGGTGCGGGTGCGGCGGGAGCACCTCCCACACGCCCGCGCGCGCGAGCGCCTGCACGGCCGCCTTCGCGGCGCGGGGGGTCGTCCCCGCCACGCGCACCGCCGCGGCGAGGTCCACCCCCACGGGCCCATCCGGCGTGCTTCCGACGGGCACCTGGGCGAGACTCGCAACGGCGTCGAAGACGGCAGCGACGGTGCGGGCATCGGGGTGGCCTTCCTCGGCGAGGCTCCGGGGGAGCGCGTCGTCGCCCACGCGGAGGAGGAGCGCGGCCCACGCGCGGCGGCCGTCGCGCCCGGCGCGGCCCGCCTCCTGGTAGTACGCCTCCAGCGTCGGCGGCAGCTCCACGTGGATGACCGCGCGCACGTCGGGCTTGTCGATCCCCATCCCGAACGCGCTCGTGGCGGCGACGTAGCGCGTGGCGCCGTCGAGCCAGCGGCGCTGCACGGCCTGGCGTTTTTCGCCATCGAGGCCGGCGTGGTACGCCTCGGCGGGGATGCCGTCCTTCGTGAGGGCGTCGGCCCAGGCCTCGGCCCCGCGCCGGGTCCCGGCGTAGAGGAGCCCGCTGCCGGGGATGGCGTCCGCGATCTCGCGCACCTTCGCCCGCTTGTCCTCGACGCGGTGGACGCTCCACACGATCTCGGGCCGGTCGAACCCCCGCACGACGACCACGGGGTCGCGGAGGGCGAGTTGCTCGACGACGTCGCGGCGGACCTCCGGCGTGGCCGTCGCCGTCACCGCCACGATGGGCACGGCGCAGCCTTCGGGATGGCGGAGAAGCGAGCGGGCGTCGGCGATCTGGCGGTACTCCGGGCGGAAGGCGTGGCCCCACTCCGAGATGCAGTGCGCCTCGTCGACGGCGAGGAGCGTCACGGGAAGGCGGCCCGCGCGCGCGACGAACAGCTCGGAGCGGAGGCGCTCCGGCGTGAGGTAGAGGAGCCGGTAGCGGCCGAACTCGGCATCGGTGAGGGCCTGCTCGATCTCGCGGTGCGCCAGGCCCGCGTGGAGGGCGAGGGCCGGGACGCGGCGCGCACGGAGCGCCTCTACCTGGTCGTGCATCAGCGCCACGAGCGGCGAGACGACGAGGGCGAGGCCGCCCTGCGCGACGGCCGGGAGCTGGTAGACGAGCGACTTCCCCCCGCCGGTCGGGAGCACGGCCAGCACGTCGCGCCCGGCGAGCACGGCGGCGAGGGCCTCGCGCTGGCCCGGCCGCAGCGCCGGGTGCCCCCAGACGCGCCGGAGCGCCGTTTCCGCTTCGACGAGGGGATCGGGAGACGGGTCGGGGGTGGACATCGAAAAAAAGCGATGGCCGATGTTATACGCGCGGGGGCATGGGTGTCTAGAGGGGGCACCTCATGCATCCTGGTTGGCCTATGCCGGGGTGCTGGTGGTGGGAGGTCGGCGCGGCATCGGGCTCGTGGTGGGGTTCCGGTAGCCGCGCCGACCATTTTTTTGTGATCTCCCGCTATCCCCTCTGGGGCGGACGATATTCCGCCCGCCTTTACCACCGTACCTACTCCGATACCCCCATGACCCTCCGCTTCACGTACCGAACGTCCGGCTTCCTCGCCCTGGCCGCCCTCGCGGGCCTGCTCGCGTTCCCCTCGCTCTCCGGCTGCGACACCATCGCCGGCGCGGCCGGGCTCGACGAGATCGAGATCGACCTCGGCGACGACGCCGTCCTCCCCCTCGTCCCCGGCGACACCGTCCGCGCGGAGACCTCCGTGAGCGTGGACACCCAGGACCTCCCCGACGTCTTCAACGTCGACGAGATCTCGATCCCCGCCGGCGCCATCACCTACACCCCGGTCCCGACCGCCGGCCCGGGCGGCACCAGCGCGCTGCTCCACGACTGCACCGTGACGCTCGACCTGTTCGTCGACAACGAGCTCGCCGCCACGGGCTTCGCCGTCGTCAACGACGAGGAGAACCCGGCCCTCCGGAGCTACGACTTCGACATCGCCGAGGGCGTCGACCAGGACGAGCTCACCGACGCCCTCGTCAGCGGGCAGTTCAACCTCGCCTTCGAGGCGGAGAACCCCGGCTCCTGCGCCGGCGTGATCCGGATCACCCAGATCGTGCTCGGCCTCGACTTCTAAGCGGCGCCTGCACCGTACGCTCGCGCGCCCGGAGGCCCTGCTTCCGGGCGCGTATTTTTTCCCATGCCCGCGCTCGTGCTTCCGCCTCGCGTGTCCATCGTGATCGTCACGTGGAACGGGCGCGCGCTGCTGGAACGGTTTCTCCCTTCCGTCCTCGCCACCGACTACCCTGCCTTCGAGGTCGTCGTGGCCGACAACGCCTCCACCGACGGAACGGCCGGGTGGCTCGCGGACACCCACCCCGCCGTTCGCGGGGTCCGGCACCCGGAGAACTGGCTCTTCGCGAAGGGCAACAATGCGGCCGTCCCCCACACCTCCGGGGACTACCTGTGCTTCCTCAACAACGACGTGGAGGTGCCGCCGGACTGGCTCCTACCGCTCGCCGCCGTGCTCGACGCGCACCCCGACGTGGCGGCCGTGCAGCCGAAGCTCCTCCAGCACGGCGACCGCACGCGGTTCGAGTACGCCGGCGCGGCGGGCGGCTTCCTCGACGCGGCCGGCTACCCCTTCACGCGCGGGCGCCTCTTCGACACGCTCGAAGAAGACCACGGGCAGTACGACGACGCGCGCGACGTGCTGTGGGCTACCGGCGCGTGCTTCCTCGTCCGTCGCGCGGCGTTCGAGGCGGCCGGCGGGTTCGACGAGCGGTTCGGGATGCACATGGAGGAGATCGACCTCTGCTGGCGGCTGTGGCGCGCCGGGGGGCGCGTGCGCGTGGAGCCGGCGAGCCGGGTGTACCACCTCGGCGGGGCCTCGCTCCCGCAGGGCGACCCGCGGAAGACCTACCTAAACTTCCGCAACAGCGCCCTGATGCTCTACAAGAACACGTCGGCGCAGCGCTGGCCCGGCGTGTGGCGCCGCCGCCGCGCGCTCGACGCGCTCGCCCGCACGCGCGCCCTG
>DASPKS010000256.1:0-4266 GCA_035628035.1 Rubricoccaceae bacterium
GACGGCGTGCACCCGCTCGCGAGGAGCGCGGCGCATAGCAGCGCGAGGGGATGGCGCGAGAGCTTACCTGGCACGGTGTGGCGGGAACCGTAAAGGGGACGCCCCCGACTGTACGAGCGGTCCGGGGCGTCTTAACTCCGAAACGTCCTATGTGGTGCCCCCTCAGGCTCGAGCCTAGAACCCGCTGCATGCCACAGCCAGCAACCGCCAACGATGCCCGCGCGGCGGTGCGCGCGCACATCGCAGCGCACGGGCTGGGGAAGGGGTTCGTAGCGGTCGAGGACCCCGAGGTGAGCGATGGCAACGAGGGGCCCACCGGTTCTTCCCTCCTGTACCCTTTGCCGCACGGCTATCCGAGGGGGTATTGGATCATGGAAGGGGCCCGGCCCGATTGGAGCATCGACTCCGGCATCGTCGCCGTGGTGTCGAAGGCGACGGGGGCGGTGGTCTACGTCGGGCCGCACCACTCCGAGGGGTAGAAGGCCCGGCCATGCGGTGATGGAGACGCGCCCTCTAACCCTGATCGAGCTCAGCGCACTCCCGCGACGCCTCGCGGCGAGAACGCGTCGCGCCGGGACACCCTTCGACCGCGCTCACGCCAAACACGGATCACCAACGGTCCGCGCTGTCCCTCACGGAGCCTCGTCGGTTTCCTCGCTCTCTACGAGGGGGGTGGACAGGTCGAACCGTAGGCCCTCAAGGGCGTCGCCCTCGGGGAGCGCGAGCACTTCGAAGGTGAGGGCTGTCGGGTTTGCCTGGAGCGCCAGCAGTTCGAGCTGCGTCGCGTCCACCGTCGCGGTGTACCGTCCGGGCCGGACGCCCATGGCGTAGAACCGCCCGTCGGAAAACGTCCGTAGGGTGGTGACGGTGCCGTCGTCCTCGTTGCGCAGGAGGACGCGGATTCCGCCGACGGGGCGGTGCGCGCCCTCGCTCCCGCTCAAGACGATCCCCTCCACGACGCCGGTTACCACGAACGGGACGTCGAGCTCCGTATAGGCGTTCGGGTCCGCGATGAAAGAGAACCGGCTGATCTCCGGGACGAGGAGGGGGTTGCTGAGCGCGGCCTCGTTGATCTCGACGTTGTAGCGGGTGTACGGCTGGAGCAGGGTCAGCCGCGTGACGCCGGCCGCGTCTACCCGGCGCGCGCCTGACCCTTCGAGCCGGACGGCGTCATCGTGGATCACCTCTTCCCCTTCGTCGAAGGCGCCCGACCGGTTGGTGTCTACGAAGAGGCGGACGGCCGCGGCCGCGCGCCCGACCTGCGGGCGGTTCTCGACTACGAACTGGCCGGCGGAGCGGTCGTAACCCACCGAGCCGTGGGTGCTCTGCGAGAAGGAGACCCCCCCGTTCTCGATCCGGACGGAGGAGGCGGTCCGGACCGGGTGGAGGTCGAAGGAGAGCCCAGCCTCGAAGAGGCTCGTCCGTCGGACGAAATCGTGGCCGACGGAGAGGGCGAGCCGGCCCCCTTGCACGACTGTCCGCGTCGCCTGCAGCGCGACGCGTTCGAGCGCGCCGGCCCCTGCCTGGTAGGCCACCTGCGCCCGTAGGTAGGTCCCTTCGAGGACAGCCGGGAGGGTAGAGGCGGAAGGGAACGTATAAGCGGCCGCAGCGGACAGCCGGTGCTCGGCAACAATGGTACGCCCGTCGCGGGAGGAGCTCCCCTCGCGGTAGCCGAAGCCGACGTTGGCGCGGCCGAGGCGGGCGTGGAGGTCGGCGCTCAACGACAGGAGCGCGCCCTCGGCGAAGGTCTGCCGTTCGCCAGAGAAGCGAGCGGTGAGCGGGACGCTGCCGACGGCAAAGGGGAGAAAGAGGGTCGCGCGGAGTTCCTGCTCGCGCTGCAGGCGGTTGTAGACCCCGTCGGCGGTGTAGGAGGTGAAGCCGAGGGTCCACCCGGCAGCGGAGGGGTAGAGCGCCGAGGCAGAAAGGCGGTAGAACGCGGCGGGGGCGAGGTCGGCCGTGATCACGTACCGCGCGGCGAGCCGGGCCATCAGCGACTGGAAGAGGAGGGGGCGGCCCTCGTGGAATCCCTCGAAGTACTCGACCCCCGACCGGGCGGTGAGCCACCCGGTAACCCCCACGGCCGCGTCAGCCTGCGCCATGAGACGCCGGGTTGCGGTCGTGTCGGGGGGCTGGTCGAGGCGCCCGGCGCTGACGGTGTAGCTCACGGCACCGGGGGGCAGGAACGCCACCGGCACCTCCACCGACCGGTCCACCTCACGGACGGCCCCGGTCGGGCTGTAGATCCTGAGGCGGAACGCGGAGGTGCCGTAGCCCAGCGGCACGAGGAAACGGTAGTAGCCGAGGGCGTCGGCCTGCTGCACCTCGAGGAGGCGGGTGTCCAGGTAGAGCTCGACCTCCGCCCCCGGCTCTGCCGCGCCCTCGATCACGTACTGGTCGAAGAGGTCGCGCGGCGCGATCGGTTCGTTGGAAAGGCGCACGCCGAGGTACGGCTGGCCGGCGAGGCCGTGCAAGCGCTGCTGCCCCACTGCGACGCTCCGCAGCCACGGCCGGTCCGGCATCACGTACCGCCAGCGGACGTCGCGCGCGGTCACCACCGTCGCGGCCGGCGTGTAGGCCCCCGTGAAGAACGCCTGGAGGTCCCCGCCCAGCACCTCCCCGCCGAGGGCCACGCGGGAGCTCGCCAGCGGGCCCCCGTCACGCACGAGTGCGTGGAACGCGTAGTCGAGGAACGCGCCGTTGATCACGTCCCGCGCGCGGCCGAAGGCAAGGGGGTAGGAGCCGCGGAGGGCCGGCTGCCGCGGGCGGTGGGCATACGAACGCCGGCGCTCCATCTGGAGGACAACCGGCAGCACGTCGTCCGTGGCCAGGGAGAGGCTGAGCTGTGCCGTGTTGACGGTGAAGCGGAGCCCGAAGAGCTCGGCGAGCACGCGGGGATGGACGTAGTAATCGAGCCCGTAGGCGAAGGCCTCCGTAGCGTCGAGGGGGAAGTGGCGGCCTCCTGCTTCCGCGTAGTGCTCGCGGAAGTGCAAGAGGTAGGCGCGGCGGGACTCCGGGTACTCCCCGTGGATCGTCCCCGCGCCCGTGTCGACGACGTGCGGGATGAGGAGGAGGCTGAACAGCTCGGTGACGGGCAGCGCGAACGTGCCGTCTTGGTACAGCACGCTCACGATGGCATCGACGCCGCCCCGGTAGCGGAATGAGAGGTAGACCTCCTCGGGCACGTCGGCGGCGTTCGCCGACATGGTATCAGGAACGGCCGCCGCTGCCGTTCCGGAAAGGAAGGCGAGCGTTAGCAGGATCTGCCAGGCGATAGAGGATCGCCGGGGCCTCACGTCACCGGAGGGTGAAGGGGAGCCGCTGCGCCACCGGCGCCATCTGCACGAGGTCGCTCCCCGGGATGTCCCTCCGACGCGACTCGAAGCGGACCTCGGCGGTGTACGGGCCAGCCGGGAGCCCCTCGATGGGAAGCCGCACCTGCTCCACCGTGTCGAAGTAGACCGAGGTCATCACGGCGGCCTCGCGCACGCGGTGCCCTTGCGCGTCGTAGAGCGCCAACACCACCGTGCCGAGGAACGGGGCGTCGCCGGTGCGCGCCACGTGCACGCGCGCGACGGCGTCATCGCCCTCGGCAGCGATCTGGACATCGCGGACATCGAGACCGGTCCCGGGATCGCCCTTCTTGTAGAACGCGGCGATGACCTGCTCGAACCTGTACGCGAGGTGCGTGCTCACGGCGTCGGCCGTCTGCGGCGCGGCAAGGGGCGTCTGGGGCGTGGACGTGACCTTGATCCGGGCCCAGTACATCCCGTCGGCAAGTCCCGGCGGGGGGCGCATCTGGAGGCGGACCACCTGGCGCTGTCCCGGTGCGAGCGTGAAGGCGCGGGGGAAGCCCCGCAGCCACCCCGCGATGGAGTAGCGCGCCGCGGCCTCCGAATCCCCGTACTCCATGAAGGCGCGCCCCGTTGAGTCGGCGGAGGGGTAGCCGAACGCGAAGTCCACCGAGACCTCTTGGATCTGGTCGCCTCGGTTGGCGACGAGGAAGGTCCCAAAGTGGGACTGGGGGTCGATGAACAGAGCAGTCGGAGCGAGGGCCACCTGGGCGGCACCGGACCCCGTGCTCATCACGAGCAGCACGAGCAAGGGGCCCGCCCGGTGGCGAAGCGCAGCGAGGGTCGCGTGCATGGGAAGCCTCACGGGGTTGGCGAGTGGGAGCACCCGCGCCGCCGCCTGGCGTGGATCAGCGGCGCGGGGCCCCCCTTCCCTTACTTGTACTCGGCCGTGAGCGTGAACGTCCCGGTGTAGAGC
>DASPKS010000257.1:0-3769 GCA_035628035.1 Rubricoccaceae bacterium
GTGACGACGTCGATGCCCTCGCGGAGGACGGCGAGGGCGCCGTCCGCCGGAGTCTCGGCGACGGTGCGGTACGCCGCGAGGTCGGTGACGACGGCGCCGCGGGCGCGGAGGCCGTCGGCGAGGGCCGGCCGTGCGATGTCGGCGCGGGGGAGGAGGATGCGCCGCCCCGCCACGTCAGGCAGCCTTTCGGCGAGGGCCTCGGCCACGAACGCCTCCGGCACGAAGTCCACGTCGGAGCCGCGCTCGCGCAGCGCCTGCGCCGTTGCGGGCCCGATGGCAGCCACGCGCGTCGTAGCCGGGAGGCGCCCGCCGCGCGTCGCCTCGAGGTGCGGCCAGAAGAAGTCCACGCCGTTCACGCTCGTGAAGACGACCCAGTCGTAAGCATCGAGTGCGGCGGCAGCGGCGCGGAGCGCACCCGGCTCGGCTGGCTCCACCCGGATCATCGGGAGGAGGATGGCCTCGGCGCCGAGCGCTTCGAGACGCTCGGCGAAGCCAGCGGCCTGCCGGCGCGCGCGCGTCACCGCGATGCGGCGCCCCCGGAGGGGCTGGGCGGGGAGGGCCGTCGCGCTCATCGCGCCAGCAGGGGCTCGGCCCCCTTCGCGTGGGCCTCGGCCGCCGCGGCAGCGGCCACTTCTGCGGGCCGGGCGCCCTTGGCCGCCACCTCGATCAGGTGCCCGCCGTCTACGGCCGCCACGCGCCCGCGCAGGTGGATCATCCCCCCCCCTACCGTCGCATGGGCGGCGACGGGCGCGGCGCAGCCGCCGCCGAGGGCGCCGAGGAACAGCCGCTCGGCCGTCGTTGCGGCGCGGGCTTCGAGGTCGTCGAGGAGGCCGACGCAGGCGGCGATCTCCCCGTCGCCGGCGCGGACCTGCACGGCGAGGGCGGCCTGCCCCGGCGCGGGGAGCATCACGTCCAGCGGGAGCCGCTCGGCGACGGCGTCGAGGAGGCCCAGCCGTTCCAGCCCGGCGACGGCCAGCAGGGCCGCGTCGTAGGGGCCTTCGCGGACCTTGCGGATGCGCGTCTCGACGTTGCCGCGGAGGTCCTCCACGCGGAGGTCCGGGCGGGCAGCCAGCAGTTGCGCGCTCCGCCGGAGGCTGCTCGTGCCGACGACCGCCCCCGCGGGGAGTTCGGCCAGCGAAGCCGCGTCGCGCGTCACGAGGGCGTCGCGCACGTCCGCGCGGGCGAGGATGGCGCCCAGCGTGAGGCCCTCCGGCTCCTCGACGGGCAGGTCCTTCAGCGAGTGGACGGCGAGGTCGATGGCGCCGTCGCGCAGCGCCGCCTCCAGCTCCGCCGTGAACACGCCCTTTCCGCCGATAGCAGGCAGCGGGCGGCCGAGCTGACGGTCGCCCGTCGTTTCAAACAGGATGAGGCGGCACGCGACCCCCGGGCACGCCGCCTCTATACGCCGGGCGACGTGCTCGGCCTGCCACCGCGCCAGCCGCGACTTCCGCGTGCCGATCCGCACCTCGATCCGCTCGCGCGTCGGCTCCATCACCCCTCCGTCCCGTTGAGGCGGAAGAGGTCCCGCACGAGGGCGCTGTGCTCCATTTGCCCCGCGTCCGCGCTCGCCCGAAGGGCCACGGTGAGGTCGTGCAGGAGCTTGTTGACGAGGGCGCGGGAAAACGCTTCGGCGCGCGCGGCGGCGTGCGAATCCACCTTCCGGAGGCGCTCCAGCTCCGCTTGGCGGATCCGCTCGGCCTTCAAGCGGACCTCGCGAATGAGCGGCTCGGCAACGGCCCTCCGCTCCCACGCCGCGAACGCCTCCACCTCCTCCTCCACGAGCGCCTCCACCGCGGGCACCTCCCGCAGGCGGGCCTTGAGCGCGGCGTCCGCTTCGGAGCGGAGGTCGTCCACGTCGAACAGGGTTACGCCCTCGGCGGTGCGGGCGCCCGGCTCCACGTTGCGCGGCATCCCGAGGTCCACCACAACAAGCGGGCGTCCCCCCCGCTGCGCCGCCGCCGCCTCGAGGTCCGACACGCGGACGAGCGGCGACGCGGAGGCCACCGCACAGAGGACGATGTCGGTGTGCGGGAGGAGTGCAGGGAGCGCCTCGAGCGGCCGTCCGGAGCCTCCGGCGGATGCGGCCAGCGCCGCGGCCCCGTCCGGGTCGCGGTTGAGCACGGTGAGCGCGCCGATGCCCGTACCGCGCAGCGCCTTCACGGCGAGGCGGGCGATCTGCCCAGCCCCGAGCACTACCACGTCGCGGCCAGCGAGACCCCCCACCGCCTTCGCCGCCACCCGCACGCCGACGGACGCCGTTGACGCCGCGCCACGCCCAATGCCGGTATGCTGACGCGCTCGCTTGCCCACCCGGATCGCCCCCTCGAATGCCGCACGGAGCGGCGGGGGAACAGGACCCGCCGCGCGCGCGGCGGGGAGGGCGGAGGCCACCTGGCCGAGCACCTGCGGCTCCCCGATGACGACCGACTCCAGCCCCGTCGCGACACGGTACAGGTGGCGGACCGCAGCGTGCCCTTCGAGGTGGTACGTGTACGGCGCCGCCTCCTCGCCGAGCAGGGCCGCGAGAGCGCCGAAGGTCGCTCCCGAGGCGTACACCTCCACGCGGTAGCACGTAGACAGGACAACAACAGGGCCGGCCGACGCCCGCGCCCGCGCCAAGAAATCGGACAGCTGCTCCCGCCCCACGCTCACGCGCTCGCGGACGTGAACTGGCGCGGTGGCGGCGCTCAGCCCTACGCAGCGGATCGGCTCAGGCCCGGTCATACGCCTCGGCGATGGCGAGTTGGACGGTGTTCAGGAACGCGTTCAGGCGGCGGATCAGGTGTACCCGTCCCTCGGGCTTCGATGTGGCCCCCACGCGGGAGTAGGCGGTGGACTCGAGGAGCGTATCCCGGAAGAACATCACCGCGCGTAGGGCCTGCGTCAGCGTGAGGCCAGCGCCGACCGCTTCCGCCCCATAGAGCCGCCCGAGGCGGCGGACATCCTCCAGGACGCCTTCGTCCGTTGACTCGGCGGTGAGGTGCTGGAGCAGCAGCCCCATCAACTCGTGGCCAAGTCTCCGGCTCCTCGCCCGGGCATCGTCGTCAAGGCGGCGCATCCACCCCGTTTCGTCGTGGCCCACGATCTCGTCCCGTGTATGCACCAGCGCCTGCTGTACCCACTCCACCTCCGCGGAACGGCCTCGAGCCGCCATCCGGGAGGCGGAGGCGAAGCGGTCTAGGTCGTCTCGTAGGAAGCGCCTGTGCCCCCCCGGCGTTAGGTGGGCGGGGATACGTCCTTCATCGGACCACCTTCGGAGGGTAGCCGCATGAACTCCGAGATGGGCGGCTGCCTCCTTGACGCTCATCCAGCTGGGGGAGAATCGGTCGGACATTGCTGATCTGACGGGGCCGCAAGGTACTTCTAGAATCCTACGCCCGTTGCGTACTCGGATACGGAGGATTATGCAAGATCGAACGCAGAGATCCATGCTCTGCTAGGAAAACTCGGGGCTGCTTGGAGGAGGAGAACCCGGCCGTGAGCACGAGGCGCAACCGAAGCGCACAGCTTGCTCACGCGAAGGCGTAGTGGCCTGTCCGCCCCGTTCTTTCCAATAGTCATGCCGGGCGGAGGGGACTGCTGCGGACCTGGTTCCGAACAAGACCCGGCGCGCCGAGAGGTACCTGATACGTGCCCCGGTTCCTTGGGACGTCCATCTCGCCCCGCCTGGAGCCACTCATCGGTGCCGCTGCGTGCCGTAAAGTAGGGGAGTCCTGCAGTGATGGATACGCCGCGACGGTCGGCCGCACCCCATGACAACGCCCCGCAC
>DASPKS010000258.1:0-7878 GCA_035628035.1 Rubricoccaceae bacterium
GTCGGTACCGCGACTGTGGCCTGCCGCTGGGTGGACGGGGAGCCGCAGCTGCTGGGCTCAATCGGCGGGGAATTGAGCACCGCCGGAGGCGTTTCGGCCGACGGCTCGGTGGTCGTCGGGAGCAGCTACCTGGGCGGGGCCACCTACGTGGCCTTCATCTGGACGCCCGAGGCGGGGATGCGCCGGCTCGACGACGTGCTCGAGAACGACTACGGGATCGACCTCGACGGTTGGGACCTCCGGAGCGCCGCGGCCGTCTCGGCCGACGGCACCGTCATCGTCGGGTACGGGGCCGGCCCGAGCGGGGAGACGGCGTGGCGCGCCGTGCTCACGCCGACCACCCTCACCTACACGATCACGGCCCGCCCGGACGAGGTCGAGGTCGGCGACACGATCACCGTCAGCGTCAAAGCCACGAACGGGCTCGACGTGCCGCTGACCGACGTCCGCCCCGACGGGCCGATGGAGGCCACGAGCGAGGACGGCGTCGAGGTCACGCTCCTCACCGGCCCCGAGTCGGCCACGATCGCTCAGCTCACGCCCGGCGCCTCCGACTCGATCCGCTACACCTTCGTCGTCGCGGCGGCGGCGCGCGGCGCGAAGGGCGGCGGCCCGCTCGGCGGCCTCGTCGAGTTCTCCGTCGGGCTGCTGGCCACCGACCCCGACGGGGAGACCGTCGAAGGCACGGAGACGTGCGCCGAGCCGCCGTGCGGCGCGGTTACCGTAACGGCCGGGCTCCTCGTGAACTCGACCGACGACGACGCAGACGAGGACCCGGCCGACGACGCCTGCGACACGGGGGAGGAGGTGGAGGTAGAGGGCGAGATGGTGCCCGAGTGCACGCTCCGCGCCGCCATCCAGGAGTCGAACGGGAACGTGGGCGCCGAGGAGATCACGTTCGCCATCCCCGGCGAGGGCCTCCACACCATCCACCCCACGTCGGTGCTGCCGACCATCGACGACCCCGTCGTGATCGACGGGACGACGCAGCCGGGCTACGACGGGACGCCCCTCATCTTCCTCGACGGCAGCGGAGCCGGGGAAGACGTCAGCGGACTCCGCCTCGTGGACAACGGGGACACGCCGGACGCCGAGACCATCATTCGAGGCCTCGCCATCGGCAACTTCGACAACTGGGGGATACACGTCGAATCGGGCCTGGCGACCATCGAGGCCAACCACATCGGTACGAACGCAGCCGGCATGGCCGCGCTGGGCAACGGGCTCGACGGGATCTATCTCGAACAGGCCTTCTCGGGGACGACGATCCGAGACAACGTCGTCTCCGGCAACGACTCTTCGGGAGTGTACATCTCCTTCGGCGGGGACTACCGGGTTGTCGGCAACCGCATCGGGACCAACGCGGCGGGCACGGCAGCCCTCGGCAACGGCCGGTCGGGCGTGGAAGCGAGAGGCCATTCATCAAGCAGCGCGCCCCCGTTCACGATCGGCGGACCGACACCGGAGGAGGCCAACCTCATCTCGGGTAACGGTGGCGCGGGCGTCCTGCTCTTCTTCACGCAGGCAGACATCATCGGGAACTACATCGGGACGAACGCGGCGGGCACCGCCGCCCTCCCCAATGGGAGGGGTGGGGTCGACGCCGACGACCTCCAAGAGCGGCGCATCGAGGGCAACGTGATCTCGGGCAACGCCCTGTTCGGGCTACGGCTCCAGGAAGTGGAAACCATCAACGGCGATGGGGACCCGATGTTCAACACCATCGTGGGGAACTCCATCGGGACCAACGCCGACGGGACCGCCGCCCTCCCCAACGGGGGGCCGGGCCTCTGGCTGGGCAGTGGGGCCCGGGGGAACGCCGTCGGCGGGTCGGGCGACGGCGAGGGGAACGTCATCTCCGGCAACGCGGGCGACGGCATCCTCCTCACCTCCACGGATCATCCGTTCACCCGGAACAACGAGATCGTGGGCAACCTCATCGGCACCGACGCGACGGGCACGGGGGCGGTCCCCAACGGGGGGTCCGGCGTCCACGCGGACTTCCGGGACGCCGAAGGGTCGGGGTCCGGCGGCTATAACGACGTCATCGGCCCGCCGGGCGGGCCGCTCACGGAGGGGGGTCCGGCGGGCAACGTAATCTCGGGCAACGTCGGCCCCGGCGTATGGGTGCGAGGCACCTGTGGGGCGGTCTACTGCACCTCAATAAATGTGGAGGTGGCGGGGAACTACATCGGGACGGACCGCTCGGGCCTGGTGGCGCTGGGCAACGGCGGCCCGGGCGTGCTCATCGAGGAGGGCGAGGGCGTGGAGGTGACAGTGAACCACATCTCGGCCAACGCCGACGGCGTCGTCGTCGGAGGCGACATGGAGTTCTTCTTCGGCGTGCCGTCGCTCCTGATCGAGCAGAACCTTATCGGCACCGACATCCGGCGGCGCGCGCAGCTGGGCAACGCCGGCGACGGCATCCGCCTCCGGTTCAACGGCAGCACGCCCCGCTCGGAGGTTGAGGGCGACCTCAACGCCCGTCTCGTGAGCGTGAGCCGGAACGTGATCGCGGGCAACCAGGGGCGCGGGCTCGCGGTGCTCGGGAGCGTCCCGCTCGCGGAGGCGCGATTCGGCCCCAACACGCGCCACGTCGACGCGAGCGGGAACCGGATCGGCTTCGCCGTCACGGGCGAGGGTGAGGTCGCGGCGCTGCCCAACGGCGGGGCGGGCGTGTTCCTCGGCGAGGACGCGCGCATCAACACCCTCGACTTCAACAACATCGCTTTCAACCTCGGGGGCGGGATCGTCGTCGCCGACGGCGCCCGGCATCAGGTTGGGGGCAACCTGATCTTTGCCAACGCCGGCATCCCCATCGACCTCGGCAACGACGGCCCCACGCCGAACGACATCGGCGACGTGGACGGGGGCCCCAACGACGGGACGAACTACCCGTCCGTGACGGAGGCCTACCTCGCCTCCGGCGAGGTGTTCGTGCGCGGCGAGATGGACGGCCGGCCGGGCACCAACTACGGAATCGGATTCTACGTGGACGCCACCGACGTGGAGGGCTTCGGCGCCGCGCAGGGTTTCCTCGACGGGTTGTCCGTAGAGACGCCCACGCTGCCCGACGGCGATCTCCACTTCCGCGAGCCGTTCACGGCCCGCTTCGCGTCCCGCGTGTGCCTGCCGTCGCTCGGGCCCTACGCGGACTCCAGGGGGTGCGGGCATCCGATCCGTGCAGGCTGGCGCCTCCGGGGCCTCGCCAGCCTTTGCCCGCTCCTCGCTGAGACCGGCTTTACGAACAACATCTGCCACACGAGCGAGTTGAACGAGGTGTACGCCGTTGTCGTCCGCGCCCCCGAGACGGAAGAAGACGCGGCGGCCGGCGACGACGAGATCTCGCTCGATGGCGGCGACGGCCTCCGGGGCGGCGCCGGATACGCCGCAGGCGACACGCTCCTCGTATGCCCCGCCTGCGCGAACGAGGAAACCGTCACCGTCGCCGCCGTCGAGGCTACCACCCTCGTCCTCGCCGCGCCGCTCGCCCGCGCCCACGCGGCGGGCGAGGCCGTCGTCCCCTTCGCCCGCGCGATGGCCTCCGTGCTCGTCCGCGCCGACACCCTCGTCGACTTCGAGGCTGGCACGGCCGCCACCGTGCGGTTCGCCGGCGTCACCGGGGCCGGGCACGTCACCGTCGAGCTCTTCCGACGAGGCCCGGCCGAGACGGACGGCGTCGCCGAGGAGACCGTGCTCCCGCACCGGTGGGTCGCCAGCCTCGACTCCACGCTCGCCTTCGCCGACGCGACCGAGCTGCGGATCGCGCTCCACGGCATCCCCGCGCTCGCGCTCGAACACCCCGAGGACGTCATCGTCTACCACCGCCCGACGCCGGGCACGGGCCCGTTCACCGCGCTCACGACGGAGTTCGACACGACGGCGGCAGTGTTCGTCGCGCGGGGGTTCACGGCGCTCGGGGAGTTCGTGCTGGCGACGGACGAGGACGTGGACACGGGCCCAGGGCCTGAGATCCCCGAGGCGTTCGCGCTGTCTTCGGCGTACCCGAACCCGTTCAACCCGTCTACGACGCTCCGCCTCGACCTCCCCGAGGGAGGCCCCGCAGAGGTCGTGGTGTTCGACGCGCTGGGTCGGCGGGTGGCCGTCCTCCTCGACCGCGAGATGGAGGCGGGGGTGCACCTCGTGCGGTTCGAGGCGGGGACGCTCCCGAGCGGGGTGTACCTCGTCCGCGCCACCGCGCCCGGAGGGACGCAGGTCCGCGCCGTCACCCGGCTGCGGTGAACCCTCCGACTCGCTCTATCGCAGAGGAAGCCAGCCCTTCGAGTCCTCCACAACTTGCCCCGGTGACCATCCTTACGGGTTAGACCGACACATCCCTGA
Source organism: Rubricoccaceae bacterium (assembly GCA_035628035.1). GTDB lineage: Bacteria > Bacteroidota > Rhodothermia > Rhodothermales > Rubricoccaceae > DASPKS01. The sequence continues at coordinate 4,342 of DASPKS010000258.1, forward strand.
ATCGTGCGCGGGGCGTGTCGAAAGCGGCGATTCCGGCTCGTACAGAGGCATTCTGACGTCCCTCCTGCTCTCATGCAAGCACTATGCGAGCAGTCGGAGCATCGGATGCCTCTATCGGCCGGCATCGAAGCCGACCACACCAAACAACCGAGCCCCCAGACCGGCCCAATGAGGCCATCTGGGGGCTCCGCGGGTGCCCGAGACTGGAGTCGAACCAGCACGGCCTTTCGGCCACACGACCCTGAATCGTGCGCGTCTACCAATTCCGCCACTCGGGCAGGCACGACGAAGCTACGGTGCCCTCCCCGCGCCCAGCAACGCGCGCGCGCGACTTCGGGAGGATTTCAGAGAGCTTGGCGAGGGACCCTTCGAGGTGCTTTTATCTGTCCCGGTGCATTCGCATCTTGTAGCCTATTCCCCCTCACCCGAGCCTATCTATGCACCCCCCTCTCCTGATCCGTGTGGCAGCCCCCCTCTGCCTCGCCTCCTTCGCCCTCACCACGGGCAGCTGCGTGCTTGCCCACGACCCCTTGCCGATCCTGCCCCCCTACGTGCTCAGCGCCCGCGTGCAGCCCGAGGTGGCCTGCCCCGGCGACCGCGCCACCGTGCGTTGGGAGAACACGGGCGGCTTCGGCTGCACGGGGGCCGGGTGTGAGCGGGCGAACACGATTGAGCTGGAGCCGGCCGCGCTCTTCACCGGCGTGCCTACCAACGAGCGCAGCGGCAGCCGCGACTTCACCGTCGCCGCCACGACGACCGTGACCGTCCGGGCCCGCCAGCAGACGGTGAACACGAGCCGCCCTGTCACCCTCAACGAGCAGACGCGAACCGCCACCGTGCGCGTGCCCGCTCCGGCGCTCACGGAGACGACCCGTGCCCCGGGCGCGTGCCTCGATACCCCGGCCGGACGCGTTCCCGGCTGGAACCCGAACCCGCTCGTGATCGAACGTGGGGGCCGGACGAGCACGTCGGTGCTGATCGGCGCACTGGTCAACCGGAGCCCCTTCCCGGTCGAGATCGAGGTCCTGTTTACCGATGGAACCCGAGCGCGCCGGACCCTCGCGCCCGGCGAGACGGTGGACCTGGCCCTGCTCTCGGCTTCCGACCGGCCGGTCGTCAACCGCGTGCTCGTCACCCCCGGACAGGGGGCAGCGGCCGGGGCGACGTGCCCGCCGGTGCGGCCCGAGATGACCTCGGAAGACCGCCCCCCAGCCGACCTGGTTGTCGACGTGCAGTACCGGTGCCCCTCGCCGTGACGAAGCAACCGGGGCGGAGGATTCGGCCAGTCTGATCGGGCAGGCAACACGCGGCGGGCGTCGGACGTTGAGGGCGCTGTCCCTTCCGTCCCTCCCGCTGCATGACCCGCCCTCTCCTCTTCGCGTTGTCCGCGCTCGCGCTGACCCCGCCCGCTGCCGCTCAGCTCACCGGTCGTCCTCTCCCTCACCCGGTGTTCCCGCCGCCGCAGTTCGAAGCGGCCATCACGGCGGGGACGCGCACGCGCACGGGCGAGCCCGGCCCGACCTACTGGCAGAACAGGGCCGCCTACACCCTCCGCGCGACGCTCGATCCGACGACGAACGTCCTGCGCGGCGAGGGGACGATCCGGTACCGGAACGCGTCGCCCAACGAGCTCCCGTTCCTCGTGCTCAAGCTCCGCCAGAACCTCCACCGCGAAGACGCCCTCCGCAACCGCCGCGTCGAGATCACGGGCGGGATTTCCCTGAGCGGGTTCACCGTCGGTGGGCGGCCCGTCGCAGAGGTGACGGAGGGGGCGCCGGAGCCCGGCCGCTACCGCATCGACGGGACGATCCTCACGCTCGCCCTCCCCGAGCCGCTCGCGCCCGGCGCCGAGGTCGAGCTCGCGATGAACTGGCAGTTCCGCATCCCCGCCGCGGGCGCCCCCCGTATGGGACAGGACGGCGAGGTCTACTACATCGGGTACTGGTACCCCCAGGTGGCCGTGTACGACGACGTCTACGGGTGGGACACCGACCAGTACCTCGGCCTCGCCGAGCATTACATGGGCTACGCCACGTACGACGTGACTGTCACCGCGCCGGCGGGCTGGCTCGTGTGGGCGACGGGCGAGCTGCAGAACATCGACGAGGTGCTCCCGCTGGAGATCCGCCGCCGCCTCGACCGCGCGCGCACGACCGACGAGATCGTCCGCGTCGTCCGCGAGAACGAGCGCCAGGCGGGGACCTCGACGGCGCGCGGCGAGGGCGGCCAGCTCACGTGGCGTTTCCGCGCCGAGGACGTGCGCGACTTCGCTTTCGCCTCCTCGAACCGGTACGTCTGGGACGCCACGCGCGCGCTCGTCGGCGGCGGCGACGGCACGCGCGACACCGTCGGTATCCACGCGTTCTACCGGCCCGACCGGACGACGTGGCGCCGCGCGGCCGAGTTCGCGCGGTTCTCCATCGAGCACCTCTCCGAAACCATCATCCCCTACCCCTACCCCCACATGACCGCCGTCGAGGGCCTCATCGGCGGGGGCATGGAGTACCCCATGATGACGCTCATCGGCGTCACGCGCGACGACGAGTCCCTCTTCGGTGTGACCTACCACGAGATCGCCCACATGTGGTTTCCGATGATCGTCGGCCAGGACGAGACGGCCTACACGTGGATGGACGAGGGGCTCGTGAGCTACAACACGAACGTCGGCACCGACGCCTTCTTCGACGGCTCCGCTCCGAACCGCCCGGAGGTGGACGCGTGGGCGCGGAACGCGCAGTTCCACTACTTCCTCGCCGGGACGGGCTACGCCGTCGAGCCCATGCGGCACAACGACCAGTTCCCCATCGGCGGCGGCACGCAGCAGGTCGACCCCGTGCAGGGCGCTGCGCGTGTGGTGGCGTCGTACTCCACGCCGGCCCTCCTCCTCCGCGCCATCGAGGGGATCTACGGGCGCACGCGGTTCCTCGAGGCGTACCAGACCTACGCCCGCACGTGGAGCTACAAGCACCCGTACCCGTGGGACCTCTTCCACAGCTTCGAGGCCACCCTCGGCGAGGACCTCGACTGGCTGTGGTTCCCCACCCTCTTCGAGACGTGGACGGTGGACCAGGCCGTCGGCGCCGTCGAGCAAAGGGCCGACGCCGTCCGCGTCGTCGTGCGCGACCTCGGGCTGGCGCCCATGCCCGCGCCCGTCCGCGTGACGTACGCCGACGGCACGACGGCCGAGCAGACCGTCCCGGTGGCGACGTGGCTCGCCGGGGAGACCGAGGCCGCGCTCACTTTTCCAGCGGGAACGGTCCGCCGCGTCGAGATCGACCCTGGCGGGTACCTCCCCGACATCGACGTGACGAACAACGTGTGGGAGGTCGAACAACCGGTGAATAGCGGGGCGAGCACGTCTGCGCCCGGGGGGTCCGGCGAGTAGGCGCTTGCCCGCCCCCCGGCCGCGCCCCTATCTTCGCGCCCGCCTCTCCCTCCCGGACGGGGCACGGAACGTCGTGAGACATTCCTCGGTAGCTCAATGGTAGAGCATGCGGCTGTTAACCGCAGGGTTGTAGGTTCGAATCCTACCCGGGG
>DASPKS010000259.1:0-13412 GCA_035628035.1 Rubricoccaceae bacterium
ACATCCCCATCGTCGGCCCGTTCGGCGTGAACCGCGAGGGCTCGGGCGACATGTACCCGAAGGGCGGCAACATGCTTCACGCGATCCGCCAGATCGTGAACGATGACGAGCGGTGGCGGGGCATCCTCCGCGGGCTGAACGCCACGTTCCGCCACCAGGTCGTCACCGGCGCCGAGGTCCGCGCCTACATCAGCCAGCAGGCCGGGATCGACTTCAGTCGGGTGTTCGAGCAGTACCTCGAAACCACGATGATCCCCGTGCTGGAGTACCGGATCGAGAACGGCACGCTCTCCTACCACTGGGCGAACGTCGTCCCCGGCTTCGACATGCCCGTGCGGGCGACGCTCTCGGACGACACGTACACCCTCCTTCGCCCAGCGGAGGCGTGGCAGACGACACCGCTCGCGCTGACGAGCCCCGAGGCGTTCCGGGTGGATGAGAACTTCTACGTCGAGGCGCGGAACGTCGGGGCTTCGACGGGCACACCCTGAGGCTTCCATGCTGCCCGAGCGTGCGGCCTGATCCGCGCTGGTCGTGCGCGCGGGCCCGGCGCGGGCCCGGCTCGAGCCCGGGTCAGTTCGCCGGGCCGGGCGGGGCGTGCTCCGTCAGGAACCGAGTGAGCAGCTCGAAGAGGTGCCGCGTCGTCCCGGCCCCCTCGAAGATGCCGTGGCTCCGGTTCGGGTAGGCCATCATCGTGAACGGCTTGTTCAGCTCGACGAGCCGGTTGATGAGCCGCTCCGTCCCCTGGTAGTGCACGTTGTCGTCGCCGGTGCCGTGCACGATGAGAAGGTCGCCCTGGAGCCCCTCGGCGAAGGTGATCGGCGAGCCCTGCCGGTAGCCCTCCGGGTTCGTCTGCGGCAGCCCCATGTAGCGCTCCTGGTAGATCGTGTCGTAGAGCCGCTGGTCCGGCACGGGCGCGACGGCCATCCCGACCCTGAACACGTCGGGGTAGCGGAACATCGCGTTGAGGGTCGAGGAGCCGCCGCCGCTCCACCCCCAGATCGCCACCCGCTCGGGGTCCACGTAGCCGCGCGCGAGGAGGGCGCGCGTCGCGGCGGCGATGTCGGCCGAGGACTGGACGCCGATGGCCCCGTAGACGCTCTTCCGCCAGGCGCGCCCGCGCGGCTGCGGCGTCCCGCGCGGGTCCACGCTCACCACGACGTACCCCCGCTGGGTGAGCATGAGGTGCCAGAGGTACTGCCCCCCGCCCCAGGCGTCGTTGACGGTCGTGCCCGCCGGCTCGCCGTAGACGTGCACGAGCAGCGGGTAGCGCTGGCTCGGGTCGAAGTCGGGAGGGAGCATCTGGTAGGCGTCGAGCATCGTCCCGTCGTCGGCAGGGAGGCGGAGGAACTCGTGCCGCCCGCGCCGCAGCCCCTCGACGCGCCGCCGCAGCCGGTCGTTGGCGACGAGCACCCGCACGACGTCGTGGTCGGGCAGCCGGACGAGCTCCGTCCGCGACGGCGTGCCGAACCGAGAGAACGTGTGGATCGCCAGGTCGGCGCCGGGAGCAAGGGAGTAGCTGTGCGTGCCCGCCTCGGCGGCGGGCGAGAGCCGCTCGGCCTGGCCGCGTCCGTCCAGACGGGCGCGATAGAGGTAGCGCTGCGTCGGGTTCTCGGGCGAGGCGGTGTAGTAGACGTAACCGTCGTCGGTGTCCACCTGAAGCACGGAGAGCACGTCGGCGCCGGGGGGCGTGACGGGCGTGATGGTGCGGCCGTCGCGCGAGACGACGTAGACGCGGTTCCACCCGTCGCGGTCGCTCACCCACGTGAAGCGCCGCCCATCGTCGAACCATACGAGGTCGTCCACGACGTCGGTCCACGCGCTGTCGCGCTCGACGAGGATCGGGGCGACCGTCATCGTGCGGACGTCGGCCAGCAGCAGCTCGTTCGTGTTCTGGAGCCGGTTGAGGTGCTGGATCACCAGCTCGTCCGACGACGCGGCCCAGTCCATCCGCGCGGGGTAGTGGTTGCGCTCGTCGTCGGAGAGCCGGAACCACCGGGTCGGCCCGCCCGAGGCCGGGACGACGCCGATGCGGGCGGCCGAGTTCGCCTCGCCGGCCTTCGGGTACTGGACGGGGATGGTGAAGCTGTAGAGGGAGTCGGTGTTGTTGACGAGGAGGAAGTCGCGGACGCCGGTCGCGTCGAGTTGCCAGTAGGCGATCTGGCTCCCGTCGGGGCTCCAGCGGAACCCGTCGCGGAGGAAGAACTCCTCCTCGTAGACCCAGTCGAACGTCCCGTTGATCGTCGTCCGCGAGCCGTCGGTCGTCAGCGCCGTGATCGCGCCGTCGCTGAGATCCTCAACGTAAATGTTGTTCTCGCGGACGTAGGCCACGCGCTCGCCGTCGGGGCTGAACTTGGCGAACATCAGCGTGCTCGGGGCGGCTTCGGGCCCGCCGAGCTGGCGTAGCCGGCCGGAGTCGAGGTCGAGCACCCAGTAGTCGCCGCGGGTGTTCGCACGCCAGACGCGCGCGGAGTTGGTGTAGACGAGAAGCCGCCGCTCGTCGTCGCTGAACGTGAAGTCCTCGAGGGCGAGGGGCTCCGCGGCCCCCGCCGGCACCAGCCGCGCGGCGGCGACGAGAACCTCGCGCTCGCCGCTGGCGGCGTCGTAGCGGACGAGGTCGGTGCCCTGCCCGCCCGCCGACGGCTCCAGCCGCGTGTAGTGCGCGTCGTCGAGCCAGCGGGCGCCGCCGAGCCGCTCTGGCGCGAAGTACGGCGACGCGTACAGCCGCTCGATCGTGACGAGCGTGGTGTCGTCGGTCCCCTGCGCCGCGACGGGCAGCGCCACGAAGAGCAGGGCGAGGAGCTGTGGGGGTCGCAGGCGGGGGTGCATGGCAGCGTAAGCGGAAGCGGGACAGCCGAAGGTACGAGCGGCTAGAATCTTAGCACCCTCCTCGCAACGACAGCGAGGAGGGGCGGGAGTAGCTTCGACGAGCCCCCCGCCCCGATGTCCGCCCCGCCCGAAAAGATCCGCGTCATCGACTCGCATACGGGCGGGGAGCCCACGCGCGTCGTCGTGGACGGGGGGCCGGACCTCGGCGGCGGGCCGCTCGCCGCGCGGCTGGTGCGGTTCCGCGACCGCTTCGACCGCTACCGCAGCGCCGTCGTGAACGAGCCGCGCGGCTCCGACGTCGTCGTCGGCGCACTGCTGGTGGAGCCGGAGGACGCCGGCTGCGCGGCGGGCGTGATCTTCTTCAACAACGTCGGCTACCTCGGGATGTGCGGGCACGGGACGATCGGCGTCGTGGCCACGCTGGCCCACCTCGGGTGGATCGGGCCGGGCGAGCACCGCTTCGAGACGCCCGTGGGAGAAATCACGGCGACGCTGCACGCCGACGGGTCGGTCTCCGTCGCCAACGTCCCGTCGTACCGGCACCGGGCCGGCGTGACGGTCGAGGTGCCGGGCGTGGGGCCGGTCGTGGGCGACGTGGCGTGGGGCGGCAACTGGTTCTTCCTGGCGCCCGCCCCGGCCGACGTCCCGCTCGACGTGGCGCACGCCGAGGCACTGACCGCCTACGCCGGGGCCGTGCGCCACGCGCTTGCTGCGGCCGGCGTCACCGGCGCGGGCGGCGCCGAGATCGATCACGTCGAGCTGGTCGGGCCGACGCCGACGGCCGACGCGCGGAACTTCGTGCTGTGTCCTGGCGGCGCCTACGACCGCTCGCCGTGTGGGACCGGCACGAGCGCCAAGATCGCCTGCCTCGTCGGCGACGGGCGCCTCGCGCCGGGGGCGGTCTGGCGGCAGGAGAGCGTCGTCGGGAGCGTGTTCGAGGCGTCGGCCGCGGTCCGCGACGGCGTCGTTTTTCCCACGATCCGCGGGCGCGCGTTCGTGACGGGCGAGGCGACGCTCGTGCTCGACCCGGCCGACCCGTTCCGTTGGGGCATCCGGCCGGAGGCCGTGGACACCACCGCCGCATGAGCCGGCACGTGGTCGTCGTCGGAGCCGGCGTGGCCGGGCTGTGTACGGCGCTCTACGCCGCGCGGCGCGGGCTCGACGTCACCGTCGTCGAGCGCGACGGGCCGGAGCGGTTCACGACGTCGTTCGGGAACGCCGGGCTCCTCACGCCGAGCCACTTCGTCCCGCTGGCGGCGCCGGGCGTCGTCGGGCAGGGGCTCCGGTGGATGCGCGACCCCGAGAGCCCGTTCTACATCCGCCCCCGCCTGAACCCCGACCTGGCCCGGTGGGGGTGGTGGTTCTGGCGGACGGGGTCGGCCGCGCACGTCGAGCGCGCCGCGCCGGTGCTGCGCGACCTCAACCTGGCCAGCCGCGCGCTCTTCGCCGACCTCGCCCGCGAGCGCGACGACTTCGGGCTCGTGCTGCGTGGCGGGCTGATGGTGTGTAAGACGCCGCACGCGCTCGATGAGGAGGCGGCCGTCGCCCGCCACGCCCGCCGGCTAGGGCTGGAGGCCGAGCTTCTCGACGCCGACGCCCTTGTCCGGATGGAGCCCGATGCACGGATCGCCGCGGCCGGCGCCGTCTTTTACCCGCAGGACGGCTACCTCGACCCCGCGCGGTTCATGGCCTCCGTCGCAGCCCGCGCCGAGGAGGCCGGCGCCCAGTTCCGCTGGCACACCGACGTGGCGGGCTGGGACGCCGCGCCCGGCCGCGTCGAGGCCATCCGCACAGGCGAGGGGCGGATCGAGGCCGACACGTTCGTCGTGGCGGCGGGGGCGTGGACGACGGCGCTGGTACGCCCGCTCCGCCTCCGCCTCCCGATGCAGGCGGGGAAAGGCTACCACCTGAACCTCCCCGCCGAGCGCCTCCGCCTCCGCCTCCGCCACAGCCTCATCCTGGTCGAGGGCCGCGTGGCCGTGACGCCGATGGGCGAGACCGTACGGTTCGCCGGGACCATGGAGATCGCCGGGCTCGACCCGGCCGTGAACCCGGCGCGCATCCGCGGCATCACCAAAACCGTCCCGCAGTACCTTCCCGATGTGCCCGCCGCCACCTTCGCCGGGGCGAAGCCCTGGGTCGGCCTCCGCCCCCTCTCGCCCGACGGGCTCCCCTACGTCGGCCCGTTCCGCCGCTTCCCCAATCTCTTCGCCGCGACGGGCCACGCGATGATGGGGCTGAGCCTCGGCCCCGTGACCGGCGAGGCCGTCGCCGCCCTCGCCGCCGGAGAGGCGCCTCCCCTCCCGCTCGCCGCCCTCTCCCCGGACCGCTTCCGATGACCGCCTATCGCAAAACGAAGTCGCTCCGCTGGCATGGCATCTTCCCTGCCGTCACGACGCCGTTCACCGACGACCTCCAGGTCGACCACGCCTTCCTCGGCAAACACGTCCGCTGGATGGTGGGTGCCGGCTGCACCGGCGTCGTCGCGCTCGGCTCGCTCGGCGAGGGGGCCACGCTCGCGTTCGAAGAGAAGGAGGCGGTGCTCCGGACGTGCGTGAAGGCGGCGGGCCGGCGCGCCCCCGTCGTCGCGGCCGTCTCGGCGCTCTCGACCGCCGAGGCCGTGCGCATCGCACGGATGGCGGAGGCCGTGGGGTGTCGCGGGCTCATGGTGCTCCCGCCGTACGTCTACTCGACGGACTGGCGCGAGATGGGCGCGCACGTCGCCGCTGTGCTGGCCGCGACGCCGCTCTCGTGCATGCTCTACAACAACCCCGTCGCCTACCGCACCGACTTCCTCCCCGGGCACGTCGCCGAGCTGGCGGCCAAGCACCCGAACCTCCACGCCGTGAAGGAGTCGAGCGGCGACGTCCGCCGGGTGACGGCGCTGAAGGCGCTCCTCGGCGGCCGGCTCGCGCTGTTCGTGGGGGTGGACGACGTGATCGTGGAAGGCATCCGCGCCGGGGCCGTCGGGTGGATCGCCGGGCTCGTCAACGCCTTCCCGGCGGAGTCCGTCGTCCTCTTCGAGCGGGCGCTGCGCGGGGAGGACGTGGAGGCACTCTACGCCTGGTTCCTCCCGCTGCTCCGGCTCGACACCGTGCCGAAGTTCGTCCAGCTCATCAAGCTCACGCAGGAGGCCGTCGGGATGGGCTCGGAGCGCACGCGCCCGCCGCGGCTCGTGCTGGAGGGGGATGAGCGGGAGGCCGCGCTCGCTGTGATCCACCACGCCCTCGCCCACCGCCCCGCGCTGTAGCCGCTTCTCCCCCTCCCTCGCGGAGGGGCAGGGAGAGTGGGATGCTGAACGCCCGCCCCTCCGCCATGCTCGACGGCCTTTCCCTCCTCGGCTCCTCGCACGCCGCCCCCGCAGGCACCCCGTTCCGCGCCACCGACCCCGCCACGGGCCGGCCGCTCGACGGCGACTTCTACACCGCCGCGCCCGGCGACGTGGACCGCGCGGCCACGCTGGCGGCGGAGGCGTTTGAGACCTTCGGCCGGACCTCGGGCACCGGGCGTGCGGCGCTCTTGCGCCGGATCGCCGACGGACTCGAAGCCGACGCCGAGCCTATCGTCGCGCGGGCGAACCAGGAAACGGCGCTGGCGGAGGCCCGCCTCCGCGGCGAACTGGCCCGGACGACGGGGCAGCTCCGGCTGTTCGCCGCCGCCGCCGAGGAAGGCTCGTGGGTGGACGCCCGCATAGACCACGCTGACCCTGCGCGTCAGCCGGCTCCGAAGCCGGACCTCCGCTCGATGCTGCGCCCGCTTGGGCCCGTGGCCATCTTCGGCGCGAGCAACTTCCCCTTGGCGTTCTCCGTCGCCGGGGGCGACACGGCCTCGGCGCTGGCGGCGGGATGCCCCGTCGTCGTGAAGGCGCACCCGGCGCACCCGGGCACGTCGGCGCTCGTCGGGCGCGTGGTGCAGGCGGCCGTCGCCGCCGAGGGGCTGCCCGAGGGGGTGTTCTCGCTCCTGTTCGACGTGGGGATCGAGGCGGGCCTCGCGCTCGTGCGACACCCGGCCATCCGGGCGGTCGGGTTCACGGGTTCGCGGACGGGTGGGCTCGCGCTCGTCGCCGAGGCGGCCGGGCGACCGGAGCCGATCCCGGTCTACGCCGAGATGGGGAGCGTGAACCCGTTCGTCGTGCTCCCCGAGGCGGCCTCAGGGCGCGGCCCCGCCGTCGCAGCGGCGCTGTGCGGGTCGCTCACGCTCGGCGTGGGGCAGTTCTGCACCGGCCCAGGGCTGGTGTTCATCCCCGAGGGCGCGGCCGGCGACGCCTTCCTCGACGCGCTCGCCGCGAACGTCGGCGCCACGCCGGCCGGGCCGATGCTGACGGCCGGCATCGCCCGTGCGTACCGGGCCGGCGCCGACCGGCTCGCCGCCACGCCCGGCGTGCGTGCCTGCGCGCGCGCAGCCTCGGGCGACGGCCCAGCCCTCGGCGCCGCCGCGCTCTTCGAAACGGACACCGCGACGTTCCGGGCGCACCCGCACCTCGCCGAGGAGGTGTTCGGCCCGGTCGCCCTCGCCGTCCGCTACCGCGACGCTGCCGACCTGGCCGCGGTGGCCGCATCGCTCGAAGGCCAGCTCACCGCGACGGTGCACGGGACCGCCGCCGACCTCGAAGCGCACGCCGGATCGCTCGCCGCGCTGGAAGGCCGCGTCGGTCGCGTCGTGTTCAACGGCGTGCCGACGGGCGTCGAGGTCGGCCACGCCACCGTGCACGGCGGCCCGTTCCCGGCCACCTCCGACGGCCGCTCGACGTCCGTCGGCACGCGGGCCCTCTCCCGCTGGGTGCGCGCCGTCTGCTGGCAGGACGCGCCCGAGGCGGTGCTGCCGCCGGAGCTGCACGACGCGAACCCCCTCGGCCTCCGTCGGCTCGTGGACGGTCGGTGGACGGGCGGGAGGTGAGCCGCAGCGATCTACCACGTCAAGCTCAACCGGTGTCATCCCGAGCGGACGCCCGGAGGGCCGGCGTCGAGGGACCTGCCTGTACCGAGCGTGACGCCGGGTCCGCGCCAGCATTCGGCCCCCGAGTTGGACCTCCTCCGGCGCAAACGCCCCAGCTAACCTGGATTGGCCGGTTTCGGCGTGTTGCGGGAGACCCGGCAGCTCCACTGTCCAAAGCTCCTCGGCGCGCGGGAACGCGCCGAGGGGCTTTATTATCATCCGAGGATTGTCCCTTAGGGCGTGACGAGGTCAAAGTCGCCGCCCAGCACGCGGTCGAGGCGGCCTGTGCGCCAGCCCCGCACGCCGTCCCGCACGAGCGGTGACGCCCCTTCTCGGTAGCGCCGCACGATGCCGAGCCGCCCGCCCGCGCCCAGCGCCTCGGCTGCCTGGCGCCGGAGCACGTCGACGCTGCCCGCTCCCGAGAGGGGCTGGGGCGCTATGCGGACGCGCGCCGTCGAGCGGGTCCTCCCGCTCTCCCCCTCCTGCTCGAACACGTGGAGGCCGGTCTCCCGCTGGAGGATCCTGTAGGCGCCGAAGCCCGAGACCGCCAGCAGCAGGCGGTAGGGCCCTGCCTCCCCGCCCGACTCCTCCAGGGTCTCCACGCGCATCCGCCGCGCTGCTGCCCACGCCAAGTACATCGCCCCGGCACGGCGGGCCGCCTCCTCGCCCTCGGCTGCCTCCACGAGCAGGAACGCGTCGAGCGGCTCCGCCGCCTCGTGGGCCGCGACGGCCTCGCGGAGGAGGTAGAGTTGGTGCGCGAGGCGGCCCACGAGCTCCGGCGGGTACCCGGCCCTTCCCCCACCGCGCAGCCGGTCGAGGAGGGAAGCGGCCGTCGTCAGCGCCGCCTCGACGCGGTCCATGTGCTCGAACCGGCCGAGCGTGGCGAACCGCCCGGGGTCTTCCCAGAAGCCGGACTCGGCCATCCGCGCGAGCGCCTCCGCCCGCGCTGCCTCCCACGACGGCGCGTGGACCGCACTCTCGAGCCGGTCGAAGACGGCCTGGAGGAGCCCCATCTCCTCCGGCGTCCCATGCGGATCGAGCGCGACGGCCTCTAGCGACCGCTCCGCCGCTTCCTCCTCCACGAAGGGGATGGCGTCGGCGTCGGGGTCCACGAACTCGACGACGAGTTCGTCCCGCCCGGCCCGGATGAAGAGGAACTGATCCCCCTCCGGGACGGCGTGGGCAACGATCGCGCGCGAGAGCGGGGCGAGGAGGTGGCGCTCGATGGCCCGCTTGAGCGGGCGCGCCCCGAGGTCCGGCGTGAACCCCGCCTCCAGCAGGAACGCGAGGGCGCTCTCGTCCCACTCCACCGCCCACGGGCGGCGGCGGAACCCCCGCCGCCCCAGCACGGCGCGAAGCTCCTTCAGGAGGAGCTCGCGCATGGTGGCGCGCGAGAGCGGGCGGAACGTGACGACGCGGTCGATCCGGTTGAGGAACTCCGGACGGAACACCTCCCCGAGCGCGCGGGCCACGCGCTCCTCTTCGAACCCCGCGGGCCGCGCGCCGAACCCGATCGCCGGGGTCGTTTGAACGGAGGCCCCGAGGTTGCTCGTCAGGATGACGATGGTGTGGCGGAAGTCGACGGTGCTCCCGCGGCGGTCGGTGAGCCGGCCGTCGTCGAACACCTGGAGGAAGAGGTCCCACACGGGGGGCGCCGCCTTCTCGAACTCGTCGAGGAGGAGGACGGAGAAGGGGTGCTTCCGGACGTGGTCGACGAGCGCGCTGCCCTCCGCCCCGGCCGGCCCACCGAGAAGGCGGTCGAGCGCGTCGACGGTCTGGAACTCGCTCATATCGAGCCGGACCATCCGCTCGGCCGACCCGAAGAGGTACGCGGCGAGGGCCTTCGCGAGCTCGGTCTTCCCGGTCCCCGTCGGCCCCACGAATAGGAACACACCCGAGGGGCGGGAGGGGTCGGTGAGCCCGGCCTTGACCATGGCCACGCGGTCGACGAGCGTTTCGACGGCCTCCTCCTGCCCGAGCACGCGGCGGCGGAAGTAGTCCGTGAGGGCCCCGAGGTCGAGCCCTTCTCGATCATCGAGCACGGTGCGGGGGAGCCCGGTGAGCCGGGAGAGCGTACCGAGGAGGTCGTCGAGACGGAGTGGCTGCGGGGATGCGGGGTTGTCGGCACCGGCCTCCGTGCGCGCGAGGCGGAGGAGCCGGAAGAGCGCGCCCGGAAGCGCCAGCCCCGGGAGGTACTGCCGCGCGAGGGCGAGCGCCTCGCGGAGGTCGGCGTCGCCGACGAGCGGCGGGGCGCCCTCCTTCCGGGCGTGGCGGACCCACCGCTCCGCGAGGGCAAGCGTCGCGGGCTCGTCGAGGGGCGGGACCTCGAGCGCGTCGACGGTGGTGCGGATGCGCGGGTGCGCCGCCACGAGTCGCTCGTAGGCGCCGGCGGAGGTCTCCGCGACGACGCGGATCTGGCCGCGCTCGATGGAGGGGAGGAGCTGGTCGAGCACGCTCACGGGGTTGTACTGGTGGCGCCCCGCGTGGGCGAGCTCCTCGAACCGCGGCACGTACCACAACACCTTCGGGGCCGAGAGCGCCGCGACGAGTTGGCGGAGCTGCTCTTCGAGCATCCCGATGAACGACTGCCCGGCCAGGAGGTCGCCCGCGCCGGCCTCGAAGACGGCCCAGCCTGCCCCTTGCAGCCGCCGCCCCAGCTCGCGGATGAGCGTGGACTTCCCCACGCCGTCCTCCCCCACGAGCAGCACGGAGCGAGGGGACCGGCGGGTCAGCCGCGCCTTGGCGGCTTCGACCCCGGCGGCGAGGGCCTCGTGCACGACCCAGTCCGGGTCCCCGCTAGGGTCCCAGACGCGGCCGATCAGTTGCAGCGTAGCGAGGTCCGTGCTCATCGTAGGGGGGTGGGGGCGCAGCGCCGGAGTCCTGCCGAGCGCGCCGCCGCGCTAGGATAACCGCCCCCGCTCGCTCCGGCGTCAGCGAGCGTCCATCCCCTCCAAAGCGCCGCGTGGAGCCCCCCTCACCCCGCCCGCTGCAACCTTCAGGGGAATTTCCGGTTAGACGGGCGACCAGCCTCCCGGCCGGTCCTTGTCTCCTGTGCGCCGCATGGGGCGGCGCGTCTCCTCACCCCTTTCCTCTCTACCCATGACGCTTCTCCTCATCATCATTGTCGGTGGTCTCATCGGCTGGCTCGCCAGCAAGATCATGGGGACCGACCCCCAGCAGGGGATCCTGATGAACGTCATCATCGGCATCGTGGGTGCCGTGATTGCCGGGTTCATCGCGGACGCGCTCGACATCGGCGACGAGGGCACGATCCTCCAGGGCGACTTCGACATCGTCTCCCTGCTCATCTCGCTCGTCGGCGCGGTCATCCTCATTTGGCTCTGGAAGATGATCGCCGGCCGTCGCCCCCGCGTCTGATCCGCTAGCTACCCCTCGCCAAGCGGCGCCAAGGACGACAAAGCGCCGCCGGGTTCGTCCCGGCGGCGCTTTGCATATTCGGCCCGCGCTCCGCTCAGGTGCCCCCTTCGACGAGCGCGACGCCGTCGTGGACGAGCGCGTCGGCGGCCTCCTTCGAGGGGGCCTCCGCGTAGATGCGGAGGACCGGCTCGGTCCCGCTCGCGCGGAACATCACCCACCCCTCGTCGAAGCGGAACTTGTGGCCGTCGAGGGTCTCGACTTTACGGATGGGGCGGCCGGCGACCTCGCGGAGGCCGTCGCCCCGGAGGCGCGTGAGGAACGCCTGCTTCTTCGCCTCGGTCGTGTGGAGGTCGGCGCGGCTCTGGTAGTGGGGCCCGAACTCATCCATGAGCTCGCGGACGAGCCCGGAGAGCGAGCGCTCCCGCTTCACCATCATCTCGACGATGGTGAGCCCGATGTAGAGCCCGTCGCGCTCGGGGATGTGCCCCTTCACCGCCATCCCGCCCGACTCCTCGCCGCCGACGAGCACGTCGTCCTCGACCATCTTGGGGCCGATGTACTTGAACCCGATGGGGGTGGTCTCCACGCGGAGGTGGTACTTCTTCCCCATCGCGTCGAGCATGTCGGTCGTCGAGAACGTCTTGACGACGCTGCCCACCATCCCCTTCTCCTCGTGGAGGTACTTCACGAGGAGGGCGAGGAGCTTGTGGGAGTCCACGAAGGCGCCGCTCTCGTCCACCATCCCGATGCGGTCGGCGTCGCCGTCGGTGGCGAGCCCGGCCGCGAGGTCCTTCGCGGCGACGGTCTCGGAGAGCTCGGCGAGGTTCCGGTCGATGGGCTCGGGCGCCTGCCCGTGCATCCCGGGGTTGTGGTCGTGGTGGAGCTCGACGACGCGGGCGACGCCGAGGAGCTCGGTGACGATCCCCTGCCCGGCGCCGTACATCGCGTCGTAGGCGATGCGGATGCCGGCCTCCTTGATGGCCTCGATGTCGAGCCCCTCGCGGAGCACGTCCACGTAGGCGCTCCGGAGGTCGAACCGCTCGATGAGCCCTTCGTCCAGCAGGTCGGCGAGCGGGCGCAGCGCGAAGCCCTCTTCGAGCCGGTCCAGTTCGGCCTCGACCTCCGCGATCTGCGCCGGCGTCGCCGGGCCGCCGAACGACGCCTTGATCTTGAACCCGTTGTACTCCGGGGGGTTGTGGCTGGCCGTGATGACGATGCCCGCGCTGTGGCCGCCGTCGCGCGTGGCCCACGAGACGGCCGGCGTGGTGGCGAACGCGTCGGCGAGGCGGACGCGGACGCCCATCGAGGCGAGGACCTGCGCCGTGCGCGCGGCGAACTGCTCGCCGAGGAACCGCGTGTCGTACCCGATGACGACGGAGGCGCCGTCGCCGTGGTGCCGGCGGAGCCACTGCCCCGTCGCTCGGGCGACGCGCTCGAGGTTGGGGAACGTGTAGCCGTCGCCGATGACGGCGCGCCAGCCGTCGGTCCCGAACTTGATCACATCCGTACCAGAAGAAGCCATACCTGCGCGGCGGGGGAGGGTCAGGAAGGTACAGGCGGCCGGGCGCGGCGGCCGGAGAAGCGGGGATGGAGAATGGAACCGTAACCCCGCGTCCTCAGTGAATCCCTTACGCGCGCGTCAGCTTCCGGTAGGTGATGCGGTGGGGCTGGTCGGCGGCGGCGCCGAGGCGGGCGCGGCGGTCCTCCTCGTAGGCGGCGTAGTTGCCGGGGAAGGATCGGGCCTGGCTGTCGCCCTCGAAGGCGAGGATGTGCGTGGCCACGCGGTCGAGGAACCACCGGTCGTGCGAGATCACGACGGCGCACCCGCCGAAGCTCAGGAGGGCCTCCTCCAGCGCGCGGAGCGTGTTCACGTCGAGGTCGTTCGTGGGCTCGTCGAGGAGGAGGAGGTTGGCGCCCTCGCGGAGGGTCTTGGCGAGGTGGAGCCGCCCGCGCTCGCCGCCGGAGAGCTGCGCCGTCTTCTTCTGCTGGTCGCCGCCGGTGAAGCTGAACCGCCCCACGTAGGCGCGGCTGTTCACCTCGCGGGTGCCGAGCTTGATGAAGTCGGTCCCGCCGGTGATCTCCTCCCACACGCTCTTGTTCGGGTCGAGCGGGCGGTTCTGGTCCACGTACCCGAGCACGACGGTCTCGCCGATGCGGATGGTCCCGGCGTCGGGCGTCTCCTGTCCGGTGATGAGCTTGAACAGCGTCGTCTTGCCCGCGCCGTTGGGCCCGATCACGCCGACGATGCCGCCGGGCGGGAGGCTGAACGT
>DASPKS010000260.1:0-8491 GCA_035628035.1 Rubricoccaceae bacterium
GGTCAGGCTCCGAAGAAAGCCGGAGCATACGATCCGGGACGTTCCCAGGCTATTGTGCCGGGCCCCAGAGGGAACCCCGCGAGTATATTGCCGTGCGCTCCGGAGCAGCCTTTTCCCCCGCCCCTCTCCGCATGGCTGGCAGCAAGACCGACACGAAAAAGCCGGGTCGTCCTGGCAAGAAGACCGACACCGGCGAAGCGTCGGCCCCGGCCACCGGGCAGAACGGCACAGCCGAAGGGAGCGCCCCTGCCAACGCCCGCTTCCGGATCTACCGCGACGGAGGCCACACCCACGAGAGCCTCGGGATTGCCCCCGAAACGCTCCTCGACATGTACCGGAACATGCTGCTGCAGCGCCGCTTCGAGGAGCGCGCCGCGCAGATGTACGGGCGGCAGAAGATCGCTGGCTTCCTCCACCTCTACATCGGGCAGGAGGCCGTCTCGGTGGGCGCCGTGTGGGCGACCCGGCCGGACGACCCTATCATCACGGCCTACCGCGATCACGGCCTCGCCCTGGCGCGCGGGATGAGCGCGAACGCGGGGATGGCCGAGCTCTTCGGCAAGATCGACGGGTGCTCGCGTGGCAAGGGCGGCTCGATGCACTTCTTCGACGTCGAGAAGCACTTCTACGGCGGGCACGGCATCGTCGGCGGGCAGATCCCCGTCGGCGTCGGGATGGCCTTCGCGTGCAAGTACCAGGAGACGGGGGGGTGCTGCCTCACGTTCTTCGGCGACGGCGCCATCAACCAGGGTGCCTTCCATGAGGCCGCCAACCTGGCCGCGCTCTACAAGCTGCCGGTCCTCCTCATCTGCGAGAATAACGAGTACGCGATGGGGACGAGCGTCCGCCGCTCGACCGCCGAGACGGAGCTCTACAAGCAGGCCTATGCCTACGGCATGACGGGCGCCCAGGTCGACGGGATGGACCTCTTCGAGGTGTACCACGCCATCCAGGAGCTCGCCGACGAGGCGCGCGAGGGGAGCCCGGCACTGGTCGAGATCCGCACGTACCGCTACCGCGGCCACTCGATGTCGGACCCCCAGAAGTACCGCACGAAGGAGGAGCTGGAGGCGAAGAAAGAAGAAGACCCCATCCTCCGTGTGAAGGCCTACCTCCTCGAGCAGAACCTCACGACGATGGAGGCGCTCGACCGGATGGACGAAGAGGTGAAGGCTGAGGTCAACGCCTCCGTCGAGTTCGCTGAGAACAGCCCGCTCCCCCCTGTCGAGACGATGTACGAGGACGTGTACGTGCAGGAGAACTACCCCTTCCTCGCCTGACCGCCGTTATGGCAGAGCTGCAATTCCGGGAGGCGCTCCGCGCCGCGATGGTCGAGGAGATGGAGCGCGACGAGCGCGTGTTCCTCATGGGCGAGGAGGTGGCCGAGTACAATGGCGCCTACAAGGTCTCCGAGGGGATGCTCGACCGGTTCGGGCCCAAGCGCGTGATCGACACGCCGATCTCGGAGAACGGCTTTGCCGGGCTCGGCATCGGCGCCGCGATGATGGGGCTGCGTCCGATCATCGAGTTCATGACGTGGAACTTCTCGTTCGTCGCCTTCGACCAGATCATCTCAAATGCGGCGAAGATGCGGTACATGAGCGGGGGCCAGCTCAAGGTGCCCATCGTGTTCCGGGGTGGGAACGGCGGGGCCGGACAGCTCGGTGCCACGCACTCCAACTCGGTCGAGCCGTTCTATGCCAACGTCCCCGGCCTCAAGGTCGTCGCCCCCTCGAACCCCGACGACGCGAAGGGCCTCCTCAAGAGCGCCATCCGCGACGATGACCCCGTGCTGTTCCTGGAGTCGGAGCTGATGTTCGGGTTGCGCGGGGAGGTCTCCGACGCCGAGGACTACACGATCCCTATTGGCGAGGCCCGGATCGCCCGCGAAGGAGACGACCTCACCATCGTGGCTCACTCGAAGAGCTACTGGCTGGCGATGACGGCCGCCGAGGAGCTTGCGAAGCAGGGGTATGAGGCCACCATCATCGACCCCCGCACGATCCGCCCGTTCCCGTTCGACCCCGTCGTCGAGTCCGTCAAGAAGACGGGCCGCCTCGTCGTCGTGGACGAGAGCCAGCCCTTCGCCGGGATCGCGGCCGAGGTCGCCTTCCACGTACACCACCGCTGCTTTGATGACCTCGACGCCCCCGTCGCCCGCGTGACGGCGAAGGACACCCCGGCCCCCTACGCGAAGAACCTGATCGAGGCGTGGATGCCGACGGTAGATGAGGTCATCGCCGCCGCGAAGAAGGTGCTCTACGTCAACTAGTCCTAAGCTCCTATGGCGATCCCCGTCGAAATGCCGAAGATGAGCGACACGATGGAGGAGGGCGTCCTCGTCGCGTGGCTCGCCGACGAGGGGGACCAGGTCTCCGCCGGCGACGTGATCGCGCAGGTCGAGACCGACAAGGCCACGATGGACCTAGAGGTCTATGACGACGGGGTGCTCCTCAAGCGCGTCGTGCCGCAGGGGGCCAGCGTCCCCATCGGCGGGCTCATCGCCGTGCTCGGCAAGGAAGGGGAGAGCGCCGATGAGGTCCTCACTAAGTACGGGGCCGGTGGCGCGGGTGGGGATGGCGCCACGGAGGCGGCGCCTCCCGCGGAGCCCGTGCGGCAGCCTGGGCAGGACCCGGGCGCGGCCGCGGATACCCCCTCCAACGCGGACAAGAACGAGGGTGCCACAGTCCCGACGGCGGGCGAGGCTGTGCCCAACGCGAGCCGGGTGGCCGAGCCCAGCAACGTGTCCAGCGGTGACGGCGCTCCTGCGCCCGCCCCCGAACCCGCCCCGGCGGGTGAAGGCGTCGACCGCATCAAGGCATCACCCCTCGCGCGGCGGATGGCGCAGGAGCGGGGCGTCGACCTCGCCCGGCTCCGCGGCTCGGGGCCGGAGGGCCGCATCGTCAAGCGCGACGTGGAGGCGGCCCTCGGCGGTGCCGCCCCGTCCGCGGCGCCGCAGGAGGCTCCGACACCTCGACCCGCCCCGGCACCACGCCCCCCGGTGCCCGCGCCGGGGGCCACCGGCGACGACTACACGTCGGTGCCGCTCTCGCAGATGCGGAAGACCATCGCGCGGCGGCTCTCGCAGAGCAAGTTCAGTGCCCCCCACTTCTACCTCACGGCGGAGGTGGACATGGAGCGGGCCGTCGAGTTGCGCGACCGGTTGAACGAAGGCGCCGAGGCGCGGGGGCGGGCGAAGGTCTCCTTCAACGACCTCGTCACGAAGGTGTGCGCCGTCGCGCTCCGCCTGCACCCGGCCGTGAACAGCTCCTGGCTGGAAGAGCAGGGCGAGATCCGGCGCCACCACCACGTGCACGTTGCCGTCGCCGTGGCGATGGAAGAGGGGCTCGTCACTCCGGTCGTCCGCGACGCCGACCGGAAGGGGCTCGCCGAGATCGCCGCCGAGACGCGCGACCTCGCCGAGCGCGCCCGCGCCCGCAAGCTCGACCCTTCGGAGTGGGAGGGCTCGACGTTCACGACGAGCAACCTCGGGATGTTCGGCATCCACGAGTTCACGGCCATCATCAATCCGCCCAACGCGTGCATCCTCGCCATCGGGGCCATCCGCGACGTGCCGGTGGTGAAGGGCGGCCAGGTGGTGCCGGGCAAGCGGATGACTATCACGCTCTCGTGCGACCACCGTGCGGTGGACGGCGCGACGGGCGCCGCCTTCCTCGCCGACGTCCGCCGGTTCCTCGAAGAGCCGGTGCTGATGCTCCTCTGAGCGGCGCTGTCCGGGCGCTCCGTCTTTCGCGACCCGCCCCGCCATGAGCGAAGCCCCCCCAGCGGCGGCGGAGCCCGGAACGTTCCGCCTCGCTCACCTCTCCGACGTTCACTTCGGGCGCATCGAGCACCCCGGCGTGGTGTCCGCGCTCGTGGAGGAGGTGAACGCGGCCGGGATGGACCTCGTCGTGGTCTCGGGCGACCTCACGCAGCGCGCGCGGACGCACCAGTTCCTCGAAGCCCGCGCCTTCCTCGACGCGTTCGAGCCGCCGCTTATCGTGGTCCCCGGCAACCACGACGTGCGGGCGTGGTGGTACAACCCCTTCGAGCGGGTCTTCCGCTCGGCCGACCGGTTCCGCCGGTTCATCTGCGACGACCTCACGCCAACCTTCACGGCCGAGGGGCTGGCGGTCTTCGGGCTCAACTCCGCGCACGGGCTTACGATCAAGGGCGGGCTCATCCGGCCCTCGGATCTCAAGGAGATGTGCGCGTTCTTCGAGGCGCAGCCCGCCGGGACATTCCGCGTGCTCGTCGTCCATCACCACCTCCGCAAGCTCGAAGCGCTCGGCGACCACGACGTCGCGCGGGGCGCGCACGAGGCACTGCGTGCGCTGGGCTCCGTGGGGGTGGACCTCGTCCTCTGCGGGCACCTCCACGTCTCCCACGTCGCCCACATCGAGATCGTCCCGCCCTCGGAGGCCGACCCCGACGGCCACCGCCTCGTCGTCGTGACGGCCGGAACAGCCACGAGCAACCGGGGCCGCGGGGCCAACCGCCACGTCAACTTCTACAACTGGATCACCGTCG
Organism: Rubricoccaceae bacterium; assembly: GCA_035628035.1. Lineage (GTDB taxonomy): Bacteria > Bacteroidota > Rhodothermia > Rhodothermales > Rubricoccaceae > DASPKS01. The sequence goes on from DASPKS010000260.1 coordinate 4,531, forward strand.
AGCCGGCGCGGTTCGTCGTCGAAGAGCGGCAGTTCCTCCCGGAAGGGGGGCGGTTCGAGAAGGTGCGGGAGAACGCGTTCGCGCGGATGGCCTAGCGCCTGCTCACGCTGCCTCGGCCTCGACCGGGCCCGCCTCGCGGATCTCGTTGGATACGCTGTCGGCGTAGCGCTCGAAGTTCTCGGCGAACATCCGCGCCAGCTCGCGCGCCTTCGCGTCGTACGCCTCCGCGTCCGCCCACGTGTTGCGCGGGGTGAGGATCTCGTCCGGGATGCCCTCGACGTGGGTGGGGATCGCGAGCCCGAAGATGGGGTCGGTCGTTGTCTCTGCGGTGTCGAGCTCGCCCGCGAGGGCAGCGTTCACCATCCGTCGCGTGTACGACAGCTTCATCCGCTGGCCGGTGCCATGGGGTCCGCCGGTCCACCCCGTGTTGACGAGGAAGACCTGCGCGCCGTGCCGGCGGATCTTCTCGCCCAGCATCTCGGCATAGCGGCCGGGAGGCAGCACCATGAACGGTTCGCCGAAGCAGGCCGAGAACGTCGCCTTTGGCTCGGTGACGCCCCGCTCGGTACCGGCCACCTTCGCCGTATAGCCCGAGAGGAAGTGGTACATCGCCTGCTCGGGGGTGAGCTTCGCGATGGGGGGGAGGATGCCGTACGCGTCGGCGGTGAGGAAGACGATGGTCTTGGGGTGCCCCGCCTGCCCCGTTTCGGAAGCGTTAGGGATCATCCAGATGGGATACGAGAGGCGGGTGTTCTCCGTGAGCGTGGCGTCGGCGAAGTCGATGGTCCGGTCCGGCCGGAGGATCACGTTCTCGGCGACGGTCCCGAACTGCCGCGTGGTCGCGTAGATCTCCGGCTCGCCGTCCGGCGAGAGGTTGATGGCCTTCGCGTAGCAGCCGCCCTCGAAGTTGAAGATGCCCTCGTCGCTCCACCCGTGCTCGTCGTCGCCGATGAGGGTGCGCGCGGCGTCGGCCGAGAGCGTCGTCTTGCCCGTGCCGGAGAGGCCGAAGAACACCGCCGAGGCGCCGTCGGGGCCGACGTTGGCCGAGCAGTGCATGGGGAAGACGCCCTGCTGCGGGAGCCGGTAGTTCAGCGCGGAGAAGATGGACTTCTTGATCTCGCCCGCGTAGTGCGTGCCCCCAATGGCGACGAGCCCGCGTCCGAGGTGGAGGCAGATGAACGTCGAGGAGTTCAGCCCTTCGAGCTCCGGCGCCGCGAAGCCGCACAGGTCGAGGACGGTGAAGTCCGGCGCCTCCGTCCCCGCCTCGTCGTCGGCCGGGCGGAGGAACATGTTATAGGCGAACAGATTGTGCCACGCCTTTTCGGTGATGACCCGCACCCGCGCCCGGTAGCGCGGGTCGGCCCCCGCGTAGCAGTCCCGCACGAAGAGGTCGCGGCCGACGGCGTAGCGCTCCATCCCGTCGAGCAGCGCGTCGAAGGTCGCCTCCGGGACGGGCTTGTTCACCTTCCCCCAGCCGACGAGGTCGCGGCTGCTCGGCTCGTCCACGACGAAGCGGTCGTTGGGGCTGCGCCCGGTGTGGGGGTCGGTCCGCGCCACGAGCGGGCCGTAGGCGGCCAGCTGGGCTTCGCCCCGCCGGACGGCTTCCTCGTAGAGGGCCGCCGGCGGGAGGTTGTAGTAAACCGTCTGGGGCTCGTTGAGGCCGAGGGAGGCGAGGTGTCGGAGAACGGCGTCGGGAGCGTTCATGCGGAAGGGGTGGCCCACTGGAGGCCCGTTGCGGCGCGGAAACGAGGCGGTCGGATGAAGTTAACCGGGGAGGAACGAGCGGTAAGGCGCAGGGGCACGCTTCACCCATCCCTCACGGGGCCCCAGTGCAGGCGGCGAGGGGCGAAAGGGACTTTCTTTTGCCCTCCGGCGTTCGTAGCTACGTTCGGTTCTTCGGGTCGTTTCCTGCCCGCTCCTTCCTATGCCTACCCCGTTTTCCCGGACCAGTATTGTCGCCGCGTTCCTCCTGAGCGGCGGGGCGGCCGTGGCACAACCGGCGCTCCCCCTCCAGCTCGACATGGACCACGCGGCCTTCCTCTATGACGAGGACGACTCGCTGCTGGAGGTCTATTTCTCCTTCGGGGCCGCCTCGCTCACGTACGAGCCCGACGACGATGGCTTCGTGGCCGAGGTGCCGCTCCAGGTGGTCCTCCGGCCCACCGCCGCCAATGCGCCGGCGGGCGCGAACGTGGAGCCCGTGTTCGAGGAGCGGATCGAGTTCGAGTTCGGCATCGCCGACACGAGCGCGCTTCGCTCCGGGCAGTACTTCGTCCAGCAGGTTCGGGCCGAGGTGCCCCCCGGCGAGTACACGCTCGACGCCATCGTGCCTGCGGACGCAGAGACGGCGCGGGGCGAGCTCCGGCTGAGCCAGGACATCGTCGTGCCCGACTTCGCCCAGCAGGGACGCATCCTGCTCTCCGACGTGACGCTCGCCTCGGGCATCCAGCGCGCCGAGGACGACGACGACCCCTTCTATAAGAACGGCCTCCAGGTCGTCCCCAATCCCAACGCCATCTACGGGGAGGGCCTCCGGAGCGTGCGCTACTACGCCGAGGCGTACGGGCTGTCCAGCCGGCCGGGCACGCAGTACACCCTGCTCGAATACGTCAGCGAGGGGAACGAGTCGGCCCCGCTCCTCGGCTTCCAGCGCCGGACCTCACGGCCGGTACGCGACCCCGACGTTCTCGTCGGGTCCATCGACGTGAGCACGCTGCCGAGCGGGTCGTACTTCCTCCGCCTCGCGCTCCTCGACGAGAACAACGAGGCCCTGGCCGAGCAGAGCCAGAAGTTCTTCGTGCTGAACCCCTCCGTCGCCCGCCCCCAGGTGGCCATGGAGAACGACTACGAGACGCTCACGTACGCCGTGATGGGGGAGGAGGAGCTGGAGGAGAACCTCCGGCACGCGCGCCTCATCGCGACCACGCGCGAGCAGCAGGTCCTCTCCCGGCTGACCACGGCCGAGGAGAAGCGGGAGTTCTTGGCCGAGTTCTGGCGGGGCCGCGACACCGACTCCGACCCCAACACGAACAGCGCGCGGCGGGAGTTCTACCAGCGCCTCGAGTACGTCGAGGAGCACTACCGGACGCCCTACGGGCCGGCCTACGAGAGCGACCGGGGGCGGGTCTACCTCAAGTACGGCCCGCCGTCGGCCGTCGACCCGCGCACGTTCGAGCGGGGGGGCCTCGTGCCGCACGAGATCTGGGAGTACAACCACATCCCGAACGAGGGCGAGGCCACCTTCATCTTCGCCGACGTCGAGCGCATCGGGCGGTTCGAGCTCGTCCACTCCGACGTGACCGGGGAGATCTCCCAGCCCGACTGGGAGCGGCGCCTCCAGCAGTGACGCGCACCGTCGGCACCGACGCCGCCGGCCTCGACGCCGCCGCCCGCCTCGTCGCGCGCGGCGGCGTCCTGCTCTATCCCACCGAGACGGTCTACGGCCTCGGTGGCGACGCCACCCACCCGGACGTCCTCGCGCGGGTGCGCGCCCTCAAGGGCCGCGACGCCGACAAGCCGATGCTCGCCCTCACCGACGACTGGGCGCGCGTCCAGGCGTGGCTGGCCGACGTGCCGCCGGCGCTGGCGCGGCTGATGGCGCACGAGCCGCCGCTCGCGGTGACGTTCCTGCTGCCCCCGTCTGAGGGCGCACCGGCCGGGCTCGTCGGGCCGGGCGGGCTGATCGGTCTCCGGCGGACCTCGGACCCCTTCTGCCGCGCGCTCGTGGCCCGCGCCGGGTGCGTGCTGCTCTCGACCTCCGCCAACCCCGCCGGGGCGCCGCCGCCCGCCCGCTTCGCCGACGTGTACGCGGGCCTGCTCGAAGGGGTGGATCTGGCCGTGGACGCGGGCGCCCTGCTCCGGGGTACGCCCTCCACCGTGGTGCGGGCCGACGGCGCCGCGCTCGTCATCGTGCGCGAGGGGGCCGTCGCGGCGGAGGCCCTGCGGGAGATCGCGGCGGGGT
>DASPKS010000261.1:0-2767 GCA_035628035.1 Rubricoccaceae bacterium
AATGCCGTCCCCGTCGAGTACCGGCGCCCCGAGGTGGTGCGGCCAGTCGCGGAGGTCGTCCGTTGCGTTCCCCGTTTCGTAGTACCGCTCAACGTCGAACCGGGAGACCTTGTAGATCCGGTCGTAGGGGGCGCAGTCCTCCGGGGGGCTGCCTTCCCCATCGAGCGGGCCGGGCCAGAACTCGAAACGGTTATACGTGGAGCCGGCCGCGCGGAGCTCGCCGTTGACCTGGCCCCCTACCCAGATCCCCGCCGCGAAGATCGGCGAGCAGAACCCCAGAGTGCCGCCACACGTGCGGTTCTTCGGCACGATATAGCCGTCTCCTCTCGTGGTGGTGTTCCCGTAGAAGAGGCTCCCCGTGTTGAACACCCGTGCCTGCACCTCATTCACGTCGAGGTCGGCCTCCGCCGTGCCCAGCGCGCAGTCCCCCACCTCCTGCGCGCGGGGCACCCCGACGAGAGCGATGAACAAAAAGAAAGGCGTGGCAAGGCGCATCGGCAGCGGGCGGCGGGCCGGACGAGGCCCAAGTAACGGGGCAGCGTCCAGACAAGAAAGGGCAACGGCGGTGCCCTCCCGAACGCAAGCGGGCCGCCCCGGAAGGAGCGGCCCGCTTAATCCGCAGGGCTTACCGTCCTGCGCTCACTTCACGAGCTGGATGCGGCCGGTGAGCACTTCCGCCCCCGCGTTGACGCGGTAGAAGTACGTCCCGCTCGGGAGCGCGGCCGCGTCAAAGACGACGGCGTAGGTGCCGGCCGTCTGCGCCTCGCCGGCGACGAGGGTGGCGACCTCGCGGCCGAGCACGTCGTGCACCCGCACCGTCACCTCGGCGTCGGCGGCGAGGGTGTAGCGGAGCGTGGTGGCGGGGTTGAACGGGTTGGGGTAGGCGCTCACGGCGAGCGCCCCGCTCGGGCTCGGCGCCGCGACGGCGCTCTGCGGGCTCGGCGCCTGGAGGTTGAGGAGGCCCGGCTTGTAGTTGGCCACCATGGCGTCCATCCGCGCGTCCTGCCCCGCCGTGAACCGGTCCATGCAGGAGTCGTCGGTGTAGTCCATGAAGTTCTCGATGGGGTCGAGGCCCGGGGCCGAGCACGTGTTGCGGCCCGTCGGGCAGCCGTAGGCGGGGCTGGCCTCGGCCGGCGTGTCGCTCACGGAATCGCCGGGGTTGGCGCAGCCGCCCTGGAAGGTGTGGTAGAGCCCGAGGTAGTGCCCGACCTCGTGGGTGCCGGTGTCACCGAGGTTGTACGGCGCCGCGCTCCCGCCCGGCAGCGAGGAGTGGAGCAGGACCACCCCGTGCATCGCGTTGTCCTGGCGGTAGCTCCACGGGAAGTAGGCCCACCCGAGGATGCCGCCGGAGGGGTTGCAGGTGTAGATGTTGAGGTTGTTCGTGGGGTCGATGGCGAGGGCGCGCTTCATCTGGCGCTCGGTGCTCGAGCTGTAGCACCCGTTGTACCACGAGCTGTTCGTCGTGCGGTCCACGCTCGCGAGCGTGAACGAGTACCCCCACGGCGCATAGGCGTCGTTGAGGACCTGGATCTGGTTGGCGATCATCGCGTCGCTCACGTTCCCCTGCGAGATGCTCGTGCCCGCGCGGACGACGTGGAAGCGGACGGGGATGTTCGTGACGAGGTTGTTCTCGCTGCCCTGGTGCTGGCGGAGCCACTCGGCGACGGTGGCGTCGGCCTGGCGGGCGGCGGCCTCGTCGGTGACGACGGTGGCGCAGCGGCGGCCGTGGATATAGGTCCGGTCGTCGGAGGCGTAGAAGGCCTCGGCGTCGCGGATGCTCTGAGCGAAGGCGGGGGCCGCGGCGAGCAGCGCGAGGGTGAGGAGGGTGAAGCGAATCGAACGCGGCATGGTGGTGCGTGCGCTGGTGAGAGGGGCCCGGGAGGTCCGGTCGGGGCGGAAGTAAAGGCGACCGCGCCCATCCTTCACACATCCTCCCTCGAATTCACAGAGGCAGACCTCCACCCCGCTACCCCGTAGCCGCGCCGTTCCCCCGCGCCGCCGCAAAGGGCGGGGCCGCCGTATCCTGCCCGCGCCGCGCGCCCGCCCGATGCCCCCGCTCCCGCTCGCCCTTACCGCCGGCCTCTTCGGCAGTGCCCTCCTCCTCACGTGCTCGGGTCGTCCGGAGCCCGGCGGCGCGCGGAGCCCTGCCCCGCCCGACTCGCTCTTCGCTGACGGGGGCGCGGTGGCGATGCCGGACTCGCTGCGCGCCGCGCTCGTCGCGGCCGACCCGCTGTGGGAGACCGCCCTCCGGATCCACTACGACGCCCTCGTGATGGACGGCCACGTGGACACGCCCTCCCTCATGCTCGATGAGGGGTACGACCTCGGCACGCGCCACGTGGCGCGGCCTGCTTCGGGCCACGTGGACCTCCCCAAGATGGCCGAGGGCGGGCTCGACGCGCCTTTCTTCTCCATCTACGTCGCCGCGAGCTACGGCGAGGGCGCCGCGGCCACCGACCGCGCGCTCGCGATGATCGCCGAGGTGAAGCGGCAGGTGGCCGCGCACGCCGACCGCGTGGAAGTGGCCCGCACCGCCGCCGATGTGCGGCGGATCACGCGGGCCGGGCGGAAGGCCGTCCTCCTCGGCCTCGAAGGGGGCCACGCGATCCAGGGCTCCGAGGCCGTCCTCCGCCGCCTCCGCGACGCCGGCATCCGCTACGTCACCCTCACGCACACCAACACGAACGGCTGGGCCGACTCCTCGCAGGACCCCCCGCGCCACGATGGCCTCTCCCCGCAGGGCGTCGCGCTCGTCGGCGCGATGAAC
>DASPKS010000262.1:0-24466 GCA_035628035.1 Rubricoccaceae bacterium
GACCGCCTTGTCCTCGATCGGCACCGGCTCCAGCGTGACGGTCTCAACGGGGGGGCAGCTCATTCGGCGTCAGAGAGCCAGCGCACGTCGTACGTAGCGAGCAGGCGCCGGAGCCCGTCGTAAAACTCGCCGACGGTGCCATCGGCGCGGCGGCGCATCCAGAACCCGTACGCCGTGTTCGCCTCGTAGATCGCCTCGTACGGGTTCTCGACGGCGAGGCCGATGCGCTGCACGAGGCCTTCGCTCAGGGGCATGAACGCCATCACGGAGAACCCCTCAGGATCGGCGTGGCCCCGCTCCACGGCGTCGAGGTAGGCCTCGTAGGACTCCAGCTCCCCTGCGGGCGTGATGTCCGGGAAGCCGTCGGCCGCCATGTCGGAATAGACGACCCAGTAGACACGGGCGAGGCGGCGGAGGCGACGGTCGTAGATGGACTGCGTGGCGGCACGCGCCGCCGCATTCCCCTCCCCCACGATGAAGTGGTCGGCCAGCCACCGGACGAACGCGGGGTTGTAGTGCCCGAACCCGGCGGGATCCGTCAGCGCGAAGCGCGACTGGTCCACGCCTGCCTGGTCGGCGCGCACGCGGTGGGGACCGAAACGATACATCGTGAGGCCGCTCACCCGCTCCAGCCCCGACGCCGAGCCAGCGAAGGTGGCCGCGCACGCGAGCCCGCGCACGCCGAAGTCCACGAACCACGTCGCGAAGCGGGGGTCGCAGTACGCCACGACCTGCTCACCCGGCGGGCCTATCCGCTCGAAGCCCTGGTCGAGTCCCTGCCAGGCCAGGAGCCCGTCCCGGTTGGGGTCGCGCTCAGCCTCCCGGGGGCCGCCACACCCGAAGAGGAGCAGGAAGAGAAGGAGCGAGCGCGCGGCGCGAGGGGTCATAAAAAAAGCGGGCGGATACGCCCCTAAGGTGCGCCTCCGCCCGCTCCCGGGCAACCGTCTCAGCGGACCACCATCAGCTTCCGCTCCAGCACGCTCGTGCTCACGCGGAGCTGGGCGATGTAGAGCCCCGGCGGGACCGCCCGCGCGTCCCACGTGAACGTATGCGTCCCCTCCGCCAAGCGACGGCCGTCGATGAGGGCGGCCACCTCGCGGCCGAGCACGTCGTAGATGCGGAGCGAGGTCGTGCGCGGCTCGGCCAGCTCCACACGGAGCGTGGTCTGGTCCCGGAAGGGGTTCGGCCCCCCGACGAGGAGGTCGTTCTCCTCGGGGATCGGGTCGGGGTTGTTCGTCGGCGTGCCGGGGTTGAGGTAGAGGTACACCATGTCGGCGCCCTCGTCGATGCCCGTGATGTCGAGGTCGCCGTCGTTGTCGCGGTCGTGGAGGGTGGCGCAGGAGCCGTTCCCGACGACGTTGAGGCGGCGGACGTTGCCGAACTGCCCGCCGCCGAGGTTCTCGTGGACGCGGAGGTCGCGCGAGGCGTAGTTGCTCGTGACCACGTCGAGGTCGCCGTCGCCGTCGAGGTCGCCGAGGTCGATGGCGACGACGAAGTTGCCCGTGGGGAACGTGTTGGCGCCGGAGAAGCCGCCGGCCCCGTCGCCCCAGGAGACGGTGAAGTTGTGGGCGTAGGAGCCGGCCGAGGCCACGTCGACGTCGCCGTCATTGTCGATGTCGCCGACGGCGAGCTGCCAGGGGTTCCCCCCGACGGCGCGGCGGGCGGCGTAGGTGAGGCCGCCGGTGCCGTTGCCGAGGAGGAGGACGACCTCGCTGGTGTTGAAGCTGCCGACGAACACGTCGAGGAGGCCATCGCGGTTGGCGTCGGCCACGGCGATGCCATACTCCGAGCTGGCCTGGCCCTCCATCCGCTGCACGGCGGCGAAGGTCCCGTTCCCGTTGTTGAGGAAGAGCCCGACGTCGTTCCCCTGTCGGTGCGCCGTTACGAGGTCGTCGTCGCCGTCGCCGTCGAGGTCGAGGGCGCCGACGCCGCGGACGGCCTGCCCGGCCGCGTAGGACGCCCCCGTGGGGAAGTGCCCGGCGCCGTCGCCGAGGAGCACGCTGAGCCGGTCGTTGGTCGTGTTGGCGACGGCGATGTCGATGTGGCCGTCGTTGTTGAAGTCGCCGCCCTCGTTCGGGCTCGGGACGCTCCCGTTGGGAACGGGGACCACCTCGAACGTGGTGGGGTAGTGACCGGCGCCGTCATTGCGGAACACCCGGAGGTCGTTCGTCGCCTCGTTCACGACGGCGAGGTCGCCGTAGCCGTCGCCGTCGAGGTCGCCCGCGTAGGCGCCGTAGGCGACGGTGTTCCCCTCGCCGGGGCGGCGCACGGAGATCCGCGAGACCTCGGTCTGGTCGAGCCCGCCCGACAGCGCGCGCGTCCAGAAATGCCAGGCATAGGCCCGTTCCAGCGGCGTGCCGTCGGCGGCGCGGAGACCCCGGCTGAGCTGGACCATCACGCGCTCGCCCGACTGGAACCGCTCATCGGGGGTGAACCGGAGGGTGCGGTTGCCGTCGGAGAGCTGGAACGTGCCGGTCGTCTTCAGCCCCGTCCAGTTCCCGAACACGCGGACGGTGGCCGTCGAGACGGAGGCCGGGTCCAGCGCGCGGTCGAAGGTGACCTCGACGGTGGTCGTGGGGAGCGCGCTGAGCGACTCCCGCGCCGGGCTGACGGCCGTCACCAGGGGAGCCTGAGCGAAGGCGGGGAAAGCTGCCGCCAAGGCGGCCAGCGTGAAAGCGGTACGGAACGGGCGCATAGGGGTAGGCGCGGGGGGTGAGCAAATATCGGCCGGCGGAGGCAACGATCAGGCCCGGGCGGCGGGAGACGGCGTTGTCGGGGGCGCGATGTCTCGTTCTTGCACGGTGGTGGGAACGGAAAGGGGGCTTCTCGAAGAGAAAGCGGAGCTTCCTGAAAGGCAAGGGGTCAGTCGAGGGCCACGTCGAGATCGGCGAGGAGGAGGCCGCGCGGATCGATGCGCAGGGAAGCGCCGCGCGGGCGAGGCACGACGGCTTCCCCGTCGGGCATCTCGACGCGCTGCACGCGCCCCCCCACCTCCACCTCGACGGGGATCTCCAGCGCGGCGCCGCCGGAAAGGACGCCCCCGGGGGCCACCCACCGCATCCGCACGCCGCCGCCGGCGGGCTCGACGAGGAGACGCGGGAGGGCGGGCTGCCGGAGGTACACCTCGAAGAGGGGACCGAGGTCGCGCCCGGCCGCCGCCTCGAACGTCCGCTGCACGTCGACGGTCGAGACGAACCGGCAGGCGCAGCCTTCCTGCAAGGCCTGCTGCCGGGGGTCTTCGTAGGCCAGGCGGCCGAGGGCCTCGAAGAAGGCCTCGTCGCCGAGCGTCCAGCGGAGGGTGTGGAGGAACCACGCGCCCTTGAAGTAGATGTCGCCGTTGAAGCCGCCCGTGGGGAGGTTGTACATCTCGTCGGTCGTGCGCGAGGCGAGCGGCGCCACGGGGATCGCGTTGACGATGCGCGGCTTGTGCGCCATGAGGTTGGCGAGGTAGGCGGCGTAGCCGTCGCCGCCCTGCCGGCGCGCCACATCCTCGGCGTAGAGGGCCTCGGAGAACGAGGCGAACCCCTCGTGGACCCAGAAGTCGCGCCAGTCGGAGGCTGTGAGGAGGTTGGCGAACCACTCGTGGGCCAGCTCATGGAAGTGGAGCCAGTCGAACCCGAACTCGGTCTGGGAGAACGTGCTGCCGTAGGCGATGAGGGACTGGTGCTCCATCCCGAGGTAGGGCGTGTGGAGCACCTTGTAGCCGTCGTCGCGGAAGCCGTAGGGGCCGTAGGTCTCCTCGAGGAAGCGGATGTGGTCGAGGAACTCCGGCAGCATCCGCTCGGCATCGACGCGCCGCTCGGGGAGCACCCAGAACTGCACCGGCATCGTGTAGCCGAACGGGCTGCGGTACGCCCGCTCGACGACCTCGTAGGGCCCGATGCCGAACGAGACGCCGTAGTTGTTGATGGGCGTCGAGACGAACCACTCGTGCGTGACCCACCCGCCGCCCGCGTCGTGGTGCCCGCGCGAGCGGCCGTTCGCGATGGCCATCAGCCCGGAAGGCACGGTGAGGGCGATCCGCATGGAGTCGGGCTCGTCGGAGGGGTGGTCCTTCGAGGGCCACCAGAGGTCGGCGCCCTCGCCCTGGTTGGAGGCGGCGATCCAGGGGCGGCCGTCGGCCGTCTGCGCCCACGTGAAGCCGCCGCTCCACGGGGGGTTGGCCGCCTCGCGCGGGGTGCCGCCGTAGAGGACGCTCGCCGTGACGTCCTCGCCCGGCTGGTACGTTCGCCCGAGCACGATATGGACATGGCCCCCTGCCTGTGCGAACGGAGCGGTTTCCTCCCCGACCGTCACTGCGCGGGCCGTGAGCGCGCTGTCGAGGTCGAGCACGAGCACGTCCGTCGGATGGACGACGCGGGCGCGGACGTCGAGCGTGCCCGCGAGGGTGCGGGCGTTGGGGTCGATCCGCACGTGGAGGTCGTAGAACGAGACGTCGTAGGCAGCCTGCGCGGGGTCGAGCGGCCCGCCCGAGGTGTTGCCGTCGCGGCCGAACTGGGCGGCAGCCGGCGCGGCGAACGCGACGCCGAGGAGGAGCAGTAGAGCGCAACGCATAGGCTACCAGATCTCCTGGAGCGCGACGGTGAAGCGCTCCTCGAGGCGGAGGACGAGCGGGTTGGCGGCGTTGTCCCACACCCACAACGCGTGGCCGGCCGCGGTAGTGCCGTGGAAGGCGCGGAGCTCGGCGGGCTGCCCCTGGACCTGCACCGCGTAGGGCACGGTGTCGACGTACTCCAGCGTCTCCGCGCCGCTGCCGAGGTCCACCTCGACGGCGCGGCGGCGGCGGAGTGCGTCGTAGACGGTGTCGCTCGCCCACACCGTCGTCGCGTCCTCCAGCGTGAGGTCGCCGCCGCCGAAGTCGGTGTGGAGCCGGGTCGCGGTGGCCTGAGCATTCGGCGTGAGCACGACGCGCCCGCTGAGCCCGCGGCCGCCAGGGTCGAACGTGTACTGGAATACCGCCTGGGGCGCCGTCGCCTCTACGTCCACGAGGAAGGGGTACGGGCCGCCCTCGGACTCGACCTGGTAGACGAGGCGGGTGCCGGGCTGGAGCGATGGACCCGTGGGGGGGCGCGGCTGCGAGCATCCGGCGGCGAGCGCGAGCACCGCGAAGGGCGACGCGAAGCGAAGGAGCGCGCAGGACAGGCGGGAGGACATCGGGCGAAGAAGCGGCGGGGCTTGCCCGAAGATACCCTCCACCCCGACCTTCCCCCGACGGCTCGCCGCCCCCATGCGCCTGCTCATCCTGGTCCTCCTGCTCCTTCCGACCGTTACGGCGGCCCAGCCCGCGCGGACGCTCCGGCTCGAGGTGGAGAACGACTGGCTGGCCCTCAAGCCCAGCCTCCCCCTCCCCACCGACTGGGACTACACCTCCGGCCTCGCGGTGGTTTTCGAGACGGCTGCCGCTCGGCCCTCGTACACCACCCGGCGGCGGTGGACGCTCGGGCAGCGGCTCTACACCCCGCACCGGTTCAGTACGCGGCCGCGGGCGGGCGACCGCCCCTTCGCCGGATGGCTCTACGTGGGGGGCCGCTTCGAGAAGGAGGAGCGGCACCGCGTGCGCGCGGTCGAGGCGGAAGTGGGCATCGTCGGGCCGCAGGCGTTCGGGGAGGAGACGCAGAACGGGTTCCACCGGCTCCTGGGCGTGAGCGAGCGCGCGGGGTGGGCGAACCAGCTCCCGTTCGAACCCGGCTTCGCCGTCCGCGCGGAGGAGGCGCGGCGGTTTCACGCGCAGGGGCCGGCTGGCGTGGCCGTCGAAGTGCGCCCTGCGCTCCTGGTGGGGGCCGGGACGATCTGGTCAGGCGTGGCGGCGGGCACACGGGTCTACGTTGGTCCGTCGCACCCCCGAGGCTGGCAGCCCCGCGCCGAGGCGGGCGTCCGCGGGGAGTGGGTCCTCCGCAACGAGTTCCTCGACGGGACGGCGTTCCGGGAGAGCATGCGCGCCGAGCGAATCCCCTTCGTCGGCGAGGCCCACATCGGGGTGTCTCTGGGCTGGGGGCCCGTGACGGCGGGATACCGCGTCGTGGCGCGGACCCGGGAGTATGAGGCGCAGCACGAGCCGCACGCCTATGGCGCGCTCTCGCTCACGGTCGCGTTCTGACCGGGCCTACTTAACGACCCCGCCGGGCTCACCGTCGGTGGTGACGGCGCGGAGGCGGCCGTCGCGGTCCTCGGCGAAGAGGAGCATCCCCCGGCTCTCCAGCCCGCGGATCTGGCGCGGCGCGAGGTTCGCCACCACGACGACGTGCCGGCCGACCATCTCCTCCGGCGTGAAGTGCGCGCGGATGCCGGCGAGCACCTGCCGCGTCTCGTAGCCGAGGTCCACGTCGAGGCGGAGGAGCTTGTCCGCGTTCGGGTGCGGCTCGGCCGCGATGACTTTTCCCACGCGGAGGTCGAGCCGCGCGAAGTCGTCGTAGAGGATTTGTTGTTTCGGCTCCGCGTATGGCGGTCCGGGCTCGGCCGGTTCCGCTGGGGTCGCCTCTCCGCTCGCTTCGGCAGCCCGCCGTTCGAGGAGCTGCCGCTGCGCCTCGACGGCCTCGTCCTCGATCTTGGAGAACAGGATCTCCGGCGCGCCCAGGGCGTGGCCCTCATCGAGGAGCGAGCGCGCCGCGTCCGCCCATCCGATCTGTCCCTCGCCGCCGGGCGTACTCGGACGGACACCTTCCAGCCGCAGCATCCGCCGGAGGCGCTCGGCGGCATACGGGACGACCGGTTCGAGCAGGATCGCAAGGCTCGCGCAGACCTGGAGCGAGACGTGGACAATACTCGCCGCCGCCGCCCGGTCGGCCTTGATGGCGTGCCACGGCGCCGCGTCGTTGAGGTACTTGTTGCCCGTCCGCGCCACGTCGATCGTGCGGAAGACGGCGTCGCGGAAGCGGAAGCCCTCGTAGGCCTCGCCGACCTGCGCCGTCGCCGTTTCGAGGAGCGCGAGCACCTCCCGGCTCGCATCGCTGAGCGGGCCGGCCTCCGGCACGACGCCGCCGAAGAAGCGGTGCGCGAACGTGAGCGTGCGGTGGACGAAGTTGCCCAGCACGTCGGCGAGGTCGTTGTTGACGCGCGTCTGGAAGTCGGCCCACGCGAAGTCGTTGTCCTTCGTCTCGGGGAGCGTGGCAGCGAGCGCGTAGCGGAGGGTGTCAACGGGGAATGCCTCGGCGGCCTCGTGCGCCCACACGGCCCAGCCCCGGCTCGTCGAGAGCTTCTGCCCTTCGAGGTTGAGGAACTCGTTGGCAGGCACGTTTGCAGGCAGGACGAACTCCGGCTCGGCCGGCCCCGCCGCCTCGTTGTGCGCCATGAGCAGCGCCGGGAAGATGATCGCGTGGAAGACGATGTTGTCCTTCCCGATGAAGTGGAGCAGCTCAGGCACGGCCCCGTCCGGGTGGACGGTCCAGTAGCGGCGCCAGCGCTCGGGGTCGCCCGTAGCCTCGGCCCATTTCTTCGTGGCCGAGAGGTACCCGATGGGCGCATCGAACCACACGTACAGCGCCTTCCCCTCGACGTCGCCTTCGACCTCTCCGGGCACGGGCACGCCCCAGGGGAGGTCCCGCGTCATGGCGCGGTCGGAGAGCCCGTCGTTGAACCAGCTCCGGATCTGGCCGAGTACGTTGGGCTTCCAGTTTTTTTGCTCAGCGATCCATGACTCCAGCTTCGGCTGCCACGTGCCTAGGGGGAAGTACCAGTGCGTCGTCTCCTTCTCGACGGGGGCCGCACCGGAGAGCGCGCTGCGGGGCTCCTTCAGGTCCCGCGGGCTGAGGCTCGTCCCGCAGTTCTCGCACTGGTCGCCGTACGCATCGGGGTAGCCGCAGATGGGGCACGTCCCGCGCACGAACCGGTCGGCGAGGAAGAGGCCGGCCTCCGGGTCGTAGAGCTGGCGCTCGGTCTTCTTGCGGAAGAGCCCCGCGCGTTCGAGCGTGAGGAAGAACGCCTGGCTCGTGGCGTGGTGGGCCGGCGCGGAGGTGCGGCCGTACACGTCGAACGAGATCCCGAAGACGGCAAAGGCGTCGCGGAGCTGGACGTGGTAACGGTCCACGATCTCCTGCGGGGAAACGCCCTCCTCGCGGGCGCGGAGGAGGATGGGGACGCCGTGCTCGTCGGAGCCGCAGACGTAGACGACGTCGCGGCCGGTGAGGCGCTGGTACCGGACGTAGAGGTCGGCCGGGAGGTAGGCCCCGGCGAGGTGGCCGAGGTGGAGCGGCCCGTTCGCGTAGGGCAGCGCGGAGGTGACGAGGAGAGGCCGGCGGGCGTCGGGCATCAGGAGGGCGATGGGCCGGAACGAAGCTACGGAGCGCGTTTGGAGCGGGTTCGTCTCCGCACGAAGCTCACACGGGTCCCTCCACGCGAATCGTAACCTTTCCGCGTTCTGCGTCCATCGCTTTCTTTTTCCTTCGCATGACCCTCCGCCCCCTCCTCCTCCCCCTCGCCCTTGGCGCGTTCCTCCTCGGCTGTGGCGGGAACGACGACGACGCCGCATCGGGCGACGTGGACCTCGGCAACATCGCGGACCGCCCCGTCGCCGAGCAGGCGGCGTACCTCCTCGGCTACCAAGCCGGCGAGCAGTTCCGCCAGGACTCCCTCGCCAACCTCGACGTCGACCTCTTCCTCGCCGGGTTCCGCGAGGCCTTCCGCGGCGACTCGATGCGGTTCGACGACGAGACCGCCGAGCGGGTCTTCCGCGTGTTCCAGGACACCCTGTTCGTCCGCAACCTCCGACAGATGGCCGCCGACAACCCGGAGGCCGCCCGGATGCTCGCCCAGATGGACAGCAGCGCCGCTGTCGCCGACTCGTTCATGACGGCCAACCGCGGGCGGGACAGCGTGCAGACCTCCGAGAGCGGGCTCCAGTACATCGTGCTCGGCGAGGGCCGGGGCGACCGCCCCTCGACGGGGGACCGCGTGCGGATCGAGTACCGCGGCGCGCTCATCAGCGGCGAGGAGTTCGACAGTTCGCCCGAAGGCGAGCCTGTCGAGTTCGTCGTCGGC
Organism: Rubricoccaceae bacterium; assembly: GCA_035628035.1. Taxonomy (GTDB): domain Bacteria; phylum Bacteroidota; class Rhodothermia; order Rhodothermales; family Rubricoccaceae; genus DASPKS01. The sequence goes on from DASPKS010000262.1 coordinate 8,974, forward strand.
AGCGCTGTGCCTGGCATTAACGAGGCGCTGACGAGCATGCGCGCGGGCGAGCGCCGCCGCCTGTTCATCCCGCCGTCGCTGGCCTACGGCGTGCGCGGCATCCCCGGCTCGCCCATCGGGCCGAACCAGCCGCTCATCTTCGACATCACCCTCATCTCCGTCACGCAGGGCGACTCGACGGCGATGCCGATGCTACCCGGCCTTCCGCAGGGCAGCGCCCCGCCACAGGGCAGCGCGCCGCCGCAGGGCGCCCCGCAGCAGCAGTAAGCGCGGCACTTCCTTCTCGAACGCCCGGCGGGTCCCCCTGCCGGGCGTTTTTTGTTCACGGGGCATCTCTGAGAAGGCGGAGTACGTCGGCACCGTAGCGCTCGGCCTTGGCCGGGCCGACGCCCTTGACGGCGAGGAGCGCGGCCTCCGTCTGCGGGCGCGCCGCTACGAGCGCACGGAGCGTCTTGTCGTCGAAGATGACGTAAGGCGGGACGGCCTGGGCGCGGGCCTGCGCGGCGCGCCACGCGCGGAGCTTTTCGAACAGCGCCTCACCGTCGGCGTTGAGCGCGGCCGGTTCGGCGGGAGAAGACGCACGTTCGCGGGGACCTGTCGGGAGGTCGTGCATCTCCAGCGGGACGGCCTCGCGGTGGTCGAGCGCGCGCTCCCCGCGTGGCGTCAGCTCCACGACGGGACGGTCGCCGCCGACGACGCGGAGGTACCCCTTAAGGAGGAGCTGGCGGTAGAGGCCGTCGATCTCGTCCTGCGAAAGAAAAGAAAGACGACCGAAGTAGGGCGAGCGGGTGTAGCGCTCCATCCCCTCGGCCCTCGAGCCCGTGAGGAGGCGGGCGAGCGTCTTGCGGCCGACCTTCCAGTGAAGACGGCGCACGCAGTCGAGCAGGCCGAGCCCGACGCGCGCGTTCATCGGAAGGGCATCCCATCCAGGGAGCACGTCGGGCGCGGCCGGGGCCTCGGCCTCAACGGCGCAGTTGTCGCAGCACGCGGCGGTGCCCTGCTGCACCGGGTGCTCGGGGTCGCCGAAGTGGTCGAGGAGCGCGCGGCGGCGGCACCGCACCGTCTCGGCGTAGCGGACCAGCGCGGCGAGGTCGCGGAGCTTCGCCGCGCGATGCCGCTCCACCTTGCGGACGAGCGCGGCGGCCTCGCGGTCGTCCCACGCGCGGAGCGCCCACACCTGCGCTCCGCCTTCGTCGTCCTCGCGCGCGAGGGCCCCCATCTTTTCGAGCAGGCTCAGCCCCACACGCACGCCCACCGGGTGGTGCCCCTTCAGCCCTCCCGCGAACGCCTCGACCTCCAGCCGCGCGACCCCGCCTTCAGCCTCTCGACGTACGGCCGCGTGCAGCGAGCGAAGCGCCTGGGCGTCGGGCGCCTGCTGCGTGATGAACCACTCGCGGAGGGTACGGTCCTGCGGCGCGTAGAACAGCACGGCCTCGGCGGGCTGCCCGTCGCGGCCGGCGCGGCCGGCCTCCTGGTAGTAGGCCTCGAGGTTCGCAGGGACCGACCAGTGCGCGACGAACCGGACGTCGGAGCGGTCCACCCCCATCCCGAACGCGTTGGTGGCCACGACGAGGTCGAGTTCGCGGCCCAGGAAGGCATCCTGCACCTCGGCACGCTCGGGGTCGGCGAGGCCGGCGTGGTAGGCACGGACGGCGCGCCCGCTGTGCTCGCGGAGGTAGCGCGCGAGGTCGTCGGCCTCGCGGCGCGTGGAGACGTAGACGAGCCCGGGCGCGCCGGCGCGCTCTTCGAGGAAGGCCAGCAAGGCCTTCCGCTTTTCTTTTACCGTCGGGGTCGAGCGGACGGAGAAGAACAGGTTGGGCCGGTTGAAGCCGGTGACGAGGCGGGCCGGGTCGCGGAGGTCGAGTGCCTGCGCGATGTCGTCCTGCACGCGGAGGGTGGCCGTGGCCGTGAGCGCCACCGTCGGCGGGTCGCCCATCCGGTGGCGGGCCTCGGCGATGGCGAGGTAGTCCGGCCGGAAGTCGTGCCCCCACTGGCTCACGCAGTGCGCCTCGTCGACGGCGAGACGGGCGATGCGTGCGGCGGCGAGAGCGTCGAGGAACGCGCGGTGGCGGAGCCGCTCGGGGGCGACGTAGACGAGCGTGAGGGCACCCCGGGCGAGGGCCGCCAGCGCGGCCCGCTGCTCCGCCGCCGTCTGCGTCGAGTTGATGGCGGCCACCGCGAGGCCGCGCCGCTGAAGTCCATCCACCTGGTCCTTCATCAGCGCGATGAGGGGCGAGACGACGACGGTGGTCCCGTCGAGGAGGACGGCGGCGAGCTGGTAGATCAGGCTCTTCCCCGCGCCCGTAGGCATCACGACGAGCGTGTCGCGGCCGTCGAGGACGGGCTGGAGGGCCTCGGCCTGCCCCGGCCGGAGCGCGTCGAACCCGAAGTGCGCCCGGAGCGCGGCCCTCACCGCCTCCTCCGATGGCGGGGCAGGCGGGGCGGGCTTCATTTCGGCCATCGGGCGTTTTTTGGGGACGGCGGCAGGCACGGGCCGGCAACGTAAACAAAAGAGGCGGGCGCAACCTCGCGCCCGCCCCGTGTCAGGACAGCCGTCACCCCCGGGCTATTCCTCCCACCGGAGGCGCGCCGACACCACGAGGTCGCCGTTCGGACTCTCGAGCGAGACGAAGGTGCGGAAGCCTTGGTCGGCGAGGGTCTGGAGCGTGAACGCCTCCGTCGTTCCCATCAGCTCACGGCCGTTGGGGTCGTTGTCGTACACCTCGAAGTGGAGCGTGCGGTTGAACTGGTTGAACTGGGCGCCGGGGCTGAACGACCACGACACAGGGAATTCGCCGGGCCCGATGTTGGGGCGGTCGTCGTTACTCGTGCTCAGGATCAGCTGGCCATTGCTGTCGAACAGCTCGAAGTAGAGGTCGGGGTCGCTCGTGACGCCGGTGGGGTCGTCGTCCCAGTCGTCGCCACCGGGGTTGGTGGGCGGGGCCGTCTCGATGGTGACCTGGTGGATGGTGACGCGGGTGGGGTTGTTGTCATCGCCTCCGTTTCCATCGTTGTCGCAGGCGGCGAAGGCCAGGCCGAGGAGGAGGACGAGCGGGGCGCGTAGGAGAAGGGTCGGGCGCATGGGAAGGGGTAATGGCACAGGAGGGGAGCCGCCGTCTCAGGCGGAACGGTCACGCCCCCTCGTACGTCAGGGCGTGGAAGCGGGTCCCTCTGAACCTGTTCTGCGGGGCGCCGTTGAAGCGCCCGGCATGCTGATCATCCCGGCTATCGACCTGCGGCGCGGCCACTGCGTGCGGATGCACGAGGGGCAGTACGAGGAGGAGCGGGTCTACTACGTGGATCCCGTCCGAATGGCGAAGCTCTGGCGGATCCAGAACGCGCGGACCCTCCACATCGTCGACCTCGACGCGGCGCTCCGCCGGGCGCCCGGCGGCGACCCCACCCTCGACAACCGGGCGCTCATCGGCGAGATCGCCGCCACGCTCGACATCCCCGTCCAGATCGCCGGGGGCATCCGCACGCTGGAGGAGGTGGAGAGCCTGCTCAGCCTGGGCGTGTACCGCGTGGTGATGGGGACGGCGGCCGTCCGCACGCCCGACCTCGTCGAGGAGGCCGTGCGGCGGTTCGGGCCGAGCCGCATCGGCGTGGCCGTCGACGCCCGGGCGGGCGAGGTGTACGTCGAGGGGCGCTCGGAGGCCACCGGCCGCTCCGCCGCCGACGTGGCGGTGGAGCTCGAAGCACGCGGCGTCCGGCGGTTCGTGTACTCCGACTTCGGGCGGGAGGGGTCGCTGGCCGGCCCCAACGTGGAGGCGTTCCGCGACCTCGGCCAGCGCCTCACCCGCGCCCACGTGACGGCCGCCGGCGGGGTGGCCGGCTACCGCGACCTCCTCGCCCTCCAGGCCCTCGAGCGCTTCCGCGTGGACTCCATCATCGTCGGCCGGGCGCTCTACGAAAACCGGTTCCCGTGCCAGCAGTTTTGGGCCTGGCACGACCTCGAAGGCGTCGACCTCGACCGGTTCTCGACGGCCCCCCTCAAGGCAAAGGCATGACGCCACCTCCGAACGATCCGCGACAGGCCGGGCTGCGCCTGCTCCATGCTGCCCTCGCAGGCGTCGCCGCCTTCGCCATCGTGGCTGTGGGGTGGATCGCCGTGCAGGCGCTCCGGAACCCCGACGTACGCGCCCGCCGCCCTCGCTGGCTCGACGCCTCCATCGCCTACGATGCCGCTTTCTGGACGCCGCTCCTGCTGACGGTCGTCGGCGGCGTCCTTGCGGTGCTGTACGTGCTGGCGCGAGCGGCGCGGCGGCTCCGGGCGGGCGAGGACCTCTACGGCAACCGCTCCGGCCAGGGCGTTCGCCGGCGTGGAGAGCGCCAGGTGCGCGAAGGCGAGGCGGACTAAGCGAGCACCTCGGCAAGAAAGGTAAAGGCTGCCTCGTAGATGCCGGGCGCCGTGCTCTCGCGCGGCCCGGCCACGTTGAGCGCCTGGACGGCGTGGGCACGTAGCCATGCCTGCACAGCTCCGGCGTCGGGTTCGTCTCGGAGGTCCACGGCGAGGAGAGGCCGGCCAAGCTGCGCAGCGACATCGGCGGTGTAGGCAGTCCCCCCTGTCAGCGGGCCCTGGTGGAGGATGAGCGTGGCGTCGCTGTCGCGGACGTTGAGTGCGGTGCGCTCGGCGTGGTCGGCCGTGGCGGTCTCGCGGAGGGGGTACGTCTCGGGGATCCGGCCGTCCTCGGCCACGCGCCCGCGCGGGCACCACCCGCCGACGGGGAGTCCCACTGCCAGCGCGACGTCGAGCGCGGCCCGGTCCACGCCGGTCTGGCCGCCGGAGACGACGCGGGTGAGGGGCAGGCGGCGGGGGCGGTCTGTCAAAGTGACACCGAGGGGACAGTTGGCACAGCCTCTGAATAGGCGAAACAAACGATTACAGGCCGGTGTGGCTCCCCGCCACCCGGCCCGCTCTGATCCACCCACCCCAACCAAAATGGCAGCCATGAACGGTCTGATGCGTTCCCCGGCGCGGGACTTCGACGTGCTCCGCCGAGACCTCTCCCGCTTCTTCGACGACTTCCTCCCCGCGACGCGCGCTGACGAGGGCGCCGAGACGCCGGCGATGTGGGTGCCGCGGGCGGACCTCGCCGAAACCGAAGACGCCTTCGTGCTCTCGCTCGACCTTCCCGGCATCCCGAAGGAGAACGTCGACATCACGCTGGAGGAGGACACCCTCAAGATCAGCGGCGAGCGCGCCGTGAACCAGGAGCACAAGGGCGACCGCTTCACGCGGATCGAGCGGAGCTACGGCCGGTTCTTCCGTGCTTTCCGCTTCAACACCCCCGTCAACCCCGATGGCATCGAGGCCTCGTACAACGACGGCGTGCTGACGGTGCGTGTAGCGAAGGCCGAGCAGAGCCGGCCGCGCCGCATCGAGATCCGCTAACGGATCCTTCGCGAGGCCCGAACGCTTCGCCTGCTGACCCGACCCGCCGCCCCGTCCGCTACTTCTTCGGCGGACGGGGCGGCTTCTCGTTCGGCCCGGCATGGGCTTTGACTTCCGACGGACCACACCGCCAGCTCCCTTTCCCGATGAACCGCTCCCGCTTCTCCTTCGGGAACCTCACGGTTTCCGTCCGCGCGCTCGGCCTTGCGCTCCTCTCGGCCGTCCTCCTCGCTGGACAGGCCGACGCCCAGAACGCCGACGCCGTCGCGCGGCGGCTCCAGAGCCGCTACCGCGCGCTCGGCGCGCTCCGCGCCGAGTTCGTCCAGACGCTCGGCACCTCCCGCCTGAGCGGCACCCTCACCGTGAGCGGGAACGCGTACCGCATCGAGCTGCCCGACCAGACGCTCGTCACCGACGGCCGCACGATGTGGTCGTACTCGCGGAGCGACCACCAGGTCGTCGTACAGGACTACGACGCCGCCCGCCTCGGTTTCTCCATCGGGCAGGTGTTCACCGACTACCTCTCGGTATTCCGCGTCACCGGCGCCACAACGGCTACGGTCGGTGGCGTCCGCCACGACGTGCTCGCGCTCGTCCCACGCGAGCGCGGCTCGACCGTCCGCGACGCCACGCTCTACGTCCGCTCCTCCGACGCCATCCCCACGCGCGTCCGCGTGCGCGACGTGAACGGGCGCTCGCTCTCGTTCGACCTCCGGAACGTCCGGCTCAACCCGCGCCTCCCACGCGGCACGTTCGCCTTCCGCGCGCCGGCCGGCGCCGAGGTGGTGGACCTCCGTTCCTGACGCGCCTGCTGCAGCGCGGAGCGGGCGGGGCCGGATGCACGGCGCCGCCCGCTTTCTCATTCCACGAGAGAAGCTTCGAGCAGGCCCGCAAGCGTCTCGATGAGCCGGTCGGGCCGAACGGGCCGGTGGAGGTGGGCGTCGAATCCAGGGGGCAAGGGGCTGCCTTCGGTCGGCCGGTCGTGGAGGAGCACCAGGGGGACGGCGCCGTAGCCCGGGAGGGCCCGCAGGGCCTCGGCCGCGCGGCGCTCGTCCTCCGGCCGCTCTAGCGGCTCCCCGATGAGGACGGCGTCGAAGGCCGTATCGCGGGCGTGGGCAAGGGCCTCGTCGAGCGTCGTCGCGCTGCTGAGGGCCACGCCGGGACTGAGCGCACGGCGGACCTCCGCCTGTCCGTCGGCGCTGGGATCCAGCAGGAGCACGCGGGCTCCGCCGAGGACTGCGGGCGCCGTGTGGGCGTCTACCCCGTTGGTAGAGGAAGGCCCCGCTCCGTTCTCCGCGAATCGTGGCAAGGTGACCTCGAACATAGTGCCCTCACCGAGCGCGCTCTCCACGCGGACGCGCCCGTGCAGGAGCGCCACGACCCGCTGCACGATGGCGAGGCCGAGCCCGCTCCCCTCGTGCGTGCGGCCGTACCCGCTCGACTCCTGGCGGAACGCCTCGAAGAGGTACGGGAGGAACTCCGGGCTGATCCCCCGGCCCGTATCGCGCACAGTCACGACGGCCTTGTGGTCGGTGCCGTCGAGGAGCACGGTGACGCCGCCCGCCTCGGTGAACTTGATGGCGTTCGAAATAAGGTTGATGAGGATGCGCTCGAGGGCATACTGGTCGATCGTAGCCGGGAGCGCGCGCCCTTCCGGGAGCACCGTGAGGAACAGCCCCTTCTCCTCGGCAAGAGGCCGGAGCATCGCCGCCACGTCATTCGCGACGTGGGCGACGTCGAGCGCTTGCGGGTGGAGTTCCACCATCCCCGCCTGGAGCCGCGCCATGTCGAGGAGGGCGTTGACGGTGTCGAGGAGGCGGCGCCCGCTCCGGTGGATGGCCTCCCCTACCTGCCGCTGCTCGGGATCCCCCTCCTCGACGAGGAGTGAGGAGAAGCCTAGGATGGCGGTGAGGGGGGTGCGCAGCTCGTGGCTCGTGTTGGCGAGGAGCTCGTCCTTGAGGCGGCCGGCTTGGCGGAGGCGCTCGTTGGTCTCGGCCAGGCGCGCGTTCATCCGCCCGAGGCGCTGGTTCACCATACGCTCGCGCTCGTGCGTCCGCCGGTGGAACCGGAGCCGCCACGCGCTCACTCCCCACACGACGATGCCCAGGAGGGCGGCGTACGCGAGGTACGCCCAGAGCGTCCGGTACCAGGGCGGCGCCACGCCGAAGGCGTACGTGGCCTCCTCGCTAACGACGCCCTGCGCGTTCCTAGCGCGCACGCGGAACCGGTAGTGGCCGCTCTCCGGGAGGTTCGTGTACTCCGCCCACGTTTCCGGCGACCACGGCGACCACGCCCGGTCGAACCCCTCCAGGAGGTACTGGTACTCGACGGGCCCCCCGCTGAAGGCGGGGGCGGCGAAGGTGAACCGGAGCGCGTTCTCCTCGAAGCCCAGCGCCAGCCGCTCGCGCGGGGACTGGTCGGCGGCGATGGCCTCGGCCCCGAACGTCCCCCCGAAGCGGACGCGGTGGTCCCGGTCCTCCACGCGGCGGACGAGCGCGCGGTACGGCGCATCGTACGGCTTCCGGACACGCGGATCGTACCGGAGGAGCCCGTCCTCCGTCCCCAGCCAGACGACGCCGTTCGCGGCTTCGTATGCCATCTCCACGCGGCTGCTCAGGCGTGAGAGCGCGGGCGGGGTCTGCTCCTGCCACCCCCCGCTCGTGGCCGGCCGGTAGCCCCGGACAGTGTGGCCCGAGAGCACCCAGAACCCGCCGTCTTTCCGGGCCGCAACGGTGTAGTTGCCGGCCAGGGTGCGGAGCCGGGCGAAGCGGGCGGCCGGCACGAAACGGCCCTCTCCGGCGGCATCTTCCCGCCATGCGTAAGCGCCCGCACGGGTCATGAATATCAGCCCGCCGCCGAGCGCCGTCGCGTGGACCGTTCCGAGCGGGAGCCCGCGTTCGGGACCGAAGGTGATGCTCCCAGCCCCCGGGTTCGCGGGGTCGAGCCGGGTCACGCCGCCTCCGAAGAGAGCCACCCACAGCCGGCCCTCCGCGTCCTCTTCCATGGAGCGAACCTCCCCGAGCGCCCCCGAGAACCGGTGTACCTCCCGCCAGCCCATGGGTGTGCGCTCAAGCACGACGAGCCCGTCTTTGAGCCCTACGTAGATCCATCCTGGGCGATTCGGCGAGCGGTAGAGGGAGAACGCCTTGTCTTCGAGGACGCGTTGGGCGCCCGAAGCTTCGACGGCAAACACCCCATCGTTGGAGGCCACGAGAAGCTGTGGGGCGAAGTCCACGATGGCCCACGTCTGCCCCTGCAGGGCAGGCACACGCTCGAAGCGGGCGTACCGCGGCGTGGCTCCTTCGGGACGCGTCGTGCCCGGCACGAACTGGAACAACCCCGTGGACGTTGCGGCGTAGAGCCGGCCGCTCACCTGGATCACGTCGTAGATGACCCCCTCAAGCCCCTGCGCGTGGCCGAACCGGGTGAGTGGGCTGAGTGGATCGATCCGGCGGAGGCCGTTCTCGAGGGCGAGCCAGAGCCCTCCGGCCGCATCCTCGTACAGGTCGAGCACCTTGTCGCCTGGGGTTAGTCCCACGTCCTCGCGGTACACGTGGAGGATGCGCCCCGTGGCGTCGAGGAGGACCACCCCCCCGCCGAAGGTGCCGATCGCATACACGTCCGAGCCCCCGGGGGCGTGCTCCAGCCGGACGGCGCGGTAGGGCCGGTAGGTAGCGAGGTAGCCGTCGGCCTCGGTGGGGAGGGGGGTGGCCCCTTGTGCGGTGAGCAGGAAGAATCCCTGCGAGCGTGTCCCGGCAAGCAGACCGCCCGGGTGAGGGAGCAGGGCGAAGATGGGCTCGGCGGTGAAGCGCTCGCCCCCCGGCACCGGCACCAGCCGATCTCCCCGCATCTCCTGGAGCCCCACGCTGTCCTCGCGGACGAAGTACCGGTCGCCGATGCGGAACGCGTTGTGGAAACGCGTCGCGGAGGTCCATACCCGGAAGCGCCGGCCGTCCCAGCGGAGGAGGTAGCGGTGGGACTGGAAGTAGACGCCGTCGCGCCGCACGGTCGTACTCCATACGTCCGTGAAGTCGCGGGCCGAGGGGGGCAGTCGGCGGCGGAGGCTCACGTAGCGGAGGCGGCCCAGCGTGTCGGGCGCGAGGAATCCGACCTCGCGGACCCCCCCGACGAACACCTGCCCCCGCCCATCTACCGCCAGCGACCGCACCATCTGCGCGCGGTCCTCCGGCATCGCCATCGCCCGCCAGCTCCGGCCGTCGAACTCGAGTATCCCGTAGGTATTGGCGGCGTAGATGAGCCCTCGGGCATCCTGGACGACCGACCAGTTCTGCCCGTGCAGCGCGTACGCGCCGGGGGCGAAGTAACGAACGAACGCGGGCGCCCCCTCCTCCGAATGGGTGACTGGCTGAGCCGCCGCGGGGGCCGCCCAGACCACGAGGACGAACAAGAAGGAGGACGCGCGCACCGACCCGGGGTGATCCCGACGTGAGGGGTATCGGCCGGTTCGGAAGGCGTTTAATCCACCCCGGGCGAGGTCTTTCGGCCTCTTGCTAAGCCGCTTCCCGATTACCTACCCCGTATGTTGATCGGGAGCACCACAAAGATTCGAAGCGGAACTTGATCGTTCCTGGAGAGGTGGTTATACTGGGCTTACCCCCTTCCCCTACCTGTATGAAGCGACTTCTACTGGCGGCGGCCCTCCTAGCGGCCGCATTCGCGCTCCTGCCGGGCGGCAACGGCTCTGGCTCGGGGGGCACGGGCCCTTCCGGGGACACCAACGACATCGTGTATGCCGGCGGTAACGGCTCCGGCTCGGGCGGTACAGGCCCCTCCGGCGATACCAACGACCTCGTCTGAGCCCTTGCGGCTCCGAAACGTGAGCGGCGGCACCCAGGGGGGAGCCGCCGCTCTTCGTTTTAGCTCACCCCCTCGCTCATCGCCAGCATCCGCTCGATGGGCTTGAGCGCGCGGAGGCGGATGGCCTCGTCCATCACAATCTCGGGACGCTCGTGGAGAAGGCAGAGGTACACCTTCTCCAGCGTGTTCAGCTTCATGTGCGGGCAGTCGTTGCACGCGCACCCGTTGTTCGGCGGGGCGGCCAGGAACGTCTTGTGCGGGCTGTCCTTCTGCATCGGGTAGAGGATGCCCGTCTCGGTGGCCACGATGAAGGTGGTAGCAGGGTTCTCGCGGGCAAACCGGCGGATGGCGGAGGTGGACCCTATGAAGTCGGCGTGGCGGAGGACCGGCACCTCGCACTCGGGGTGGGCGAGGACGAGCGCCTCCGGGTGGCGCGCCTTCAGGCGGACGATCTGCTGCTCGCTGAAGATCTCGTGGACGATGCACGAGCCGTCCCAGAGGAGCATCTCACGGCCCACCTTCTCCACGAGGTAGCGGCCGAGGTTGCGGTCCGGCGCGAAGATGATCGGCTGGTCGGCCGGGATCTGCCGGATGATGTGCTCGGCGTTGGAAGACGTGACGATGATGTCGGTCTGCGCCTTGATCGCCGCCGTGCAGTTGATGTAGGAGATGACGAGGTGGTCCGGGTGCTCGGCGCGGAAGGCGGCGAACGCCTCAGGCGGGCACGAATCGGCCAGCGAGCAGCCCGCGTGGAGGTCGGGGAGGACGACCTTCTTCTGGGGGTTGAGGATCTTGGCCGTCTCGGCCATGAAGTGGACCCCCGAGAAGGCGATGAGGTCGGCCTGGGTTTTCTGCGCCTCGCGCGCCAGCCCGAGCGAGTCGCCGATGTAGTCGGCGACGTCCTGGATCGCGGGCTCTTGGTAGTAGTGCGCGAGGAGGACCGCGTTTTTCTCCTTCTTGAGGCGGGCGATCTCTTCGTAGAGATCCAGCGCGGGGTCCACCGGCTCGTTGACGAAGCCGACGTGGGCGATGGCTTCGTCCTCGAGGAGCGGGAGGTCTAGCGTAGTGGGCAGGGGCGCGGTGCGGCTCATGGCGAGAGAACGAGGGCCGGCCGGTTCCGGTTCGGCCTTCAGCCCTCCTTCACCTCGGCCGTCACGTCGTGGAGGGTGCCCCCTTCGAGGCGGAGGACGCGGTCGGCGCGGGCCGCCAGGGCCGGGTTGTGCGTGACGACCACGAACGCCTGCCCCTGCGTCCGGCTTAGCCGGACGAGCTCGTCGTGGAGGCGCTCGGCGGTCTTCTCGTCGAGGTTGCCGGTCGGTTCGTCGGCCAGCACGAGGCCGGGGTGGTTCATGAGCGCACGGGCGATGGCGACGCGTTGCTGCTCGCCGCCGGAGAGCTGGGTCGGGCGGTGGTCGAGGCGGTCACCGAGACCGAGCAGCCGGAGGAGCTCCTCAGCGCGGGGCCGCGCCTCGGCGGGGGTCTGCCGCCCGATGAGCGCGGGCATCTCGACGTTCTCCAGCGCGGTGAACTCCGGCAGCAGGTGGTGGAACTGGAAGACGAACCCGATGGCGCGGTTGCGGAAGGCCGCCAGCGCCTCATCGTCCTTTGCGAACACGTCCTCGCCCCGGTAGCGGACGGTCCCCGCCGTGGGGCGGTCGAGCGCGCCGAGGAGGTGGAGCAGCGTGCTCTTCCCCGTTCCGCTCTCACCCGTGACAGCGACGAGCTCGCCCGGCCGCACGGCGAAGTCCACGCCCGAAAGCACGGTGAGGTGGCCCGTGGCGGTGGGGTACTGCTTGGCGAGCCCGCGCGCTTCGAGGAGCGGCGGCCCGCCCGCGTCGTTCCGGTCGTCCATCGCGCTTACCCGTCGCGGCGCTCGATGCCGTACTTCGCGAGCTTGTTGTAGAGGTGGGAGCGCTGGATCCCGATGGCCTCGGCCGTCTTCGAGACGTTCCACCCGAACTCGCCCAGCTTCCGCTCGATGAACAGCTTCTCGGCCATGTCACGGAACTCCGAGAAGTCGGTGAACTGGTCGAGGAGCCCGGCGATGGGATCGGCGCCGGCCCCCCCGGGGCGGACGTAGCGGTCCACGTCGGCGGCGGTGATGGCGGGCCCGTCGGAGAGGATGACGAGGCGCTCGACGACGTTCCGCAGCTCGCGCACGTTGCCGCGCCACTCCAGCCGCTGTAGGCGGTCGAGGGCGTCGTCGCTGAACGCCTTCTCGATCCCGTTGCGCCGGCTCACCTGCCCGAGGAGGTACTCCGCGATGGGGGCGATGTCCTGCCGCCGCTCGCGCAGCGGGGGCACGTGGATGAGGATGACGGAGAGGCGGTGGTAGAGGTCCTCGCGGAAGTGGTGGGCGTCGACCTGCGCGAGGAGGTCCTTGTTCGTGGCCGCGATGACGCGGACGTCGACGGGGATGGCGCGGTCGCCGCCGACGCGGGTGATCCGGTTCTCCTGGAGCACACGGAGCACCTTCGCCTGCGCCGAAAGGCTCATGTCGCCGATCTCGTCGAGGAAGAGCGCGCCGCCGTCGGCCTGCTCGAACTTGCCGATCCGCTGCTTCGTCGCGCCGGTGAAGCTCCCCTTCTCGTGGCCGAAGAGCTCGCTCTCGATGAGCTCCCCGGGGATGGCCGCGCAGTTCACCTCCACCAGGGGCCCGGCGCTGCGGTGGCTCTGCGCGTGGATCCACCGGGCGACGAGCTCCTTGCCCGTCCCGGCCTCGCCGGTGATGAGCACGCGCGCCTCCGTCGGGGCCACGCGCTCGATGGTGTCCTTGATGTGTCGGATGGCCGGGCTGTCGCCGACGATGGGGGTGAGCTCGGCCTCGCCGACGTCGGCCAGCGCCTGCCGCATCCGCCGGTTCTCGACGGTGAGCGCGCCGCGGTCGAGCGCGTTGCGGACGGTGACGAGGAGGCGGTTGAGGTCGGGCGGTTTTTCCAGGAAGTCGGCCGCGCCGAGCCGCGTGGCCTCGACGGCCGTCTCGACCGTCGCGTGGCCGGAGATCATCACGACGGGGACCGTGCTCTCCTCGCGGGCGAGGGTCTCGAGGACCTCCAGCCCATCCCGCTTCGGCATCTTGATGTCGAGGAGGACGAGGTCCACGCCCGTGCGAGCTTTTTCCAGCGCCTCCTCGCCGTCGACGGCCTCCTCCACGTCGTACCCCTCGTACTCGAGGATCTCGCGGAGCGTGCGGCGGATGCTCTGCTCGTCGTCGGCGATGAGGACCGTGGGCATGATGACGGGCGAGGACGGAGGGGCCTCGGAGTTTACAACCCCCGGGCGGCCTCGGCTCCAACGAAAAACCCCGCGACGGAGGCGGGCTCGGTCGCGGGGTTTTTGCTCAGGGCGGCGCGGCGCTTACTCGGCGTTGAGCGGGGCCTGCGCCTCCATGCGAGCGCGGTGCATCGCGGCCATCTGTGCGACGGGCGACTCGGCGTAGTCCTCGTCGATGGCGTCGTAGGCGCGGCGCGCGGCGTCCCACTGCTGCGCCGCCTCGTAGTTGCGCGCGGCCGCCATGAGGTAGTCCGGCGCCGAGGCGATGCTCTCGAAGGCGCCGGCGGCCCGCTCGAACAGCTCGGCCGCGCGGGCGTGCTCGCCCTGCTGCTCGTAGACGGCGGCCTGCCCCGCCAGCGCGCTCGCGCCGAGGAGGTCGTCCTCGCCGTCGTAGCGCTGGAAGTAGCGGAGGGCCTGGTCGTAGCGGCCGAGCTGGAAGAGGGCGTCGGCGGCGTAGAACGTGGCGAGGTTGCCGGTCTGGGTGGAGCCGTAGTCCTCGGCGATGCGGAGGAGGCCGGGCTGCCCGCCCGCGCCGTCGAGCGCCGCCTCGTACTGCCCCTGCTCGTAGGCCGTCAGCACGCCGCCGAGCCGCTCGGCGGCGGCCTCGTTGCGGCCGTTCTGCCACGCGCGGTAGCCGATGAGGCCGGCGATGACGGCGAGCACGGCGAGGGCCGACCCGATGAGGAGCGTCCGGTGCTCCTCGTAGAACGTCAGCGAGCGCGCGGTGGCGGTAGCGAGCTGGTCCTCGCGCAGCTCGTGGCGGCGGCTCACCGGCCGCGGGGCTTTCAGCATCGACATCGGTCTGGGTCTCGCGTAGGCGGGTCGTTAAGGGCGCGGGGCTCCGCCGTGAACAAAAGAAGCCGGGCAAGATAGACCCCCCTCCGACGGGGCCGCAATCGAAAAGCCCGCGCGGAAGTCCGCGCTCGGAGCGGCACGGCGGCTTTTGCGCGCGATTTCACCGAACCCCGCCGCGCGCGATGCGTGGCCCCTCCGTAATGTCGCCAGCGGCCCCGCGGCCCCTCTCGTCCCCTCCCCTTCCAGCTCCCCCTCCCTATGGCGATCAAGATCGGGATCAACGGCTTCGGGCGCATCGGGCGCCTCGTCTTCCGGGCCATCCTCGAACGCGGCGACCAGGACGAGTTCGACGTCGTCGCCGTGAACGACCTCACCGACGCGGGCACGCTCGCCCACCTCTTCAAGTACGACTCCGTCCACGGCCGCTTCCCCGGCGAGGTCTCGGTCGACGGCGACCACCTCGTCGTCAACGGCGACCGGTTCCGCGTGCTCTCCGAGAAGGACCCGGCGAAGCTGCCCTGGAGCGAGCTCGGCGCCGAGGTGGTCATCGAGTCGACCGGCCTCTTCACGGCGCGCGAGAAGGCGGCGCTCCACCTCCAGGGCGGCGCCAAGAAGGTGATCATCTCGGCCCCCGCCAAGGGCGACGTCGACGCCACCATCGTGATGGGTGTCAACGACGACACGCTCACGGGGAACGAGGAGGTGGTCTCGAACGCCTCGTGCACGACGAACTGCCTCGCCCCGATGGTGAAGGTGCTCGACGACGCCTTCGGCGTGGAGACCGGCTACATGACGACGGTCCACGCCTACACGGCCGACCAGAACCTCCAGGACGCCCCCCACAAGGACCTCCGCCGCGCCCGCGCCGCCGCCCTCTCCATCGTCCCTACCTCGACCGGCGCGGCCAAGGCGCTCGGCCTCGTGATCCCGTCCATGAAGGGGAAGCTCGACGGGTTCGCCCTCCGCGTGCCCGTGCCCGACGGCTCCGTGACGGACTTCACGGCCATCGTGCGCCGCGAAACGACCGTCGAGGAGATCAACGCCGCCTACCGGGCCGCCGCCGAAGGCCCTATGAAGGGCATCCTCGAATACACCGAAGACGAGATCGTCTCGGCGGACATCGTCCACAACCCGCACTCGTGCATCTTCGACGCGCAGAGCACGGCGGTGATGGGCAACCTCGTCAAGGTCGTCGGCTGGTACGACAACGAG
>DASPKS010000263.1:0-5929 GCA_035628035.1 Rubricoccaceae bacterium
GAAGTGGAACGGTCGTGGCGTCACCTGGGCGTGGAACCCTTCGGCGACGAGGCGCGCGCTCGCGTCCGCGTGCACGGCGTGCGTGTCGGGCCAGCGCTCGACCTCGCGATGAAAGAGCGGTGCAGCGAGCCGCTTCAGCCGTACGTCGTCGGCGGAGAGGAGCACGAGGCCGGTGCCGGCCGTCCACGAGGCGAGTTGGCGCGCGAAGGCATCGCGCCAGCGCGCGCCCGGCGCCCATGTGGTGCGGAGGTCATCGAGCAGGGCGCCGGTGTGCCGCCCGCGCGGGAGTGCTGCCGCGACGGCGTCGAGCACGATGACGATCCCCTCCCCGAGCACGAGCCGCCCGACGGCGCCCCGGTTCAGGCTCGCCTGGTGCCCATCTTCGTACGCCACGCGGACCGGCCCGTCCTCGCTCAGCACGGCGGTGGCGTGTACCTCCGCGAAGTCGTGGTCCTCATCGGCGAGCCAGAAAACGGGGACGACGGGGCGGCCCGTCTCTTCCGCGAGCCGCGACGCGAGCTGGACCGCGGTCAGCGCCTTGTAGAGGGTGTAGAGCGGCCCGCCGAAGAGCCCGAGCTGCTGCCCCGTGACGACGGCCGCACTCTCCGGCTCGCGCAGCCGCTCGGCGTTCGCCCGTGCGGCCTCATCGGCCCCCCAGCGGGCCTGCTGCTCGGCGAGGACGTCGGCCAGCGTGGCGCGGTCGCGGGGGTGGGCCGCCGCGCGGTGGGCGGCCTCGGCGCGGGCCCCGGCGTCCCAGGGGTCGTGCGCATAGAAGGCGAGCGCGCGGGGATCGCCGTCGGCGTACGCCGAGAAGAGCGCCGACGCACCGAGGTCGGCGTGGGGGATGCGCTTCGCGTCGGAGGGGGGGGATCGAGGGAGAAAGACCGCGGAGTCGGGGTCGCCCGGGCCGGCCATTCTCGCTCCTCAGTTCTCCGACCGCATCCGGGCGATCTCGTCGCGGAGGCGGGCCGCCGTCTCGTAGTCCTCCTCCTCGATGGCCTTCTGGAGCTGCGCCTCCATCCGCTCGAGGCGCGAGCCGCCGCCGCTGCGGGCCGGGCGGGCGGCCTCAGGCTCGGGGGCGGGCGCCGGCTCGCTCGCCTCGATCCCCTCGTCCTCGGCGGGGATACCGGCCTCGTCCATCACGGTAGCCGAGACGAACAGCGGGGCGTCCATCCGCACGGCCAGGGCGACGGCGTCGGAGGGGCGCGCGTCGAGCTGGCCCTCCTCCTCGTCGTAGACGTAGCGGACCTTCGCGAAGAACGTCCCCTCGCGGAGGTCATCGATGACGACGTCGGTGACCTCGGCGCCGAGGGCGTCGAAGAGGTTGCGGAGCAGGTCGTGCGTCATCGGGCGGGGCGGCTGGATCTTCTCCAGCTCGAGCGCGATGGCCTGCGCCTCGAACGCGCCGATGATGATGGGGAGGCGGCGGTTCCCCCCTACCTCGCCGAGCACGAGCGCGTACGCGCCGCCGCTCGAGGGGCTGGTGGAGAGACCGACGATGTCGACCTGCACGTGGTCCATACTTGACGATGCCGAGAAGGGCGAGAAGATACGCCGGCCAGAGAAGGGCCGCGGGCCGTCAGGAGGCCGCCGGGGCCTGCGAGCGGGCGGGGGCTGCCTCGGCCAGCACCCCCTCCAACGCCCCCAGAAAGGCGTCGTTCTCGGCAGGCGCGCCGACGGAGACGCGGGCCCACCCGTCGAGCGCGGGGTACCCCGACATGTCGCGGATGCGGACGCCTCCAGCGGCCAGCCGCTCGATCAGCACGCGAGGCGGGAGCGCCGTGCGGAGGAGGAAGAAGTTGGCCGCGCCGGGGAGCGTCTCGGCCCCGTCAACGCCGGAGAGCCGCGCCAGCACGCGCTCGCGCTCGGCCGTGAGGCGGGCGGCCCGCTCGGCCACCAGCGCCGGCCGGTCGAGCAGCGCGAGGGCGACCTCCTCGGAGAACCGGTCTACGAGGAACGGGAGCCGCGCCTTCTCCACCTCGCGGATCACGTCGGGGTCGCCGAGGAGGTAGCCGATGCGGAGCCCGGCCAGCCCCATCGCCTTCGAGAAGGTCCGCAGCACGAGGACGTTGGGGTGCCGCGCGACGAGGGCGTCGGCCGTCAGTCCCTCGACGAACTCGTAGTACGCCTCGTCGACGAGGAGGAAGCCGGGGACCCCTTCGGCGAGCACCTGGACGCCCTCGAAGGGGATCGTCTGGCCCGTCGGGTTGTTCGGTGTCGTGACGACGGTGAGGGCGGCGTTCGCTTCCTGCGCGGCCCGAAGGATGGCGCTGGCATCGTGCCGGAGGTTGACGTCGGCGTTCACACCGACGACGCGGGCGGCGTGCATCCGCGCCACGCTCTCGAACAGCGCGAACATCGGGCGTGGGAGGACCACCGGCACGTCGCGCCCGAGGAACGCGAGCCCGATCGTGTGCACGATGTCGTTCGAGCCGCGCCCGAAGAGGAGCCCGTCTTTCGGGTGGCCGAGCTTCGTCGCGAGGGCCGCCGCGAGCCGGCGCGGGCGGTCGTCGGGGTACCGGTTCCAGTCCGCCTCGGCGAAGCGGAGCGCCAGCTCGCGCTTCAGCTCAGCGGGGAGGTCGTACGGGCTCTCGTTCTGGTCGAGCTTGGCCCGCGCGTCGGCCTCCGTCGGGACGAGGTACGCGCGCTCGGCGCGGACCTCCGGGCGGATCAGGTCGAGCAGCGAGGCGGGGGCGGACATGCGGGGGCGAAGCGGCGGCCGAATATACCCGCCGGCCCCGCCCGCGGCCCTACGCTTACCCCGCCGGGCTCAGGCGCGGCACGTCCGAGAAGTCGTACTCCGGGAGGCGCTCCTCGCGGATGTGCGCGATGGCCTCGTGGAGCGCCTCGACGAACTTCCCGAAGTCCTCCTTGTAGAGGTACACCTTGTGCTTCTCGTACTGCCCCTCCCCGACGCGCTTGCTCTCGGTGATGGTCAGGAAGAAGTCCTTCCCCGAGCGGGTGCTCTTCACGTCGAAGAAGTAGGTGCGCTTGCCGGCGGGGACGCGCTTGGCGTACACCTCCTCCTCGTGCTCGCCGTTGCGCTCGCCGCTGCGGCGGTCGTCGTAGCCGTCTTCTCTCATCCTGCTGCGGGTGATGGGTGTGGGCCCGCGCAGCGAACGCGGACGCGCGCAAACTTCGGGACCCCCGGCCGAAAAAACAACACGCCGCCGGACGCGGCTACCGAATCATAGCCCGCGGGAGCGGGTGGAGCGCGGGGGGCCAGAGGAGGGGGCGGCCGAGGAACACCCGGAGGAGCGCGCCGCGCTCGGGATCGAGCCGGTCGAGCCGTGCGGCGAGGGCTTCGGCGTCGGCGTGGTTCCCGCGCGCGAGGTGGCCCGCTGCGAGGAGGAAGAGCGCCGGCGCGAAGTCGGGGTCGCGGTCGAGCACCTCCCCGAGGGCGGCTTCCGCCTTCGCGTAGTCGAGGCGGGCCGTGTGGACGTGCGCGAGGCCGAGCGCGCCGAGCCGCGCGAAGGGCGCGTACCGCTGCGTGCGCGCGAAGAGGTCGGCGGCGGCGGCGTAGTCCTCACGGCGGTAGTGGTGGTGGGCGAGGGCGTAGGCAGCCGGGAAGTAGTCGGCCGCGCGGGCGAGCGCCTCGCGGTAGGCCGCCGCCGCCGCCTCGCGCTCGCCGACGGCGTCGAGGACGGACCCGGCGAGGAAGGGGAGCGAGGGGTCGGCGCGCTCCCCGCGCACGGCCGCTTGCAGCCGGCCGAGGAGCCGCTCGGACGAGGCCTGCGGCTGGCGAGCGTGGAGGAGGGCGAGCGCCGCTTCGAGGGCCTGCGCCTGGGGGGTCGTCGCCGCTTCGGTCAGCAAGCGGGGGAGCGAGCCCGGTCGCGCGCGGCCCAGCCGGCGGGCGAGCGCCGGACGCGGGTCGGCGGCCAGGCACACGTCCTCGCGGAGGAGGTCGGGCTCGCGAACGCCCCGTCCCGACACGACCACGCCGATCACGCGGCCCGCCGCGTCGAGGAGGGGCCCCCCGCTGTCGCCGGGGCGGACGCGGTTCGCCGTCACGTGGAGCCGCTCGCCCTCCCCGAAGCGCACGCTCGGGTAGCGCACGCCGGCCGTCGTGCGCTGGACGCCGCCGGGCCAGCCGGCCGTGAACGTCACCCCGTCATCGGACTCGTCGTGGTCGAGCGCGAGGGGGAGCGCGTGGAGGCCGGCGCGGCGGACCGCCCCGGGGTCGAGGTAGAGCACGGCCACGTCGCGGGCGGGGTCGAGCGCCCACGCGCGGCGCGCCGTGAGGCGGCGGCCATCGGGGAGCAGCACGCGGACGGCGCGCGCGCCCTGCACCACGTGGAAGGCCGTCACGAGCGCGTCGTCGCCCACGAGGAAGGCGCTCCCCCGCCGCTGCACCCCGCGCCCTTCCGCGACGACGGGCACCACCGACGCTGCCGCGAGATAGATCGCCGCCTCCGAGCGGTAGGCGTGGAGGGTCTGCGGGCGCGTCGCCCACGTCCGCGCGCCCGGCACGCGGAGCGCCACCGACGGGAGGGTGAGCGCGCCGGCCGCGCGGGCGCGGAGCGTGAACGCCCGCGCCAGCTCGACGGCGCCGGTCGCGTCGTCCCGGCGCACCGTCAGCGACTCGGCGCGGACCACCTCGAACGCGCCGTCCGGAAGCGTCACGGCGCGGAACGCGGCGACGAGCGCGGCCTCTCCTTCGGCATCCGAAGGAAGGGCCACGGCCTCGACGCGGTACCCGAACGACTGCCCCACGGCCACCACCCACCGCTCCGGCGCGGCGAAGAGCTGGAGCGGGAGCGGGACCTCCCCTCCGGCCGGCTGGGCTGCCCCCCCGCGCGCGAGCGCGACTGGCAGGAGCAGCAGGCACAGGAGGCGGCGCATCAGTCGTCGGGCACTTCTCGGACGAGGGCGCGGACCCAGGCGGCGAGGCGCGCGCGCACCTGCCGTCCGACCTCGAGCACCTCCTCGTGATTGAGCGGGGCGCCGGAGAGGCCGGCCGCGAGGTTCGTAATCGCTGAGAGGCCGAGCACCTTCATGCCGAGGGCCGCCGCCTGGATCGCTTCGGGGACCGTGCTCATGCCGACGGCGTCGGCCCCGGCGCGGCGGAAGAAACGGATCTCCGCGGGCGTCTCGTAGGAGGGGCCGGCCGTCCACACGTACACCCCCTCACGGTACGGGATTCCCAGCCCGCGCGCAAGGGCACCGGCGTGTGCCCGCCATGCCC
Source organism: Rubricoccaceae bacterium (assembly GCA_035628035.1). Taxonomy (GTDB): domain Bacteria; phylum Bacteroidota; class Rhodothermia; order Rhodothermales; family Rubricoccaceae; genus DASPKS01. The sequence goes on from DASPKS010000263.1 coordinate 5,186, forward strand.
GGTCGTACGGGTTCGACATGTCCGGAAAGCGGGTCTCCCCCTCCCCCACCGGGCCCGCCAGCGGGCTGGCGAGCGCGAGGTTGAGGTGGTCGCTGATCAGCATGAGCGTGCCGGGCGTGAACGCGGGGTCGAGGCCGCCGGCGGCGTTGGTCAGGAGGAGCCGCCGCGCGCCGAGCGCGTGGGCCAGCCGCACGGGAAAGGTGACGTCTCGGAGGGGGTAGCCCTCGTAGGCGTGCACGCGCCCCCGCACGAAGAGCACCTCGCGCCCTTCGAGCCGCCCGAAGACGAGCTGGCCGGTGTGCCCTGCGACCGTCGAGCGGGGGTAGCCGGGGATCGCTTCCGTGGGGATCGCGACGGGGTCCTCCGCCTCGTCGGCGAGGGCGCCGAGGCCGGAGCCGAGGACGAGCGCGAGCGCGGGCGCAGCGTCGGTGCGGGCGCGGACAGCGGCGAGGGCGTCGGTCATTCAGCGAACAGTAGACGGTGGACGGCGGACAGTGGACGGACCCACCTGTGTGTCATCCTGAGCGGAGTGAGCGCAGCGAACGGAGTCGAAGGATCTGGCTTGGAGCAGGAAAATGTCTCGCCTGCGTTATCCCAGTGCGAACGCAGATCCTTCGACTCCGGCCCTTCGGGCCTCCGCTCAGGATGACACCTGCTTCCAACCTACTCCTCCCACTGCACGTCCGCCGCATCGTCGGTGGCGACGGCGTCGACGACCTGCCGGGCGAGGTCGAAGGCGAACCC
>DASPKS010000264.1:0-6252 GCA_035628035.1 Rubricoccaceae bacterium
TGGGCTCAGCGGCGGCCGCCCTTCTTGGCAGCCCCGCCCTTCTTGGCCGCGCCTCCCTTCGCACCGCCGCTCTTCTTGGCACCGCCCTTCGAGCCGCCGGACTTCGAGCCACCGCTCTTGGACCCACCGCCCGACTTGGCACCGCTCTTCGAGCCGCCACTCTTCGAGCCGCCGCCCGAGCTGCCGCGGCCTCCGCTCTTCGAGGCGGACTTCTTCGAGCCGCCCCCGCTCTTCTTGGCGCCGCCCTTGGAACCGCCGCCCCCCCGGGAGGCGCCGGAGGAGCCGCCGGAGCTGCCGCCGCCCTGGGCACCACCGCGACCGCCGGACGAGCCACCTTGGGAGCCGCCCTGCGAACCGCCGCCGCCGCCGCCCATCGCGTCCGCTACCGCCCCAACGCCACTGCTCACGGCGCCGACGACGGTGCGCGCGGCGACGTTCGCCACGGTGCCCGCGACGGAGCCCACACGCTCACCAAGGGAGGGGGCGTCGCTGGAGGAACTGGAAGAGGCCCCGCTGCTGGAGCCCGTGTTGGAGTTGGAGTCGGCCATAGGAGTTGGAGAATGGTGAGTAGGTGAGAGGACGCCCGGTGCGGGCGCACCACTTCAACGCATTAACTCAATAGAGTTTCGGGTGATCACCACGCTCTTGCTCGCGCTACCTCCTCGACTTCGCCGCACCCTTCTTCGCCCCGCCCTTGGAGGCGCCGCCTTTCTTGGCCGCCCCACCCTTCTTCGCGCCGCCCTTCTTGGCCGCTCCGCCCTTCGACCCGCCCTTCGAGCCGGCACCCTTCCCACTCGCCTTCTTCGCAGCGCCGCCCTGCCGGGCCGCACTGCCTTTGCGGGCCCCGCCGCTCGTAGACGCGCTTCGCGAGGCTCGGCCTTGTCGCCCGCCCCCCGACGTCGCGGCGGCCTGCACGTTCTCGCCCTGCCACGCCTCGTGCGTGCGGCGGACGGCCTCCTCGGCCACGGTCGGATCCACGGCATCGCCCTGCTCGGCCAGCTCGCGCGCGACGACGCGGCACACCACCCGCGAGAGCTCGACGACGATGGGGGTCAGCTCCTTGAGGTGGCGGATGGTGAGGTCGGCCAGCTGCTCGTTCCGCACCCCGAGCGCCGTCGTGTGGAGCATGTGGTAGCTGATGGTGGCCAGGTTGAGCGCCGTGAAGTCGTCGCGGACCATGCGCGAGACCTGGTCGCGCTGGCGGAGGCGGTCGTAGACCCCGGCCGCGAAGCCGAGCGCGCCCGTGAGGGCCTCCTTCGCGGCGTCGAGCAGGTCGCCCTCGGCGGTGCTCTCGGCGTAGGCTTCGAGGGCGCCGACGTGGCGCTGGAGCACGAGGCGGGCCTCCTCGACCACGCGGAGGGCCTCCGGGTATCGGGCCATCTCCTCCGACTCGGCCTGAAAGTCGAGCGCTTCGAGGATGTGCCGCTCGACGGCGGCCATGTTGGTGACGTGCTCGTTGAGCAGCGAGGTGCGGTCCTGGTTCATGGGTAGAAAGGCTGGAGGGGCGCGGCGTCGAGAGAGGAGCGCGCTAGAGACGAGGGCCCACGCGCGGCGTTCCGCGCATCCCCGCTTCTTTACGCGGGCAGCGTCCCAGCGACGACGGTGTGGAGGTCGCCCGGGCGGAAGTGACGGCGGGCGGCGTCGGTAACGGCCTCCGGCGTGAGCGCGCGAACGAGGTCGGGGTATCGGTCGAGGTAGCCCACGTCGAACCCCCGCTCGGCGTTGGTGAGGAGCCGCGCGGCGAGTCCCCCCGTCGTCGCCATCCCGACGACGTGCTGCCCGGCGAGGGTCTCCTGCACCGCCCCCAGCTCGTCGGCGCCGATCCCTTCTTCCACGAACTGCTGCACGACGGCCCGCGTGGCCTCGACCCCCCGCTCCAGGTTCGGGCCGCTGAGGGTGACGTGGACGAGCCAGTGCCCACCGTGCTCCACGGTCACCCCGCGCAGCATCGAGCCGATGGAGTACGTGAGCCCGTGCGCGTCGCGGACGGTCTGCATGAGCCGCGCGGAGAAGTTGCCGCCGAGGGCGAAGTTGGCGGCGAAGACGGCGAGGTAGTCGTCGTGCTGACGGCGGAGGGCGAGGGGGTGGCCGAGGCGGACGTTGAGGTTGGGGCGGTCGGCGATGGCCACGTCGGCGCGGCCGGGCGCGGTGGGCGTGGCCTCGTCGGCGAAGCGGGCAGGCTGCCCGTGCGCCGCCCAGTCGCCCAGCACACCCTCGACGGCGCGGGCCGTCCTCTGGGGGTCGAGGTCGCCCACCAGCGCGATCCGCAGCCCGTCGCCGCCGACCCTCGCCGCGTGGAAGCGCCGCACGTCCTCAATGGTGAGCGCGGTCAGGCGGGCGATCTCGGCCTCGGGGGTGCGGATGTAGTTGGGGTGGTCGGGTGGGTAGAGCCGCCGCGAGAGGGCGCCGGCCGCCTGCGAGGCCGGCGCGTCCATCGCCTGGCGGACGGCGGCGATGGCCTGCTTCTTCGCCTTGTCAAACTCGGCTTCGTCGAGGGCTGGCTCGCGGAGCTGCTCGGCGAGGAGGGCCAGCACGTCGGGGAGGTCGGCCGCGAGCGCGCGCCCGCCGAAGCCGATCCGGAGGGCGTCGGTGTAGAACGAGAGCTCGGCGCCGCGGCCCTCCAACGCCTCGGCGAGGGCGAACCGGTCGCGCTGCCGCGTGCCCTTGTCGAGGAGGTCGACGAGGAGGGCCTGCGCGAGGTCATCCTCGGTGGCGAGGTCGGGCGCCGGCTCCAGCGAGCCGCGGAAGGAGACGACGTCGCGGACTTCGGTTCGCAGGAGCCACAGCCGCGCCGCACCGACCTCGGCCTCGACGACCTGCTCGGCGAGCGTGGGCGTCCCCGCCAGCACGCGGCGGTCGGGCGTGAGGAGGGGGTCCTCCGTCATCCCTCCTCCCCCGGCGCGTCGCCGCCCGTCGGCACGTACCAGCCGACGGTGAGGCGGTCCTCGTCGGCCACGCGGGCGGCGGCGGCCTGCACGGCCTCGGCCGTCACCGCCTCGATGCGCGTGCGGTACGTGGAAAAAAGCGTCCAGTCGCCGACGGCGATAGCCTCGTTGAGCTGCGCGGCGGCGGCGTAGGGCCCGTCGCGGCCGAAAGCCTCGTCGGCGACGACCTGCCGGCGGGCGCGGGCCAGCTCGTTTTCGGTGACCCCCTCGCGGGCGACGTCGGCCAGCACCGCCTTCAGCTCGGCCTCGACCTCCGCGTGCGTGGCGTCGGGCGCGAGGGCGGCGTAGAGCATGAAGAGGGCCGGGTCGCGGAGGCGCGGGTAGTACGCGAAGGCGTGCGTGGTGAGGCCCCGGTCGGTGAGGCGGCGGTAGAGCCGGGCGCTCTTGCCCGTGCCGAGGAGCGTGGCGAGCACGTCGAGCGCGTCGGCGTCGGCGTCGAGCCCGGCGGGGGCCTTGTAGCCGAGGAGGACGTGGCCGAGCTGACCGGCCTGCTTCACGACGACGCGGCGCTCGCCGGCCTGCTCGGGCTCGCGCGTGGCGGCGGCGGGCACCGCCAGCGGCTCGGCGCCGTCGCCCGACCCGCCCGGCCCGGCGGGGAGCCTGCCGAAGTGCTCGTCGAGGAGGTCGAGCGCGGCGGCGGGGTCGAACTGCCCGATCACGGAGACCGTCGCGTTCGAGGGCCAGTAGTAGGTGTCGTAGAAGTGGCGGAGGCCAGAGGCCGTCACCGTCTCCACGTCGCTCCGCCAGCCGATGACGGGGTGGCCGTAGGGGTGCGCGAAGAACGCCGCCGCGAAGACCGCGTGGAGGAGCCGCCGGAACGGCTCGTTCTCGCCCCGGTCGAGCTCGTTGAGGACGACCGTCCGCTCGCTGTCGAGGTCGACGTCGCGGACGCGCGCGCCGCGCATCCGGTCGGCCTCGATCTCGACGGCCAGCGGGAGGTGCTCGCTCGGGAGGAGGGCGTAGTAGTTCGTGCGGTCGTACCAGGTCGTCGCGTTGATCTGGCCGCCGACGCGCTGGAGCACCTGGAACACGCTCGTGCCGGCGTCGCGGTTGAACCGCTCGGTCCCCTTGAACATGAGGTGCTCGAGGAGGTGCGTGGCCCCCGTCAGGCCGGCCCCCTCGTTCCGGCTCCCCACGCGGTAGGTCACCATGAGCGTGGCGACGGGGGCAGCGCCCTCCGCGAGGAGCAGCACGGTCAGCCCGTTCCCCCGGTGGCGGTACTCGGCGATCCCGCCCGAGGCGCGGACGAAGGCGAAGGCGGGGTGCTCCAGGGCGGCGGGCTCGGACATGGCGGGCCTCTCACGCCCCGTCCCCGACGTGGATCCTCTTTGTTTTCCGACCTCGCCCTCGCCGATTCGAGGAGCAAGCGCACCTAGGGGGCACCGTCCCCGAAGACCGACGTACGAGGGCGGCCCCTCTCCCCTTCCCCTCATGCGCGCCGTCGTCCTCTTCAACCCGAAAGCCGGCAGCGCCGGCGGGGCCGACGGCTTCTGCGCGGCCGTCGAGGACCACCCCGACCTCACGCTCGTCCAGCCCGAGACGGCGGAGGGCCTCGACGCCGCCGTGCGGCAGGCTGCCGAGGAGGGCGCCGACGTGGTCGCGTCGGCCGGCGGCGACGGGACGCTCCACGCCGTCGCCAACGCGCTGGCCCGCCTCCCCGTCCGCGCCGAGGAGCTGCCCGCGCTCGCCGTGATCCCCTTCGGGACGGGCAACGACTTCGCCCGCACGCTCGCCATCCCCACCGACCCCGACGCCGCGCTCGACCTCCTCCACGCCGGCGAGCGCCGCCCGATCGACCTCATCCGCGTCAACCCGGACGACGGGCCGGCCCTCTACGCCATCAACGCGTGCACGGGCGGGTTCAGCGGGCAGGTGGAGGAGGTCCTCACCGACGACCTCAAGAAGACCTGGGGCCCGCTGGCCTACCTCATCGGCGGGATCAAGGTGATCCCCGACCTCACGGAGTACGACACCCGCCTCGCCTACGACGGCGGGCCCGACGAGCCCGAGGACGCCTTCAACGTGGTCGTCGGGAACGGACGCATGGCGGGGGGCGGGAAGCCCATCGCGCCGAAGGCGAACCCCGAGGACGGGCTGCTCGACGTGGTCGTGATCCGGCGGTGCTCCGGGCCGCAGATGGCCGCGCTCGCCGCGCTCGCCTTCGCGGGGGACTACCTCCAGAGCGACCTCGTCGTCCACCGCCGCGTGCAGCAGCTCCGCGTGGCCTCGAAGCCGGGGATGTGGTTCAACGTGGACGGCGAGCTCCTCACGAACGCGCCCATCACGTTCGAGGCCGTCCCGCAGGCGCTCCGCGTCGTCGTCGGCCCGGAGTACGCGGCGGCGGTGGACGACGCCTGAGCCCTAGCTTCGGGCTTTCCCCTGCCCCGACCGCCGTGGAAGCCCCGCCCCTCGACGACCTCCGCTACCCCATCGGCCGCTTCGTGCCGCCCGCGACCGTCACGCCCGAGCACCGCGCGGCCTACATCGACATCCTCGCTGACCTCCCCTCGGCGTTCCGCCGCGCCGTCGAGGGCCTCACGGACGAACAGCTCGACACGCCGTACCGGCCCGGCGGGTGGACCGTTCGCCAGCTCGCGCACCACGTCCCCGACAGCCACCTCAACGCGTACTGCCGGTACAAGCTCGCGCTGACGGAGGACGAGCCGACGATCAAGCCGTACGAGGAGGCGCGGTGGGCCGAGCTTCCGGACAGCACGGGCCCCATCGAGCCGTCGCTCCACCTGCTGGAGGCGCTGCACACCCGCTGGGTGGCGCTGCTGCGGGCGCTGCCCGAGGAGGCGTGGGCGCGGACGTTCGTGCACCCCGAGCATGGCCGCGCCCTCCGGCTGGACTGGACGCTGGCGCTCTACGCGTGGCACTGCCGCCACCACGTCGCCCACGTCACCGCCCTCCGCCAGAGGGAAGGGTGGTGAGAGGTTAGGGCGAGTACACCAAGGAGTACGATATTCCTAGCCGTCTCCTGCCTGTGATCTGTGGCCCTGGCTGACCGAATCGAAACCGCACGCCGCTTGCTGCGCGATGGCCGGCTCGCCAACGAGCTGTCCGTAAGTACGGGGGTGGTTCTCCCGCTCCTCCATGAGCTTGGATGGGATACCTACGATCCTTCCACCGTTGCACCTGAGTACCGCGTAGGGGGACGCCGTGTTGATTTCGCCCTGCTCAGTCATGGCCGGCCACAGGTGTTCATTGAGGTGAAGCAGCCCGGACACGGCGTAGGCGCTGACAGACAGTTGTTCGAGTACGCCTTCCATGAGGGCGTCCCACTAGCTGTTCTCACCGATGGGGC
>DASPKS010000265.1:0-7324 GCA_035628035.1 Rubricoccaceae bacterium
AGCGCGTCGGCGAGGATCATCCGCCCCTCGGCGTCGGTGTTAAGCACCTCGACGGTGGCGCCCGAGCGCATCCGGACGACGTCGCCGGGGACGACGGCCCGCTCGCCCGGCCGGTTGTCGGTCATCGGGATGAGAGCAACGACCGGGCGGTCGAGCCCGAGCCGCGCGGCGGCGATGATCGCGCCTGCGACGGCCGCGCCGCCCGCCATGTCGGCCTTCATCTGGTCCATCGAGTCGGGCGTCGGCTTGAGCGAGAGGCCGCCGGTGTCAAACGTGACGGCCTTGCCGACGAGCACGACGGGCCGCTGGTTTTCTGCCCCTTCCGGCCGGTGCTCGATCACGACGAACGCGGGCGGGTCGAGGCTCCCCCGGTTGATGGCGAGGAGCCCCCCCATCCTCTCTTCCCTGATCTACGCGTGGTCCCACACGTCCACGCGGAGGCCGGCGGCCTCGGCGGCCTCGCGCACGAGCGCGGCCAGCAGCTCGGGCGTCTTCTCGTCGGGCGAGAGGTTGACGAGGTCGCGCGCGAGGTTCGTCGCCTCGGCGCCGACGACGGCGCGGCGGATGGCCTCCTCGTGGCGCTCGGCGCCGTGCAGGAGGAGGTGCTCGGGCGCCGTCCAGAGGTCGGCCTGCCGCGTGCGGTACCGGACGTAGCGGTAGGCACCGAGGAACACGCCCTCGACGTACGCGCCGACGGCCTCGCCCGCCTCGTCTTCCGGGATCGCGAAGGCGAGGGTGCTCGCGCGGAGGCGCTGCGCGAGCTGGGCCGCCTTCGCCGCCGCGACGCGCCGGGCATCCAGCTCCTCCGGGTCGCCGACCGGCACGACGGCCACCCGGGCCGCCGTGCCGCCCGTGTAGACGAGCGAGGGGTCCTTCGTCTGCGTCGCATCGGCCGCGGCGGCATCGAGCGGGTCACCGAAAGCCGCGCGCCACTCTCCGGGCACCTCGCCCGGCCGGACGGGCAGCACGAGGAGGTCGGCGGCGAGATCGGTGAGCGCGCCGGTGGCGTGGGAAAGCGTCATTGGTCAGGAGCGGGCGTTGAAGCGGGCGAGGAGGTCGGCGATGTCGTCCTCCGAAGCCTCCGGCGCGTCGCTCGGCGCGGAGGGCTCGTTGCGGACGTCGGCGGGCACGCTGTTCATGACCTCCTTGAGCACGCGGTTGAGCGGTCGGTCGCGGAAGTAAGCGCCCGAGGCGTTCCGGTGGCCGCCGCCGCCAAACCGCGCGGCCCACTCGTTGACGGGCACGTCGCCCTTCGAGCGGAACGAGGCCTTCACGCCGCTCGGCGTCTCCAGCAGGATCACGGCGGCGACGACGCCCTCGAGCGAGAGGGCGTACTGCACGAGCCCCTCGATCTCGTCGAAGAACGCGCCGGTCTCGCGGAGCATCGGCTGCGTGACGTACATCGAGGCGAGGCGGCCGCCGTAGTGGAGCGTGATCGTGTCGAGTGCCCGCGCGAGAAGACGGAGGCCCTCCGGGCTGCGCGCGTCGTAGACGGCCACGTGGATCGGCTCCGGCTTGATCTGTCCCCGCTCCAGGATGTCGGCGACGATGCGGTGCGTGCGGGGCGTCGTGGCGCCGTAGCGGAACGAGCCGGTGTCGGTGGCGATGGCGGTGTAGAGCGCCGTCGCGATGGGGGCGTCCACTAGGGCGGGGTCGTGGCCCGCGATGAGGTCGTAGACGAGCTCGCCCGTCGCCGCCGCCGTCGTATCCGTCACCGCGAGATCGAACCACCCCTCGGGGTCGGGGTGGTGGTCGAGGAGGACCTTCTTGGCGAGGGCCTCGCGGACGGGCTTGCCGAGGTCGCCCAGCCGCCCTTCCGCGTTCGTATCCACGACGACGATGGCGTCGGCCGTCGCCAGCCGTTCGGCGTGGACGCGGTCGCCGGGGCGGTACACCTCCACGAGGTCCTTCGGGACGCCGTCGAGGTCGAGGAGCCAGCCGAGCGTGCGCGGCTCCTCCTCGGCGTTGAGCACGTGCGCCTCCACGCCCTGCCCCCGCAGGTAGAGGGCGAGGGCGATCTCCGAGCCGAGGGCGTCGCCGTCGGGGCGGATGTGCGTGGTGAGGACGACGCGGCGCGCGGCGAGGAGGGCGCCGCGGAGGTCGGCAAGGGTAGGCATCGACGGGGAGCCAGGGCGGGCAGCCCTCAGAACGGACCGGCGGCGGGGAGGTTCGCGCCAAAACGCGGCGCAGGGGCTCCCCCGGCGGCGAGCCCCTGCGCAAGAGCAGCGGAAGGCATCAGCGGCCTTCGTCGCGCATCCCGTTGAGCGCGCGGAGGTTCACCGACCGCACGAGGCCCTTGATGCGGTCCATCTCCATCCCGTTGCCGGTGGCCTCCACGAGGAAGCGGTCGGCGACGAGCACCTGGAGCTGACCGCTGTTGCTGCCGGTCGAGAACTGCTCGAAGGCGCGGTGCCCCTCGAACTCCGTCGTGCGCTCGTAGCCGTCGCTCGTCTCCCGGTCCACCTCGCCCATCGCCCAGCCAATGCCCATCATGGCGATGCCGGGCATGTTGCCCATGTCGGTGATCTTGACGTGGGCGGTGGCGTCGCCCTCGCCGTAGTCGGCCTCGGCGTGGGAGACGGTGAACCCCATCGCGCCGGCGCGCTCGCCGGAGGTGTCGCCGCGGCGGAGGCCACCGGCTTCCTCGGGGAGCAGCTCCTGGAGGCGGCGGAAGTCGACGGGCTCGGCGCGGGGCTGGTCGGCGTTCTCGCCGCCCATCGCGCGGCCGAGCGCGTCCATCGCGCCGGCGATGTCGCCGCTCTCGGCGGCTTCTTGAGCCTCCGTGGCCGCTTCCTCGCGGGCGGCCTGCTCGCGCTCGGCGCGGTTGGCGCAGCCGGTGAGGCCGGGCAGGAACGCCAGGGCGAACGCCCCGGCCATCAAGAACCGTTCGTGGAGTCGCATCGAGGTACCCTCGTCAGAAGGAAGGAGATAGGGAAGCCCCGAAGTATACGGGCGGCGCCCAGACCGGCGACCAGATCGAGAGGGCCCTACGCGCTCGCACTCACTTCCTCCTCCCCTCCCGCATAGGCGGGCCGGTGGCGCCCCGACGGCGTGTCGAGGATGGGCCCAATGAGGCGGGGGCCGCGGTCGTAGGTGAAGTAGTTGTACGTCCAGTTGAGCATCACCGAGAGCCGGTTCCGGAAGCCGATGAGCTTGACGACGTGGAGGACTACCCACCCCAGCCACGCGAGGAAGCCGGTGAGGGTGAATCCCGTCGGGAGCTGGAGGATGGCCGCGTTCCGCCCGATGGTCGCCATCATCCCGAGGTCGGTGTACCGGAACGTCTCGGGGTCGAGCCCGCGCATCGCGCGGCGGATCATGCGCGCGGCGTGGCGGCCCTGCTGGATCGCCACCTGCGCCACCTGCGGGTAGAGGTGGCCCTCGGCATCGGTCGCCCCGGCGAGGTCGCCGGCCACGAACACCTCAGGGTGGTCGGGCACACGGAGCGCGTCGTCCACCACGATGCGGCCCCCGCTCGTCTGCTCCACGCCGAGCGCGTCGGCCAGCGGGTGCGCCCGGACGCCCGCGGCCCAGATCAGCGTCCACGCCGGGATGACCTCGCCGCTCTTGAGCGTGACGGCCTCGGGCGTGGCGCGCACGACGGCGTCGCTCAGCCGTACCTCCACGCCGCGCTTCTCGAGCGTTCGCCGGGTGTAGGCGCGGAGCTCGTCCTTGTAGCCGGCCATCAGCGCCGGGGCCATCTCGACGAGCACCGCCCGCGCGCGGTCCACGTCGAGCGCGGGGAAGTCCTTCCGGAGCACCTTGTCGAACAGCTCGCGAAGCGCGCCCGACATCTCGACGCCCGTCGCGCCGCCGCCGACGACGACGAACGTGAGCGCGCCTTCCTCTATGACACCCGGCCGCGCGTCGGCCTCCTCGAAGCACCGGAGGACGTGGCTGCGCAGGCGGATCGCGTCGGCGGCGCTCTTGAGGGGGAAGCCCGCCTCGGCCGCCCCCTCGACGCCGTAGTAGGCCGTCGTCGCGCCGGCCCCGAGGACGAGATAATCGTACGGGAGAGGCGGCCCGTCCTCCAGGAAGACGAGCTTCGCATCGAGGTCCACGCCGGTGACGGTGGCGTGGCGGAAGGCGACGTTGGGCTGGTCGCGGAAGAGGTGGCGGGCCGGCTGCGTGATGTCGCCCGGCTGGAGCCCCGCCGTTGCCACTTGGTAGAGGAGCGGCTGGAACGTGTGGTAGTTGTTCCGGTCGACGACGATCACGTCCACCGCCTCGCGGCGAAGGGCGCGGGCCGCCTCGATCCCCGCGTGCCCGACGCCCACGACGACCACGCGCGGGCGTGGGAGGTAGCCATCGGCGGAAGGATGGCCGTCCACACTGTGGATACGCAGGGGAGTACCGGCCGGCGCAGACATAGCAGCGGAGGTGGGTCAGGGCCGTTCTACGGGGGCTCGCGCGATGGGGTTAAGTGAATAAACGAAGGGGGCCCGCCTTGTAGGGCTGGCCCCCTCCTCGTCTGCTTCGGACAGTGCGGCCTGGGCGCCAAGCCCCCAGCCTCAGGGCGCCTCCGGTGTGCCGTGGTGACCGTCGCCGCTGCTGTGCCTGCGGCTTTCCCTCCGCTCCTCGCGCTCCTGCACGCGGAGGCGGTTGTGCACGTCGCGCACGCCGCTCACCGACTCGGCGAGGTCCTCGGCCAGCCGCTTATCGGTGCGGCTACTAACCGTCCCTTCGAGCGTGACCTCTCCGTTCTCGACCGTCACCTCAATGTTCGAGGCGTCGAGGCGGCCGTGGTCGGTAAGCCGCTCGCACACGGCGTTGCGGACGCGGTTTACGTCCTGCGTGTAGCTGGCAGGACCGCGCCCGGCGTAGGGCCCCGGCACCCGCCACTGCTCGGCGGTGCGGGGGCTCTCGCTGTAGGGCCGGTCGAAGCCGCCCGCTTGCCGCCCGAAGTCGCGGTCGAAGTCACGCGGCCGGTCGGTGAGGTAACCGGTCTCGTAGTCGGCGCCACGCTCCTTCCCGTACTCGGCGAAGTAATCGCGCGGGCCGTTGTCGCCGTGCTCGAAGTCGTAGTCGGCACGGTCGTCGAAGCGGCGGTAGCGGCGGGCGCGGCCCCCGCTGTAGTCGCCTGCGTAGCCGTAGCGGGGGCCCTCGTTACGGGCGCCGCTCTCGCGCTGGTAGTCGTAGCGGGGGTTGTAGGCTGTGCGGCGACCCTCGTCGCCCCGCTCCGAGGACTGGCGGTCGTCGTCGCGGCGTCGGTCGTTGCGGTCCATGTCGGTCACGAGATGCAGCGGGCGGCGGGGCTCCGGCGGGCCGCCCGCATGGAAAGGAGGACGGGCGCACGGGGGAGGGGCCGCCCCGCCGGGTGGGCGTGCCCCTCCGCCTGTTCAGGCGTCGCGAACCGGGGGCGTCAGGACGCCGCTCGCGGGGTGGAGCGGCTGCCGCTGGGCGGCTCGGCACCACCGTTCGCGCCGGCGCTGGCCCCAGCCGAGCCCGTGCCCGAAGCAGCGTACTCCTCGCCTTCCTGCTGCACGCGGAGGCGGTTGTGCACGTCGCGCACGCCGCGCACGCGCTCGACGGCGTCTTCGGCCGCCCGCTTCTCCTGCCGGCTGCGGACGGTCCCTTCGAGGATGACCTCGCCGTTCTCGCAGCGGACCTGGATGTTCGTCGCGTCTACGTAGTCGCTGTCGGTGAGCGCCTCGCACACGTCGTCCTGGATGCGCTCATTGCTGCGGGTGTAGCCCTGTGGGCCACGGCCGCGCATGCCCTGGCCGCCCCCGAAGCCGGAACGCCCGTAGTCGGAGCTGCCGTAGCTGCCGCCATAGCCGCTCGCGCCGCCGGTCATCCCGCCGTAGCTGCCCTGCCCAGACCACCCGGTCTGCGCGCCGTAGCCGGAAGAGCGGCCGAGACCCTCCCTGCGGAAGCCCTGGTCGTAGCCCTCCCGGCCATATTCGCTGCGGCCGTAGTCGGGGCGCCCGAACTCCGAGCGGCCATACGCAGGGCGGCCGTAGCCCCCGTCCTCGTAGCGGTCGCTACGGCGGCGGTCATCGTCACCACCGAACCAGGAGCGGACCTCGTCGCCGGCCCGCTCGAAGAACCCACGGTCGTCGTCGTCGTGGCCGCCCCTGCGCCCGTAGTCGGAGCGCCCGTCATCGCTGCGGTCGTAGCTGCCGCGCTCCCCGCGCTCGTAGTCGTAGCGGGGGTTGTAGGCCGTGCGGCGGCGGTGCTCGTCGTCCTGCTGGAAGAACGCGCGGGCGAGGCCGCTGCCGGCCTCCTCGGTGCGGCTTCCGTAGTCGTCGCCGCGTCCGCGCGGGGCCTCCGCGCGGTCGTCGTCGCGGCGGGATCGTTCGTAGCGGTCCATGTCAGGGGGAAGATGCGGCGGACCGGCTCCTGAAAAGGGCGTGTCCGCACGGGGAGAAGGGAGTAGACAAGAGGGGTGGGCCACCTGCGCGGAGCGCGGCGGCTACCCCCTTACCCTGCGCCTGCCGAGGGGCTCCCCTCCCCCGACGATTTCACATTGTCGAAGCCCTCTCAGCGGGATAGGTAGAGATTCCTCATCTCGTACGGCTTGGCGATGTGCTCGTCGGTGAGGTCGTCGACGAACACGATGGCCTCGCCGGTCGACTTCATCTCCGGCCCCAGCTCCTTGTTCACCTCGGGGAACTTGTCCCACGAGAAAACCGGCTCCTTCACCGCGTAGCCCGTCAGCGTACTCTCCAGCGCGCCGCCCTCGCGGAACGCGGCGAGCTTCTTTCCGAGCATCAGCTTCGCGCCAATGTTCGCCACGGCCACGCCCGTCGCCTTTGCCACGAACGGGACGGTCCGGCTCGCGCGGGGGTTCGCCTCGATCACGTACACCGTCTCGTCCTTCACGGCGAGCTGCACGTTGATGAGGCCGACGACGCCCAGCCGCCTCGCGATGTCCTCGACGTACCGGCGGATCGTGGCTAGGACGGCGTCGGAGAGCGAGAACGGCGGGAGGACGGCCGTCGAGTCGCCGGAGTGGACGCCGGCCGGCTCGATGTGCTGCATGATCCCGGCGATGTGGACCTCCTCGCCGTCGGAGAGCGCGTCGGCGTCGATCTCGATGGCGTTCTCCAGGAAGAGGTCGAGGAGGATGTCGTTGCCCGGGAGCATCTGGAGGATGTGCGCGACGTACTCGGCCACCTCGTCGCGGTTGAGGGCGATCCGCATGCCCTGCCCGCCGAGGACGTAGCTCGGCCGGATGAGGATGGGGTACCCGATCCGCTCGGCCACCTCGACGGCCGTCCTCCCGCCGTTCTCGCTCTCCGACGCCGTCCTAGCCACGATCCGCCGGTACGTCGAGGACATCGCGAGGCGGCTGGGCGTCGTCGGCCTCATCAACGTGCAG
>DASPKS010000266.1:0-13991 GCA_035628035.1 Rubricoccaceae bacterium
AGCTCTGCGTCTGCATCGAGAAGTACCCCGGCTGGAGGACGAACCCGCCGTTGGGGGTCCGCTCCAGCGTCAGCAGCGAGCGCTCGGCCTCGCGCGGGGTGAACCCGTCCTTGGAGGCGTCGCCCCACCGGGCGTCCTCAAGGCCCGTCGTGATGGGGGGCTCCCCTTCGAGGAGGCGGCTGACGGGGTTGGCGACGGCGCCGCGGACGGCGTCGCGGACGCGTCCCAGCCCGGGGATCGGCTGGGCTGCGGCCGGGACGGCCATGAGGAGGCAGAGCGCCGCGAGGGCGGCGAAGGAGAAGGAGCGAACGGCGCGCATGAGCGGTGGTGTTAAGAAGACCCCGGAATGTAGGGCGCGGGCGGCCCGCCCTCCGTGAGAAAACAGCGGGGCGGCCCCGCTGGGAGGCCGCCCCGAAGGCCGCGTCGGTCCGGGTGCGCACTACGCTTCGGCCATCGACGTAGAAAGGAAGTCGCGGAGGACGTAGTGGAGGATGCCGCCATGCCGGTAGTACGCCACCTCGATGGGGGTGTTGATCGCCACGCGGACGGGGAACGTGACGGCGCCGCCGTCGACCTTCGTGGCCGTCACCTCCAGCGTCTGGCGCGGCTGCACATCGTCGGTGATGGGGATCTCGAAGGTCTCGGTCCCGTCGAGCCCGTAGGCCAGGAGGTCCTTGCCCTCCTCGAAGAGGAGCGGGAGCACGCCCATCCCGACGAGGTTGCTCCGGTGGATACGCTCGAAGCTCTTCGCGATGACGGCGCGGACGCCGAGGAGGTACGTCCCCTTCGCGGCCCAGTCGCGCGAGGAACCCATCCCGTAGTCCACCCCGGCCACGACGAGGAGCGGGGTGCCGTCGGCGATATAGCGCATGGCGGTGTCGTAGAGGAAGCCGACCTCGCCGGTGGGGAGGTAGGGCGCGTAGCCGCCCTCGGTGCCGGGCGCGAGGAAGTTGCGGAGGCGGATGTTGGCGAACGTCCCGCGCATCATCACGTCGTGGCTGCCGCGCCGCGCGCCGAACGAGTTGAAGTCCTTCGGCTCGACGCCGCGCGCCTGGAGGTACTGCCCGGCGGGCTGGTCCTTGGGGATGGACCCGGCCGGCGAGATGTGGTCGGTCGTCACGGAGTCGCCAAGCACCGCTAGCGCGCGCGCGTCGCGGATGGGCTGGATCGGCTGCGCCTCGCGCGGGATGTCGATGAAGTAGGGCGGCTCCTGCACATAGGTCGAGGTCTCGTCCCACTGGTAGAGCGCGCCCTCGGCGACGGGCATCGCGTTCCAGCGCGGGTTCGACTCCTCGATCCCCTCGTAGAGCGCGGCGAACTGCTCGGGCTTCACGCTCGCCGCGATGGCGTCGAGCACCTCGCGCTGCGTGGGCCAGAGGTCGCGGAGGAAGACGTCTTTGCCGTCTTTGTCTTGGCCGAGGGGGTCGGTCGTGAGGTCGATCTCCACGGTGCCAGCGAGGGCGTAGGCGACGACGAGGGGGGGGCTCGCGAGGTAGTTCGCCTTCACGAGCGGGTGGATGCGGCCTTCGAAGTTCCGGTTGCCGGAGAGCACGCCGGCCACGACGAGGTTGCCCTCCGTGATGGCCTTCGCCGTTGGCTCCGGCAGCGGGCCCGAGTTCCCGATGCACGTGGTGCACCCGTACCCGACGAGCCCGAACCCGAGCTGTTCGAGGTACGGCGTGAGCCCGGCCGTGTCGAGGTACGCCATCACGACGCGGCTCCCCGGCGCGAGGCTCGTCTTGACGTAGGGCTTCACCGTGAGCCCGCGTTCGACGGCCTTCTTGGCGAGGAGCCCGGCCCCGAGCATCACGCTCGGGTTCGACGTGTTCGTGCACGAGGTGATCGCGGCGATGACGACGTCGCCGTGCTTGAGGTCGAGCGCCTCGCCGTTCTCGTAGCGGCCCGTCTTGGCGACCTGCTCCTCGGTGAGGCCGAACCCCTGCGGGCCGGCCGGCCGCGCGAGCGCCGCCTTGAACTCCTCGCCGATGCGCGGGAGCACGAGGCGGTCCTGCGGGCGCTTCGGCCCGGCCATCGAGGGCTCGACGCTGCCGAGGTCGAGCGCCAGCACGTCCTTGAACTGGGGGTCGGGCGTCTCGTCGGTCCGGAAGAGCCCCTGGATCTTCGTGTACCGCTCCACCATCTCGACCAGCTCCGGCGGGCGGTTCGTGCGGCGGAGGTAGCTCAGCGTCTCGGCGTCGACGGGGAAGAACCCCATCGTGGCGCCGTACTCGGGGGCCATGTTGGCGATGGTCGCGCGGTCGGGGAGGCTCATCGAAGAGAGCCCCGTCCCGAAGAACTCGACGAACCGCCCGACGACGCCCTTCTTCCGGAGCATCTCGGTGACGACGAGCGTGAGGTCGGTGGCCGTCACGCCCTCGCGGAGCTGCCCGGTGAGGCGGAAGCCGATGACCTCGGGGAGGAGCATGTAGAGCGGCTGCCCGAGCATGGCCGCCTCCGCCTCGATCCCGCCGACGCCCCACCCGAGCACGCCGAGCCCGTTGATCATCGTCGTGTGGCTGTCGGTGCCGACGAGGGAGTCGGGGTAGGCCACCGGGAGGCCATCCTCGCCGGGGCTCGTCCAGACGGTGCGCGCGAGGTACTCGAGGTTGACCTGGTGGCAGATCCCGCGCTCGGGCGGGACGACGCCGAAGTTGTCGAACGCGCGGCTCCCCCACCGGAGGAACTCGTACCGCTCGCGGTTCCGCTCGAACTCGATGTCGGCGTTGATCCGGAAGGCGTCGGCCATCCCGAAGGCGTCGACTTGCACCGAGTGGTCGATGACGAGGTGGACGGGGACGCGGGGGTTGATCTCCTGGGGGTCGCCGCCGAGGCGGTCCATCGCGCTGCGGAGGGCGGCGAGGTCGACGACGGCGGGGACGCCGGTGAAGTCCTGCAGCAGCACGCGCGCGGGGATGAACGGGATCTCGACCTCGGCCGGCGCCGCGGGGTTGTACGCGGCCAGCTTCTCGACGTCCTCGTCGAAGACGAGCGTGCCGTCGTTGGTGCGGAGGGCCGCTTCGAGGAGGACCTTGATGGAGAAGGGGAGGCGGTCGAGGCCGGAGAAGCCGCGCTGCTCGAGCCGGTCGAGGCGGTAGAGCGTGGCGGAGCCGCTGCCGGTGTCGAAGGTGTCGCGCGCGCCGAAGGAGTCGAGGGCCATGGTGCGGGAGGAGCCGTGGGGCGAAGGGGACGGCGGATATACGCGCGAGGGTCCCACCCGGAGCCGGTCGCCGCGCAAGCTTCACACGCGCCGCCTTGGCAGCCGTCGCGATTTCCGAGGGGACCCCGTTCGTCAGTTCGGCGGCGTGCCCGAACTTCCGGATGCGCTCTCGCTTCGCCCATGCGTGTCGCTACGGTCGCCCTCCTGCTGATCCTGGCGGGCTGCGGTTCCGCACCCCGTCGGTCGTCCCCGGTCCGCTCGGCCGAGGTGCAGGGCACGCGCGACGCGACATGGGCGTCAAGCGCGTCGGAGTTCCGCCGCTACGTGGGGTGGCGTGTGGCCTACCACTGCCCGCCCGGCGGTACGGCGCACAGCGTATGGGGCTCGGGCCCCTACACCGACGACTCCTCCGTATGCACGGCCGCCGTCCACGCCGGCGCGCTCACGCTCGCGCGGGGGGGGCGCGTCGTCATCGAGATCCAGCGAGGGCGGGACACGTATTACGGCTCACACCGCCAAGGGATCACCACGCTCGATTACGGGGTGTGGGGCGGCAGCTTCGTCGTCGTGCGCGAGTGAGCCCGTCTCCTCTCTCGGAGCCTCCTCTCTCCTCTCACCTACCCTGCTACTCCCATGCACAAGCTCTTCGCCCTCCTCCTCGGTGGCGCCTTCTTGCTCGGCGGCTGCATGCAGGCCCGCCAGGCGGCGTCCAGCGTCCAGGCCTTCACCGCGTCGTGGGGCGACACCGCCGCCCAGCACCGCGGTCACGAAGGGATGCGGATCGCGTACCTCTGCCCGCCCGGCGGCACGGCCCACACGGTGTGGGGCTCGGGCCCCTACACCGACGACTCCTCGGTGTGCACGGCCGCCGTCCACGCCGGCGTCATCACGTTCGCCAGCGGGGGCCGCGTCGTCATCTCGATGCGGCCGGGCCGCGGGAGCTACTCCGGCTCCACGCGGAACGGCGTCACCACGCTCGACTACGGCGAGTGGGGCGGCAGCTTCGACGTCCGGACGGACTGAGGGCGGCTTTCACCGAGTCCTCCCGGGCGGGGGCGGGGGCCGCGTTGAACCCGCCCCCGCCATCGTCGTAAATTGCCGTCCCGGGGCTATAGCTCAGTTGGTAGAGCGCTGCAATCGCACTGCAGAGGTCAGCGGTTCGAATCCGCTTAGCTCCACGACGCGGGGCATCCCGCTCCCGCGTTTCCCTGCGCCGCGCACGCCGCCCGCCGGAACCCCCGGCCTCATCGGACGTGCCACGCGCCTCTCTCCCAAGCATCTCCGGTTACTGTCTCTCTCGCACGCGACGCTGTATAGGGGCCCCTGCCCCGCTGCTCGACGTGCCGTTCCCTGGCGGTTGCCTGATGCTCTAACCCAGTCGACAGATGAATCTCTACGTGGGCAACCTGCCACACGCCACCACCGACGACGAGCTCAAGGAGGCCTTTGAGGCCTACGGCACCGTCAGCTCCGCCGTCGTCATCAAGGACAAGTTCACCGGTCGCTCCCGCGGCTTCGGCTTCGTCGAGATGCCGGACAACACCGAGGGCCAGGCCGCGATCGACGCGATGCACGGCTCCTCCTTCGGCGGCCGCCCGCTGACCGTCAACGAGGCTCGCCCGCGCGAGGAGCGCTCTGGCGGGGGCGGCGGCTACGGCGGCGGTGGCGGCTACGGCGGCGGTGGCAACCGTGGCGGCGGTGGCGGCTACGGCGGTGGCGGCGGCAGCCGCGGCGGCTATGGCAGCGGCGGCGGCGGTGGTTACGGCGGTGGCGGCGGCAGCCGAGGTGGCGGCGGCGGCTACGGCGGTGGCAACCGCGGTGGTGGCGGCGGCGGCTACAGCAAGGGCGGTGACCGCGGCTACTGAGCCGAGCCGCTTTTAGCATCGAGCGCCCGCCCGGATATACTCCGGGCGGGCGCTCTCGCTTTGCGCCGGGGGTTACTCCGAACAGCCGAGGGTCGAGCGGGCCGGAGGGCGCAGCACGAGCGTGAGCGCGGGGCCGCGGGAGGCCGTGCACGCACCGCGGTACGACTCATCCGTCCGGCGCGTGAGCGTGCACGCGACGGGTCGCCCGCCCAGGGGCTCGACGAACCGGAAGCGCACGCGGTTCGTCTCGATCTGGAGGTCGCGCACCTCCTGCTCGGCGCCGCGCGTCGGCTTCACCGTGAGCTTCAGCCCCTCGGCACACTCCTCCACTTCGGCGGTGAGGGCTACTTGCCCACCGGGCCGCGAGAGCGTACCGCTCCAGGTCCCCGTAGGGATCGCGGTGGCGAACAGCTGCGCCGAAGCGGTCGGCGCGAGGAGGGCGAGGGCGACGAGGGCCAGAGTGCGCATGGGAAGGCGAGGTCGGGCATCAAATTAACGCAGCCCGGAGGCGAGGTCCGCCGGTACCCGCCACGGGGCCGGGCGGACGCGCGCCCAGTCGAAGCGGCCCGCAAGGGCGCGCGCCGGGAGCGGGGTCGGGGCGTCGAGCTGGCCCAGCACGTGGGCGAGGAGCCCAACGAGCGCGTCGGGGGCGACCCCCGCATCGCGGAAGGCGGCCAGCGTGAGCGCGCCGTCGCGTTTGGAGAGCTTCTCCCCGCTCTCGGAGACCACGAGGGGGACGTGCGCGTAGGCGGGCGGGCGTCCCCCCAGGGCTTCGATGAGCTGGAGCTGGCGTGCCGTCGAGTCGAGGAGGTCGGCGCCGCGCACGACCTCGGTGATCCCCATCGCGAGGTCGTCCACGACCACGGCTAGCTGGTAGGCGTAGACGCCGTCGCGCCGCTTGAGCACGAAGTCACCCACCGTCTCGCCCACACGCTCCTCGACGCGCCCCTGCACGCGGTCGTGGAAGACGACGGGGCGGTCGCGAACGCGGAAGCGGAGGGCGGCGTCCGGGTGGGGATCGGTGCGGAGGCGCTCGTACCAGCCCGCGTCGAGGGCGGCGGGGCGGAGCGCCTTAGGGTAGGGGGGCAGGCCCTCAAGGCCGTGCGGCGCCGTAGCGAGCGTCAGCAGGTCCTTCCGGGAGTGGTGGCAGGGGAAGAGGTGCCCCGCCCCAGCGAGGCGGTCGAGCGCCGCCTCGTAGTGCGCGCTCCGCTCAGACTGGCGGTAGGGCGCATGGGGGCCGCCGACATCGGGCCCTGCGTCCCAGTCGAGCCCGAGCCAGCGGAGTTCTTCCATCTGCTGCTCCGCGGCGCCGGCTACCGCCCGCGGCCTATCGAGGTCCTCGATCCGATAGACGAAGGAGCCGCCTTGCGCGCGGACCGACGCCCAGGCCGCGAGGGCCGCCAGCGCGCTGCCGAGGTGGAGGCCGCCCGTCGGGCTCGGGGCAAAGCGCCCTCGGAGGGGCGAAGCGGCGGGGAGGGGCATGGCACGGCGAGTGTCCCCGTTGAACCCGACGGGCAGGTCGCGGTTGTGCGCGGCCAACGAAAAGGGCGGAGAGGAATCCCCTCCGCCCACGGCTCAGCGAGCCCGGGGGTGCTCAATCGGCAGCGGGCACTGCTGGAAGGCCTTTCGCGACGCGGATCCAGGACGGCATCGCGCGCCGGGCCCGCGCGCCCGCCCCCTGCGCCGCCTGCGTGCGCTCCATGTCGAACACGTCGTCGGAGGGGAGCGCGAACTCCATCGTGGTGCTGTCGGGGAGGGGGAGCGTGAAGTTGTACACGATGTGGTGGTCGGACTCGGCGCGTCGGCCCTGGACCTCGAAGTCCCACAGCCCCTCCTCGTAGGGCCCGTCGGGCACGTCGAGTTCGAGGACGGGGTCGAGGTAGGTGCCGTAGACCTCGAACGTGCGTGTGGCGCCGTCGAGGGGGTACGTCTGCGGAGACGAGCCGGCCTGCGTGTACTCGAACGACCCGTTGATCGTCTCCGTGATGGTCCCGGAGACGAGGCGGTCGTCGTACGTGAGGTCGAAGGTGAAGGTGGACTGGTAGTCCGCTCGGACGCGGGTGTTGGACTCGGCGAAGACGGTGTCGGTCGAGAAGGTGGCCGTCCCGGTCCACACGCCGCCAACGTCGTCGTCCATGCCGGCGTCACAGGCGGCGAGAGCGAGGGCAGCGGTGAGGGCGAGGGTAGGTAGCGCGCGGGCGAACATGGCAGGCGGCAGCGGGTGGCACGTCGAGCCCGGGGCCGGGCTCGGGCTCGGTATCGGCCGCCCCGTGCGCCGTTTAAGCCCGGTCCGGCTCCACCATGCGGACGAACCCGTACGGCCCCGCGTGCCCGACGTAGCGCCCAAGGACGCGGGCCTCACCGGGGTCGAGGGGCGCAGCCGAGCCGTCGAGGGCGGCGAGGCGGCCGTCGGCGAGGCGGCGGCGGAGAAGGAGCGCGCCCCGGTGGAGGACGGCGAGCGTCGCGTTCGGGGGACCGTCGCCGTCTGCGAGGAGGAGGAACCGCGCCGGGCGGAGCGCGGGCGGCCGGGTGAGCCGGGCATCGAGGCGGAGCGCGTGGAGGCGGTCGAGGTCGGGGAAGGCGCTGAGGAGGTCGAGCGTGCCCTCGCCCTCGCGCAGCATGGGCCCCTCGGTGCGAAGCGTCCCGCGTACGGCGATCCCCAGCTCCGCTTGCTCCCGGTCCACGAGGTGGTATCCGCCCGTGTCCTGCCGCACGTACCCCTTCGCGACGAGCGCCTGGAGGTGCTGCCGGATGGAGTTCGGCGAGCGGTACCCCAGCCCGTCCGCGATGGCGCGCCACGTCGGCCACACCCGGTGCGCTTCGACGTGCGCCTCGACGAAGTCGAGGAATTCTCGCTGGCGGGGGGTGAGCGGGCGGGGCATCGAGCGAGGGAAGGGCCGGCCGAAAAATATCGGGGACCAGGCACACCCGGCCCCCGATCCTTTCGAGCGGCCCTAGCCCCGCTCAGTTCGACGTGGCCGCCACCCCGTCGGCCGTGCCGCGCGCGGCATTCACCTCCAGGATGATCCGCACGTCGTCGCGGATGAGGTCGTCGGGCTGGCCGGGGTAGGTGAGCCCCCACTGCTGGCGGTTGATGATGAAGTTAGCGTCCACGTTCACTGAGTCGGGCGTGACGGCGACGGCGGCCGGGAAGGTGATCCGGTTCGTCTGGCCGCGCATCGTGAGCTCGCCCGAGACGCGGTGGGTGGCAGCGGGCGCCTCGGCGCGGTCTTCGGCCGTGGCGGGCGCGAAGGTGTCGGCGCGGAAGCGGGCCTCCGGGATGTTCTCCGCGTCGAAGAAGTCGCCGCTCCGGAGGTGGTTCGTGAGGCGCTCGCTGTCGCTGTAGATCGAGGCGGCGTCGATCGTCATATCCACGCCGGCGACGGCGTCGCCGTCGAGGTAGAGCGCACCGGTGAACGCGCGGAAGCCGCCGTCGTGCTGCTGCGTCACCTTGGCCGCCTGCCACGCGATGCGGGCGTTGTCGGGGGAGAGGGTGATCGGGGTGCCGACGAAGGCGGCCGGCGTAGCGGAGGTCGCCGGAGAATCGACGGCCTCAACCTGCGCCTCGGGCGCGTCGTCGACGTTCGCGCAGGCGGACACGGCTAGCGTGCCGAGGAAGAGGAGGGAGAAGCGGGTGGTGGTGGGCATCACTTCGTTGTTTAAACAAGGATTGCCTTCGACGCCCCTCCGTTCCAGCGGTTCCGTCCCGGCGCCTCAGTCCGCTGCCGGCTCGCGGAGCCCCTCGCTCATCTGTTCGGCCACGCGCCGGACGCGCTCCGGGAGGGTCTCGGCGTGGTGGCGCAGCCAGAGGTCGGCCAGCGCCTCGGTCTCGGCGCGGAGGGGGGCGCTGAGCCGCATCCGCAGGGCGGTGTCGAGGTCGGCGCGGGCGAAGACGGCGAAGGCGCGGAGGGCGGCCCGCGTGGCGCGGACGCCCTCGCGGCCGGGGTCCACCGGCGGCCCGACGACGCCGGTCGAGAGGCGGAGCGTGCCGCCGTCCTCGCCAAGGTCGAGCACGTCCTCCTTCCGCACGTCAGGAGCGAAGCCGAGGAGGTAGGCAAGGCGGAGCTGGAACCACGGCAGCACGTTCTCAGCCCGCGCCTCGGCGGCGTCGAGCGCGGTGAGGGCCTGGACGAGGAGGAGGAAGACGGGGGGGTGCGCCTCGCCCTCCGAGAGCAGCGCGCGCGTGAGCTCGACCATCCGCAGCCCCCGCGTGACGCGGTCGAGGTCGCCGGTGAGCCGGTCGAACCGGCGGAGGTGCGCCGCCTCCTTGAGCGTCTGTAGGCTGCGCCCCTCCTTGTGGTAGTAAACGACCTCCACGCACGCCATCGGCTGGAGCGTGGAGCCGAACCGGCTCGTGGGGCGCCGCGCCCCGCGCGCGAGCGCGCTCACGATCCCGTGCTTCCGCGTGAGGAGCGTGACGATCCGGCTCGTCTCGCTGTAGTCGAGGGCGCGGAGGACGACGGCGTCGGTGCGGACGATCATGCAGCAGCGGGCGGAAAAAGGGAGAACGCCGGGGGCGAGGGGGGGTGCCTCCGCCTGCGTGAAAAAGAGGCGATGGGGCGTTATGCCGCGGGGGCCTTCGGTGTCTATCCCGTATCCCCTCGACGTCCCCGCCCATGCGCTGGCTCTACCGCCTCCAGCAGCGGCTCTCCCTCACCGGCACTGAGGCCACCGCCTTCCTCGTCGCCGCCGCCGCGCTCGTGGCCGGCCTCATCGTGCGCGAGGTGCAGGGGAACGCCGCCCCGCCGGCCGTCGATCTCTTCGCGGAAGCCCGCCTCGCCCCGCCAGCGGATTCGCTCGTGTCCGCAGCCGCCACGCCGACGACGCTTCCGCGCGAAGCGCTCGATGCGGGCGTGCGCGCCGACTCCGCCGGCGTGGACTCCTCGTCGTCGGCGCCGGAGCCGCGTGGCCGGACCCGCTCGGCGTCGCTCCCGCCGGTGCGGATGAACCTCAACACCGCCGACGTGGGGCTCCTCGACCGGCTACCGGGGATCGGCCCGGCCCTCGCCGGGCGTATCGTCGAGCACCGCCGCACGCGCGGCCCCTTCCGCAGCGTGGACGGCGTGCTGGACGTGCGCGGCATCGGCCCGAAGAAGCTCGAGCGGATGCGGCCCTACCTCTTCGTGGACTGATCCGGCGGAGGCTCGCCCGGCCGCCCGTCGCCGGCGGGCTCCTCGCGGCGCTGGCGCCGCGCGATGGCCTCTTTCGTCCAGTCCTCCGCCGCGCGCTCCTCCCGCCGCAGGAAGCGGTGGACGGGGAAGAGGAGGAGGAACGCGAGCGCGACGAACCCGAAGAACGCCGCCGCGATGGCGGGGAGGTACTCGACCATGGGGCTACGCCACGCGCGCGCGGGCGCGGCGCGGCGCGCGGAGTGGCTGCTTCGGGGGGGCCTCCGCGGCCGGGTTCGCGCGCACGATGAGCAGCGAAGCGGGGCACGAGCGGGCGAGTTGCTCGTGGCGCATGCTGAACAGCGACGGCTCCAGCCCCCACGCCTCCGAGGCGCCGATGACGACGAGGTCGTACCCCTGCCGCGCTTCCTCGGCCGCCGCCGTGATCGCGTCGGCGCGCTCGACCACCTTCAGGCGGACGTTCGGCCCGAAGGCTTCCGGGTTCTCCTCGGACAGCCCGAGTCGGGGGGAGCCCTCTTCGCGTGCGGGCTTGACGACGTGGAGGATGGTGATCTCGGCGCTGGTCTGCTGGCCGATCCGGTCGGCCAGCGCGAGGGCGGCACGGTCGTGCGCGCCCCCGCTGTAAGGGACGAGCACGCGGCGCCACGGGCCCGGCAGCCGCGCGAGGAAAACCGCCACGTCGGCGCGGGTCCGCTTCATCACGTCGTAGACGGCGCCGCCGAGGACGCTCTGGCTGAGCACCGGCTGGTGCCACCCCATGAGCACGAGGTCGGCCGCTTTGGCGTGGGCGACGGCCGTGATGTCGCCGCCGACGTCGTGGCTGACGAAGGCGAGGGGGCGGACCTCCACGCCGGCCGCGTCGGCGGCGGCGAGGAGCGGGCCGAAGGCCTCAACGGTCTGCACGCCTTCGCCCTCGGCGGTCGGCCCGGAGAGACGGGCGTCGTCGGTGCGCTGGAGGTGGAGCGCGTAGAGCCGGGCCCGGTCGGGCGGCGCGAGGGCACGCGCCATATCGAGGAGGGCAGGACCCGACGACGGGAGCGAGAGCGGGATGAGCACGGTGAACGCCCCCGCCTCGGCCTCGCCGACGGCCTCCTTCCGGATGAGACGGAGCGGGTAGATGGCCTCCAGGATCGGCGTCGTCATGAACGTGGTCACGAGCGCCATCAGCACCATCATCACGAAGAGGGCCGGCGAGATCACGCCGAGGTCGAGCCCGATGGTAAGGATCACGAGCTCCATCAGCCCGCGCGTATTCATGAGCGTGCCGAGGGCGCCGGCCTCGCGCCACGAGAGCCCCGTCACGCGCGCGGCGAGCGCCGACCCGCCGAACTTGCCGAGGACCGCCACGCCCAGCACGAGCGCGGCGTCGACGAACAGCGCGGGCTCGTCGATGAGTCCGACCTGCGTGCGGAGCCCGGTGTAGGCGAAGAACAGCGGGAGGAGGAGCACCACCGTGAGCCACTCCATCCGCTCGGTGACGTCGCGGACGAACCCCTTCTCCTTCGGCATCACGGCGCCCAGGAGGAACGCGCCGAAGAGGGCGTGGATGCCGAGGGCCTCCGTCGTGAACGCCGACGCGAGCAGCGCCAGCAGCACGACGGCGAAGACGTCGGGCGTGAGGCGACCGCGGCTCTCGTAGTACGCCTCCAGCCGCCGCAGCAGGGGGCGCCCGAGGAACACCATCGCGAGGACGTAGGCGAACGTCCCGCCCAGCGTGACGAGCACGCCCTCCGGCCCCGTCGCCCGGACGAGCGCGACGACGCCCGCGAGGATGCACCACGCGGTCACGTCGTCCACCGCCGCGCACGCGATGGTGACGGCGCCCACCTTCGTTCGGAGGAGGTTCCGCTCCGTCAGGATGCGCGCGAGGACAGGGAACGCCGTTACGCTCATCGCCGCCCCCATGAAGAGGGCGAACTCGGTGAACGTGACGCTCGCGTCGGAGAGGCGGGGGTAGAGGTAGAGCGCGAGCCCGGACCCGAGCAGGAACGGGACGACGATGCTCGTGTGGCTCGTGACCAGGGCCGTCTCGCCCTGCCCGCGGAGGAGTTTCGGGTCGAGCTCGAGCCCCACGAGGAACATGAACAGGATGAGCCCGACCTGGCTGAGCACGTGGAGGCTCGGGAGGCTCTCGGCGGGGAAGAGCACGGCGCTGACGCCGGGCGCCAGCCACCCCAGCAGCGACGGCCCCAGCGCGATGCCGGCGATCATCTCGCCGACCACCTGCGGCTGGTGGATCTGCCGGCACAGCGCCCCCAGCAACCGCGCCGCCACGAGGACGACGGCGATCTGGAGGAGGAGGAGGGGGAGCCCGTGCAGCATCGCCTAGTGCGCAGGGTCCTCGCCGTCGCTGGTAGCCGCGCGCTGGGCCATGAACGCGACCGGCGCGCAGGGGCAGCCCTCCGGCGTGAGCTGCCCCGAAAGAATGACCGGCACGCGCGACCCGGCGGGGCGGGCGTCGAGCCGCCACCCGGCGCACGTGCCCGGGCCGGGGCGGAGCGTGGGGTCCCCTTCTACGGCGAGCGCGCTGCGCGTGGCGAGCCGCCCCCCGGTGACTTCCCCAACCGCCGAGCCGGCCCCGAGGCGCACCCGGGCCCGCTCGCCCGACTGCTCCACGTGGAGGAGGGCGGCGGGGGGCCTACACGTGCGCGGGGTGCTGTCCGCAACGGCCATTTCTACGCGCCACATCCCTCCGAAGGCCACCGGCGGGTCGAGCCGCTGCCCCGCGCGGAGGATGGCGAGCACCCCGAGCACGGGGAGGCCCACGAGGGCGAGGTAGAGAAGGGCCGTCTTCACCGGGCGGAGGCGAGAGGGGGCGCCCAAAGTACGCCCACCCTCTCCACGGCGCCCCGCGCGCTAGCGCAGCACCGTGAGGAGGCGGCTCTGCGTGTGCCCGCCCGCCTCCACGCGCACGACGTACACCCCGCCCGGCAGCCCCGACGTATCGAGGGTGAGCGTGTGCTGTCCGGCCGCACGCGCGCCGTCGGTGAGGACGGCCACGCGGCGGCCGAGCGCGTCGTATGCCGCCACGCGGACCAAGCCCGCCGCGTAGAGCGCGAAGGCGATGGTCGTTGCACCTCGCGCGGGATTCGGGTAGAGGACGACGGCTCTAGGTGCCTCCGGCACAAGCGGCTCCGCCGGCACCGCGATGGGGGCGTTCCATACGGCGAGGCCGGGCGAGCCTTTCCCGCCGGCTACGTCGAACCACCCCCCGACGAACAGCCGGCCCACCCCGTCGAAGGCGAGGGCCTCGCCGCGGCCGCCCAAGCCTGTCCCGAGCGGATGCCACGTCTCCGCGCTCACGTCGAGCACCGCCACGCCGGCCTCAGAGAGGGCCCCGTTCGGCTCGGTCCCATGCGTCCCGGCGGCGTAGAGCCGCCCATCCGGCCCGAACGCCAGGGCCTCGACGGTGTGGCCGCCGGGGGAGGGCAGCGCGCTCCATGTCGCCCCATCGAAGCGGGCCGCGCGGTCTGCGGCGAGCAGCGTCCCGTCAGGCTGGTAGACGGCGTCGAATCGGCCGCCGACGTAGAGCGCGCCGTCGGGCCCAACCGTAAGGGCCTTGACCGAGACCTCCCCGAGGGCCACCCCGGTGGGGCCGCCGATGTGTTCCCACGCCGTCCCCGTCCACCGCGCGATGTTCCGAGCGACAACGGGCATGCCATCGAGCTGGAAGACCTGCGTAAAGGTGCCGCCCACGTACACCTTCCCATCGGTGGGGCGGGCCAGCGCGTAGACCTCACCGGCGCCCACATCGCCCGTCGGCAGCCATCCGGCTGTGCGGCTCCAGCACGCGAACTTCCGAGGATAGCTAGGCGAGCCATCCACGCACACGCCTTCCGG
>DASPKS010000267.1:0-15931 GCA_035628035.1 Rubricoccaceae bacterium
TGGAGCTGCTTCGGCCGGGAGCGAGCACGCGAGGAGTGCCAGCGCAGCGAGTGCGCACAGGTGAAGGACCGTGCGCACTCGCTGCGCTGGCACTCCTCGCGTGCCACACCCCGAACGCGTGGACGCCGCTCCGCGAGGACCTGGACTTCGACCACGACCGCGACACCCCCTTCGCGCTCACCGGCCGCCACGAGCAGGCCAACTGCCGGGGGTGCCACCTCGACCTCCGGTTCGACCAGCCCGACGTCGCGCCCGACGCCTGCGCCTCGTGCCACCTCGACGTCCACCGCGGCCAGCTCGGCGCCGACTGCCAGCAGTGCCACTCCACGCAGGACTTCCACCTCGTGAAGGCCACCGAGGTCCACGCCCGCACCGGCTTCCCGCTCACCGGCACCCACCTCCAGCTCGCGTGCGAGGCCTGCCATGCCGAGAGCATCGACGGGGCCTTCGCTCCCCTCCCGACCGAGTGCTTCGCGTGCCACGCCGCCGACTACGAGGCCACGACGAACAGCCTCGTCAACCATGTCGCCGCCGGCTTCCCGACGAACTGCGACGCGTGCCACGGCACGCTCACCTTCACGACGGGCGCCGGCTTCGACCACGCCAGCGTTTCCGGCGGCTTCTCGCTCGTCGGTGCCCACAGCCTCCTCCAGTGCTCGGCCTGCCACGCCGTGCCGAGCCTCGACCCGCTCTGGGACCCCACCTCGCAGGAGGACTGCTTCACGTGCCACCAGGACGACTTCCAGGCGGCCCCCGGCCACGTCGCCTCCGGCTTCCCGACGACCTGCCAGACGTGCCACTCGACGACCTCCTTCCAGGGAGCAACCGTCGACCACGCCGCGCTCTCGGGCGGATTCGTCCTCGTGGGCGCCCACCTCACCCTCCCCTGCGCCGCGTGCCACTCCGAGGGCGACTTCGGCGTCCCGTTCGACCCGGCCAACCAAGAGGACTGCTACGCCTGCCACGCGAGCGACTACCAGAGCGCGCCGGGCCACGACGAGGCCAACTTCCCCACGACGTGCCAGACCTGCCACAGCACGGTGACGTTTGAGGGCGCCAGCTTCGACCACCAAGCGATCACGGGCTTCCCCCTCCTCGGCGCGCACGCCACTGTCCCCTGTACGGCGTGCCACAGCGGACCCGACTTCGAGCCGACCTGGAACCCCTCCTCTGCCGAGGACTGCTTCACCTGCCACGCGGAGGACCACCAGGCCGCGCACCCCTCGTTCCCGACGACCTGCCAGACCTGCCACAACACGACGTCGTTCCAGGGCGCGACGTTCGACCACGCAGCGAACACCGGATTCCCGCTCATCGGCGTCCACGACGCCATCGACTGCTCGTCGTGCCATACGGGTCCGGACTTCCAGCCGATCTGGAACCCGTCGAGCCCCGACGACTGCTTCACGTGCCACGCCGAGGACTATCAGAACGCCCCGGGCCACGTCGCCTCCAGCTTCCCGACGACCTGCCAGACCTGCCACCCGACGACGGCGTGGGAAGACGCTACGTTCGACCACGCCGCAATCACCGGCTTTCCCCTCGTCGGCACCCACAACGCGCTCCCCTGCACGGCGTGCCACGCCGGTCCCGACTTCGAGCCCATCTGGAATCCGTCTTCCTCGGAGGACTGCTACACGTGCCACCAGGACGACTATCAGAATGCGCCCGGGCACGTGGCGTCGAACTTCCCGACGACGTGCCAGACCTGCCACCCGACGACCACCTGGGGCGACGCCACGTTCGACCACCAGGCGATCACGGGCTTCCCGCTGCTGGGCGCCCACAACGCGCTGCCGTGCACGGCGTGCCATGCCGGCCCAGACTTCGAGCCGATCTGGAATCCTGCCTCGGCTGAGGACTGCTACACCTGCCACGTCGACGAGTACCAGAACGCCCCGGGCCACGCCTCCGCGCCGTTCCCGACGACGTGCACCACGTGCCACTCCACGGTATCGTGGGAGGGGGCCAGCTTCGACCACCAGGCGGCCACGGGCTTCCCCCTCTTGGGCGCACACAACACGCTGGAGTGCACGGCGTGCCACCGCATGCCGGACTTCGAGCCGATCTGGAATCCGTCGTCGGCCGAGGACTGCTACACCTGCCACCAGGACGACTACACCCGGGAGCACCCAAACCCGACCTTCCCCACGACCTGCCTGGAGTGCCACACCACGTCAACGTTCGGCAACCCGACGTTCGACCACCAGGCGCGGACCGGCTTCCCGCTCGTGGGTGCGCATGCCGTGCTCGCCTGCGCATCCTGCCATACCGTCCCCGATTACCAACCGACCTACAACCCGGCCGGGCCGGAGGACTGCTACACCTGCCACCAGGACGACTACCAGAACGCCCCGGGCCACGCTTCGGCGCCCTTCCCGACGACGTGCCTGACGTGCCACTCGACGAGCTCGTGGGAGGGCGCCTCGTTCGACCACGCGGCCCAAACGGGCTTCCCGCTCGTCGGTGCCCACCAGACGCTCCAGTGCACGGCGTGCCACCGGATGCCGGACTTTGAACCTATCTGGAATCCGTCGGGCCCGGACGACTGCTACACCTGCCACCTCGACGAGTACCAGACGGCGCCGGGGCATGACGAGGCCCCCTTCCCGACGACCTGCGCGACGTGCCACAACACGAACACGTGGGAGGGCGCCAGCTTCGACCACCAGGCCGTGACGGGCTTCCCGCTCATCGGGGCGCACGTGAGCCTGCCGTGCTCGGCCTGCCACGTTGGCCCGGATTTTGAACCCATCTGGAATCCATCGTCGGCAGAGGATTGCTACACCTGCCACCAGGACGACTACACCCGGGAGCACACCGGCACGGGCTTCCCGACGACTTGCTTGACGTGCCACAACACGAATACCTGGCAGGGTGCGCAGTTCAACCACGATCCGTTCTTCCCGATCTACTCCGGGCGCCACCAAGGGGTGTGGAACTCGTGCCAGGACTGCCACACCCAGCCGGGCAACTTCCAGGTGTTCTCCTGCTTCGCGTGCCACCCGCGCGGGGAGATGGACGACGAGCACGAGGACGTGGGCGGGTACGTCTACGAGAGCAACGCCTGCTACAACTGCCACCCGGACGGCGAGGAGCGCAACGCCCTCCGGTAAGGTCTGGGGAACGCCAGGTCGGAGCCTTGCGCTGGCCGTGCTGGCGGTGCTCTTGGGAGGGCAGCACGTAGCCGCGCAGGAGACCCGGCTCGACGTGCAGGTGACGTACGTCGCCGGCGCGAACGCCTACCTTGATGCTGGGGCGGAAGCGGGCCTCGTCGAGGGCGACACGCTGGAGGCCTTCCGCGCTGAGCAGCGGCTTGGCACCCTGCGCGTGCTGAGCGTGGCGAGCCAGTCCTCCATCGTGACGTTCGCCGGGGCGCCGTTCTCGCTCACGCGGGGGGACCAGCTGACGGTCACCGTCCCCCACCGCGCTGCCGCACCGGCGCCGGTGCCGCCCCCGGCCACCCCACCCGCCGTACCGGAGCGGCCCTCGATCCTTCAGCAGCCCACGGCTACGCGATCGCGCACGACCACGGCCTCGTCGCCGCGCATGAGCGGGCGGCTCCAGGTGGGCAGCGACCTCCTCCAGTCGCGCACCGTCGTGGGCGAGGACCTGCCTACGGTGGACCGGACGTTCGCCACGCCGTTTGCTGCCCTTCGCGCTTCGGTGGACGACCTCCCCGCCGGGCTCCGCCTCGACGTAAATGCCCGCGCCTCGTTCCGCTACGCCGCCGAAAACCCCTTCGACCGCCCGGCCGACCTCCGCCTCTACCAGCTCAGCCTAGAAAAGTCCGTCGGCCGTAGCGTCCAGCTCCGCGGCGGCCGGTTCTACAACGAGTACGACCGGTTCAGCGGGTACTGGGACGGCGCCCTCGTGCACGTGGGCTCGCGCGCGCGCGGCGTCGGCGTTGCCGCTGGCCTCCAGCCCGACCGCGCCGACGAGCTCCCGTCGGGCGACCTCCCGAAGTACACCGTGTTCGCCCACGGCGCCTTCGACCTGAGCCCGCTCCGGACGGACGGGACTGTGCTTGCCGGCCAGATCCTCCCGCGCAGCGACACCCTCCGCACGCGGACGTTCTTCGGGATCCAGCAGCGCGCGTGGGCCCGCGGGGTCTCCCTCTCGGCCGAGGCCCTCGTAGACCAGGACCCCGAAACCGACGCGTGGGCGCTCTCGCGCGCGTCGGCCACCCTCTCCGCCGAGGCCCTCCCCGGCGTGCGCCTCTTCGCGCAGGCGCTCCGCCGCCGGCCCTACCTCCTCTTCGGCGACACCCAGGCGCTCCTCCCGGCGACCTCACGCATCAGCGCGGGGGGCTCCGTGACCTTCCGGCGCGGCCCGCTCCCGGGCGCCACCCTCCGCGCCGACGTGGCCAACGCGTGGACCGAGACGTCGCCGCGCACGCTCACCTTCGGGGGGGGCCTCAACGTGCCGCGCCTGCCCGCCCTCGGCGTCGGCGTCACGGCCGACGCGACCACATGGCAGCAGGAGAACCGCCGGGGCGTCTATGGGGGCTTCGGGGTCTCGCGCGCGTTCGGCACCGCCTTCGCGCAGGTGGGCTACCGCTACGGGCGCACGCCGCTCTTCGAGGAGGCCCTCGTCACGCACGGCCTCGACGCCGTGCTGCAGTTCCCGATTACGCGGCGGCTCACGCTCACCGGGCAGGCGGCGCTGCAGAACGGCGCGCGGCTCTCCAGCATGCGCCTCTACACCGCGCTCTGGTACCGGCTCTAACCGAAGGCATCCCCTTGCGCGGCGAGGCGTTGAAGGCGCAGCGCGCACGGTGGAACGGTGATTGCGGTCGGATGGCCCGACTCCCCTTTGCTTTAATACGGTGTCTGA
Source organism: Rubricoccaceae bacterium (assembly GCA_035628035.1). Classification (GTDB taxonomy): domain Bacteria; phylum Bacteroidota; class Rhodothermia; order Rhodothermales; family Rubricoccaceae; genus DASPKS01. The sequence goes on from DASPKS010000267.1 coordinate 4,837, forward strand.
GAACCTCCTCATCTGGCTGATCGGCCTCGCCCTCGCGGCGCTGACCGTGCTGCCCTTCCTGCGGAAGCGGAAGCGGATGGAGCGGCACGCCCTCGAAGCGGAGGAGAAGGCCGTCGCGTACGGGCTCCACGAGCCGGTCAGCCTCCACCCTGTCATCGACCCGGCGCTGTGTGCGGGGTGCGGCGCGTGCGTGCGCGCGTGCCCCGAGGGCGACGTGCTCGCGCTCATCGGCGGGCAGGCGAAGGTGATCGCGCCGGCGCGGTGCGTCGGCCACGGAATGTGCGAGCGCTCGTGCCCCACGGAGGCGATCTCGCTCGTCTTCGGAACGATGCAGCGCGGCGTGGAGCTCCCGCGCATCCAGGAGAACTTCGAGACCAACGTGCCGGGCCTCTACATCGTCGGCGAGCTCGGCGGGATGGGGCTCGTGCGGAACGCGTTCGAGCAGGGCCGCCAGGCCATCGAGTACATCCGGAAGGAGAAGCGGACGACGCCGCCCGACGCGCTCGACGCCCTCGTCGTCGGTGCCGGCCCGGCCGGGCTCTCGGCCACCGTCACGGCCAAGCACCACGGCCTGCGCGTGGTGACCGTCGAGAAGGAGCCCGACATCGGCGGGACCGTCCGCCACTATCCCCGCCGCAAGCTCGTCATGACCCGGCCGTTCACCGTCCCTGGCTACGGGAAGGTGGACTTCACGGAGGTCCAGAAGGAGGAGCTCGTCGAGACGTGGAACGACATGGTGGAGAAGACGGGCATCCAGGTGAACACGGGGGAGACCGTGAGGGCCGTCAAGCCGCTCGGCGAGGCCGGCTTCGAGGTGGAGACCGACCGGACGTCGTACAAGACCCGCCGCGTGATCCTCGCCATCGGCCGTCGCGGCATCCCGCGCAAGCTCGGCGTCCCCGGCGAGGAGGGCGGCAACGTCTTTTATGCGCTCGCCGAGCCCGAGCACTTCGCCGGGCGGAAGTGCCTCGTCGTCGGCGGCGGCGACTCGGCCGTCGAGGCCGCGATGATGCTGGCCGACCAGCCCGGCACCACCGTCCGCCTCTCGTACCGGAAGGATTCGCTCTCGCGGATCAAGGCGGGCAACCAGACGCGCTTCGAGGAGGCCGTCGCCGACGGGCGCGTGACGCCGCTCTGGAGCACGAACGTCACCGAGATCACGCCGACCACCGTCACCTACCAGGACGCCGAGGGCCAGCTCCACACCATCGAGAACGACGAGGTGTTCGTGTTCATCGGCGGCGAGCTGCCGACGGCGTTCCTCCAGAGCTGCGGGATCGCGATGAACACCCACTTCGGCACCCCGCGCGCGGCGTAGCCTAGCTTTAGGGCCCGCGCTCCTGTCGGGCCATGCGCCTCCGCACGCTCCAGAACGGGTTCTTCCTCCTCCTGCTCGCGCTCGTCACGCTGGCCTTCGTGTGGGTCGTGCGCGACTTCTTCGCGCCGGTGCTGTGGGCCGCCACGTTCGCCATCGTGTTCCGGCACCCGTACCGCCACATCCGCCGGGCCCTGCGCGGGCGCGAGAACGCCGCGGCGGGGCTGACCACGCTCGCCGTCATCCTCCTCGTGCTCGTTCCGGTGGGGCTCCTCGTGACGGCGCTCGTGGGCGAGGCGCTCGGGCTCTACGAGAGCGTGGCTTCCGGGGAGGTGGACGTGCAGGGCCCCATGCAGACGGTGCAGGGGTGGCTCCCCCTCGTGCAGGACTGGCTCGCGCGCTTCGGCGTGGACCCCGCGAGCATCCAGCGGAGCCTCCAGGGCGCCGCCGACGCGGCCGGCCGTGTCCTCGCGGCGCAGGCGCTCCTCGTCGGACAGAACGCGCTCCGCCTTGGGCTCATGACCTTCGTGATGCTCTACGTGCTGTACTTCTTCCTCCGCGACGGGGAGCGGCTCGTCGGATGGCTCGTCCGCGCGATGCCGCTCGGCTCGCACCGCGAGCGGCGGCTGATGGAGCGGCTCGCTGAGGTCACCCGCGCGACGGTCAAGGGGACGATGGTGGTGGGCGCCATCCAGGGCGCCCTCGGCGGGATCCTGTTCGCCGTGCTCGGGCTCCCGGCCGCGCTCTTCTGGGCCGTGGTGATGGCGGCGGCCTCCCTCATCCCCACCATCGGCACGGCGCTCGTGTGGATGCCCGCCGCCGTCGTCCTCTTCGCGATGGGCGACGTCGGGCGGGGGATCGCCCTGCTCGTCGGGGGCACGATCATCGGGAGCGTGGACAACCTCCTCCGCCCCGTCCTCATCGGCCACGACACGGCGATGCCGGACTACCTCGTGCTCCTCTCGACCCTCGGCGGCCTCGCGCTGTTCGGGTTCACCGGGCTCATCGCCGGCCCCCTCATCGCCGCGCTGTTCCTCGTCGTCTGGCAGATGTTCATCGAGGAGTACGGGGGGCGCGACGACACGTCCGAGGGGGCCGGGCGCCTCGGCGACGACCCGCCCGCCGTGCCGGAGGCGTTCTACGAAGAGGCCCCCGCGCCGGCGCCCGATGCGCCCTGAGCACCGGGCTACGGCACCTTGCACGCTCCCGGCGCGGCGACCGCCTCCGCGGGTTCCTCCGGTGCCTGCGCCGGCCGCGCCCGCACGATGAGCACGACGGCCCCGACGATGACGGCCGCCGCCACGAGCACGCGCGGCGTGAGCGGCTCGTCGGCCAGCGCCCACCCGAGGAGCACCGCCACGATGGGGTTGACGTAGGCGTACGTCGCCACGCGCGCGGCCGATGCCACGCCGAGCAGCCACACGTAGGCGGTGTACGCCACGATGGACCCGAACGTGATGAGGTACGCGAGCCCGAGGAGCGACCGGGCCGACACCGCCGACGCATCGAATCGCGGGGCCTCTCCGGCGAGCAGGCCCGCCATCACGAGGAGCGCGCCGCCCGCGAGCATCTGCATCCCCACCGCGAGGAGCGTCTCTTTCGGCGTGGGTGCCGAGCGTGCGTAGAGCGAGCCGGTCGCCCAGAAGAACGACCCCAGCAGCACCGCGCCCGCGCCGAGCGGGTCGATGCGCCCACCGCCGACGAGGTCCGCCGGCCCCACCAGCACCGTGATCCCGGCGATGCCGAGGGCGAGGCCCAGCACCATCCCCCGCGTGGGGCGCACGCCGCCGGGCCGCGCCCAGTCGAGCAGCACCATCCAGAGCGGCATCCCGGCCACGAGGAGCGCCGCCACGCCGGAGGGGATCCGCTGCTCCGCCCACACCACCCCGCCGTTCCCGCCGAGCAACAAGAGCGCGCCGATGAGCGCCGACGCCCTCCACTGCGGACCTGTCGGTCGTGCGGCCCCGCGCGCTCGGCCCAGCGCGTAGAGCACGGCGCCGGCCGTGAGGAAGCGCACGCCCGCCATCCCGAACGGCGGCAGCGTCTCGATGGCGAAGCGGATGGCGAGGTACGTCGAGCCCCAGATGACGTAGACGGCGGCGAAGGCGGCGAGCACGCCGGCCAGGGGGGCCGGGCGCAGGGTCGGAGCAGCGAGCACGGGCGGCGGGGTCGAGGGGCGGCGAAGTCTACCGCTCCCCGATGCCAGCGGCGTGGCTCAGGCGGCCAGCCCGGCCGAGAACCCCCGCATGAACATCTCGACGGCGAGCGCCGTCAGCACCATCCCCATCAGCCGCTCGACGGCGACGAGCCCGCGCCGCCCGAAGAACGCGCTGAGCCGGTTCGCCAGAAGGAGGATCAGCGCCGTTGCCGCCCACGCGAGGAGGAGCGCGGCGAGCCACGTGGCCCAGCGGCGGGGGTCCGTGCTCATCACGAACATCACCGACGCCAGCGCGCTCGGGCCCGCCACGAAGGGGATCGCGAGGGGGACGATGAACGGCTCGCCGTCGAGGTCCTCCGCCATCACGCTGTGCTGCGGGAAGATCATCCGGAGCGCGATGATGAACAGGATGATGCCGCCCGCGATGGAGAGCGCCGGCTCCGAGACGCCGAGCGTGCGGAGGATGACGGGCCCCACGAACAGGAACAGCACGAGGAGCGCCAGCGCGATGAGCAGCTCGCGCACGATCACGAGGCGCCTTCGCTCCGGCGGCACGGGGGTAAGCGCCGCCAGGAACATCGGCACGTTCCCGAACGGGTCCATCACCAGCAGGAGCAGGACGAACGCGGAGACGAGCGACATGGGCGGCGGGGCCTCCCGCTAAAGTAAAAGCCCCGACGCCGGGGAGGCGTCGGGGCGAGGCGGAGAGGGAGGGATTCGAACCCTCGGTAGGGGTTGCCCCCTACGCAGGTTTAGCAAACCTGTGGTTTCAGCCACTCACCCACCTCTCCAGGGCCGCAGGGCTGCGTACGGCTGCAAAGATACGGGGCTCCCCAGCTTCCCCAAGGGGACTACCGAAAATCCAAAATCATGGGCCCTCCCCTGTACCTACGAAGGGGCTGCACCTGGGCGGGTCCCCAGAGCCGGGGGCGCCGGGCTCGTCGCGGCCCTGCACAGGTGCGCCAGCAGCCGCCGGACGTCGCGTGCACCCTGCCGGCCTAGCGGAACGAGCGCGAGGGCGTCGGCCCCAGCATAGTTGGGCGACGTGGGGCTCATACCCGCCCACGCTTCCGCGAGCGCAGACCGGACGGCTGCGGCGTCGGTGGTCGCGTCTTCCACGAGCACGACGCGGCCCGCCGGGATCGTCTCGAGGAGGTAGGCCAGCTCGTGCGCCACCCCCCGGTTCTCCACGCGGAACCCGCGGAGGTCCATGAGCACGGCGTCGCTTTCGTGGACGAGGCGCGCTACGGTGGCCCGCCACGTGTCGTCGTAGCAGAACAAGTCCTCGACGCGGTAGCGCCCGTCCGGGTCCGGCACGTCGCTCAGCGCGGCGAAGCGGCGGTCGAGGTCGTCGGGGGTAGCGAGGAAGAGCCGCCGCAGCCGGCCGCCGAGGAACGCGAGCAGCTCGTCCGGCTCCAGCATCTCGGTGGCGAGGTCGGGCGCCCCGATGAGTCGGACGGGGCCGACGTACCGCCAATGCAGGCCGACCTCACGGAAGAGCCGCTCGCTGCGCCCGCGCGAGCCGAACACACGTAGGAGAAGGAGCCGGCGCGGATGCGCCTGGGCGCTCGCCCGCCGCAGGGGACGTAGCGCGATCACCAGCACCACGACGAACGCCCCGAGCGCCGGAGCGACCAGCGCACTGCCAGCAGGGGGGAACCGGAAGAGAAACCCCTCCCACGCCGTGAACACGAGCCACCACGTGCCGACGAGGAGGAGCTGGTCGCTCACCCGCCGCCGTCCGTACTGCGCGGCGATGTGCCGCACGGCCAGCACACCGAGCGCCCCCACCCCGAGGAAGACGAACAGCCCGATGGCCCGGGCCCCCCACACCACCTGGACTGTTCCCGTGGCGAGCACCCAGTAGGTCGCCTCGAGCGCGAACTGCGCGCCAGCCAGCACGGCGGCCGTCATCACGAATACGAGCGGCCCAGCCGCCCGGAGCCGCCGCGCCGATAGCGCGAGGAGGATGAGGGTAGGCGGCCCGACGTACACCAGCACCGCCTCGAGCGCTCTATCGACGTAGCTCCCGGACACGGCCACGAGCAGCACCGCGTAGAGGAGCGGGCCGGTGACCTTCCACCGCCGGCTCGATACCGCCACGAGCACCACCGTCAGGACGACGGGCCACGCGAAGATGAGCTCGACGACGGCTACGCGGCGCGGGTCGTCCCCGAACGCGCCGGCGTAGAGGTAGAGCGTCGCCGCCGTGGCGGCGTGGGCGAGCCCCGCGCAACCGAACGCGAGCGCGGCCCACCACGGCGCGCGGCGCAGCCGGCGGTAGAGCGTGTGCGCCGCCGGCCATGCGTGCAGATCCGGCGGCTGTGCCCCTTCGGACAGCCGGAGCGGCGGGGCTGATCCTCCGCGGTCGTCCGCGGGCAGCGTGCGCGGCTCCTCTGGAACCGCGCCCCCGCCCTGCTGCCGCATCGCCGACGCGACGGCGCGGCGGTAGAGCAGCAGGATGAGGAGCGAGAGCGGGGGCGTGAGGACCGACGCCGCGACGAGCAGGAGGAGCAGCGCCCCGACGGGGTTGCTGAGGGTCGGCGTGGACACGCCCATGGGCGTCGAGGGCCAGAACAGCCCTAGTTACGCCTCGTGCCGGTGCCCCGCAAACAGCGCGTCCTGCTGCCCCGGTGCTGCCCCCCGAGGGAGGACTTACTCCGCCTTGAGGGCGTCGGCGCCGGAAGAGATCTCGATGATCTCCTTCGTGATGGCGGCTTGCCGCGCGCGGTTGTACGTGAGCCGGAGCTGCCCGAGGAGCTCGCCCGCGTTCGTCGTCGCGTTGTCCATCGCCACCATCCGCGCGCCCTGCTCGGCGGCGTTGCTTTCGAGCATCATCCGCCAGAGCTGGTACTGGAGGTACTCGGGGATGAGCCGCTCCAGGATCGTCTCGGCGCTCGGCTCGAAGAGGTAGTCCGCCTCGCCCTTCGCCTCGAGCCGCGCGCCGTAGTACTCGCTCGCCTCCATCACCGGCGTCACGAAGTCGTCGGCCGGGACGGGGAGGAGCTGCTCGACGATGCGGTTCTGCGAGATGGTGTTCTTGAACTCGTTGTAGACCACCTCGACGACGTCCCAACGCCCCTCGCGCCAGCCCTCCACCGCCACGCCGAGCACGTCGTCGCAGCGGCCGAAGCGGAGGTCGTTGAAGACGCCCCGGAAGTCGCCCTCCACGGGGTAGCCGCGCTTGGCGAAGTAGTCGTGCCCCTTCCGCCCGACGGCGATCACGTGGACGGTGCCCGCCGCCTTCTGCGCGGCCCACGCCTCGTTGATCCGCTCCTCGGCCCGCTTGAGGAGGTTCGTGTTGAACGCGCCGGCGAGCCCGCGGTCGCTCGTGACCACGATGAGGAGCACGCCGTTCACGGTCTCGCGCGGCCGGAACAGCTCGTGGCTGAGCGGGTCGAGCCGGCTGCGGAGGTGCCCGATGAGCTCGCGCAGCTTGTACGCGTAGGGCCGCGTGGTGAAGATGCGCTCCTGCGCGCGGCGGAGCTTCGCCGCCGCCACCATCTTCATCGCGCGCGTGATCTGCTGCGTGTTCTGGACCGACGCGATGCGCGTGCGGATGTCGCGGAGGCTCGGCATGGCGCGGAGGCGGCGTCCCTTTCTGGTGTTCCTCTCGGGGGTTACGCGGCGACGGGCTGGGCGTAGCTCGCGGCGAGGTCCTGCGCCTCCCGTGCGAAGAGGGCCGCCGTCTCGTCGGAGACCTGACCCGTCGTCGCGACGGCGCGGAGGGCGTCGGCGTGGCGGAGCCGGAGGGCGTCGAGGAACTCGCGCTCGAACTCGCGCACGCGCTCCACCGGCACCGTGTCGAGGTGGCCGGCCGTGGCCGCCGAGATGATGGCGACCTGCTCCTCGACGGGGAGCGGCTGGTACTGCGGCTGCTTGAGGATCTCGACAAGGCGCGCGCCCCGGTTGAGCTGGCGCTGCGTGGTCGGATCGAGGTCGGAGCCGAACTTGGCGAACGCCTCCAACTCGCGGTACTGCGCGAGGTCGAGGCGGAGCGAGCCGGCCACCTTCTTCATCGCCTTGATCTGGGCGTTCCCGCCCACGCGGCTCACCGAGATGCCGACGTTGATGGCCGGGCGCACGCCTGCGTTGAAGAGGCTGCTCTCGAGGAAGATCTGCCCGTCGGTGATCGAGATCACGTTCGTCGGGATGTAGGCCGACACGTCGCCGGCCTGCGTCTCGATGACGGGGAGCGCCGTGAGGGAGCCGCCGCCCTTCACCATCCCGCGGATGGACTCGGGGAGGTCGTTCATCTGGCGGGCCACCTCGTCGGTCGCGTTGATCTTCGCGGCGCGCTCGAGCAAGCGGGAGTGGAGGTAGAACACGTCGCCGGGGTACGCCTCGCGGCCGGGCGGGCGGCGCAGCAGCAGCGACACCTCGCGGTAGGCGACGGCCTGCTTCGAGAGGTCGTCGTAGATGCAGAGCGCGTGGCGGCCGGTGTCGCGGAAGAACTCGCCGATGCAGGCGCCCGCGAACGGGGCGATGAACTGCATCGGGGCCGGGCTGGAGGCCGGCGCGCTGATGATGATCGAGTAGTCCATCGCGCCGTTGAGCTCCAGCGCGCGCTGCACCTGGGCCACCGTGCTCGCCTTCTGGCCGACGGCGACGTAGATGCAGTAGACCGGCTTCCCGCCCTCCTCGTGCGTCCGCTTCTGGTTGATCACGGTGTCGGTCAGGACGGCCGTCTTGCCCGTCTGGCGGTCGCCGATGACGAGCTCGCGCTGGCCGCGACCGATGGGCACCATCGAGTCGATGGCCTTGAGGCCCGTCTGGAGCGGCTCGTTCACCGGCTGGCGGTAGATCACGCCGGGCGCCTTCCGCTCGAGCGGCATCTCGTAGTGCGGGCCGGGGATGGGGCCCTTCCCGTCGACGGGGTTGCCGAGGGGGTCGACGACGCGGCCGAGCATCCCCTCGGAGACGCGGATGGACGCGATGCGGCCGGTGCGGCGCGCCTCGTGCCCCTCCTGCACCTCGTTCACGGCGCCGAAGAGCACGGCGCCGACGTTGTCCTCTTCGAGGTTGAGCACCATCCCGGTCACGCCGGTCTCGGGGAACTCGATGAGCTCGCCGGCCTGCACGTTCGAGAGGCCGTACAGGCGCGCGATCCCGTCGCCGACCTGGAGCACGGTGCCGACCTCGTACGTGTCGGTCTGGGTGTCGAACCCGCCGAGCTCCTCGCGGAGGACGGCGGTCACTTCATCGGGGCGGAGGGCAGTAGCCATCGGGAGGGCGTAGGAAAAAAGACTAGTTCTGGCTGAGGGCGGCGCGGTCGGCGAGCTGCTCGCGGAGGAGGCCGAGCTGGTGGCGGAGGCTCCGGTCGAAGACGCGGTCGCCCACGCGGACGACGAGGCCGCCGAGGAGCGAGGGGTCGACGTCGAGCCGGAGGCGGACCTTCTTCCCCGTCCGCGCTGCGAGCGCCTGCTCGAGCCGGCGCGACTCGTCGTAGCCGAGGGGGCGGGCCGTGCGCACCTGGGCCTCGATCAGCCCGTGCCGCTCATCGCGGAGCGCCACGTACGCGGCGACGATCTCGGGGAGCAGCTCCTCGCGCTGCTTCGCCACGAGCAGCTTGACGAACCGCATCACGAGGTCGTCCACCTTCCCGTCGAAGAGACGGCTCAAGAGGGCCTCCTTCTTCGGGCGCGGGACGACCGGGCTGGCGATGGCCGCCCGTAGCTCGCGGGCGCCCTGGAGCGTCTCGGCGATCATCCCCATGTCGCCGTCCACGCGGTCGGCAGCGCCGTGCTGGGCGGCCTCCTCGTAGAGGGCGAGGGCGTAGCGGCGAGCGACGGGGTTGCTCATGGATCGGCCTAGTTGTTCTGCGGCATCTCGTCGAGGAACCGCTCGACGAGGCGCTGCTGGCGCTCGTCGGTGAGGCTCTCGCCGAGGAGCTTTTCGGCGGCGCCGAGGGCGAGCGTGGCCACCTCCGCGCGGAGCTCGGCGAGGGCCTGCCGCTTCTCGCGGTCGAGGTCGGCGCGGGCCTGCTCCTGCATCTTCGTGAGCTGCGCCTTCGTCTTCTCGACCTCCTCCGAGCGGAGGCGGTCGGCCTCCTCGCGCGCCTGGCGGAGGACGGCCTGCGCCTGGCGCTCGGCCTCGCGGCGAGCGGCCTCGTTGTCGGCCTGCATCCGGCGGGCCTCGGCGAGCGCGCGCTCGGCCCGCGTGATCGACTCCTCGATGGTCTTCTCGCGCGTGTCGAGCGCGGAGATCATCGGGCCCCACGCGAAGCGGCGGAGGAGCAGCAGCAGCAAGCCGAAGACGACGAGCGTCCAGAAGATCAGCCCGGCGTGCGGCGAGAGGAGGTTGACGGCGATCAGCATGGCAGGTGCCGGAAATGGGACAGGGCGGCGTGCGCCCTGCCCCTCACGTCCATCGTTCCTCGGCTCAGGAGGCCGTCGCGAGGATGATGCAGATCACGAGGCCGAACAGCGCCACGCCCTCGATGAGCGCGGCCGCGATGATCATCGTGGTCCGGAGGTCGCCGGAGGCCTCCGGCTGGCGGGCGGCGCCTTCGAGGGCGCTGGCGGCGAGGCGGCCGATGCCGAGGCCGGCACCGAGGGCGACGAGGCCGGCGCCGAGGCCAGCACCGAGGTAACCGAGAGCAACCGATTCCATGTCAGGTCGGGGTGGGTGAGGGGGGTAGAGGGCTTCGGGAAGTTGCCTCGCGCGGGTGCGCCCGCGTGAGGAAGGTTCGGGGAAGACGCCGCAGAGCCCCGGCTAAGGCGGCTCAGGAGGAGAACGCCATCGCCGACTCGGTGCCGACGGTCCGCTCGCGCTCGTGGTAGAGCCCGTCGCGGTCCGACACGAGCGCGCTGGTCTGGACGGCCTTCTCGTGGGGCGTCTGGTCGTGGCCGTGGGAGTCGTGGCCGTGGTGCTCGTGCTCGGCCGAGGCCATCCCGATGAACAGCGCCGAGAGGATCGTGAACACGTACGCCTGGATGAACGCGATGAGCAGCTCCAGGCCGTACACGAACAGCGTCATCGGCACGCTCACCAGCGAGGTGCCCCAGCCGACGGCGGGGCCGAAGATGTTCGCGAAGGCGAAGATGAGCCCGATCAGGCTGAGGATCACGAGGTGCCCCGCCGTCATGTTGGCGAAGAGCCGGATGGCGAGGGCGAACGGCTTGGTGAAGATGCCCAGGAACTCGATGGGCACCATGATCGGCTTCACCAGCGCGGGCACGCCGGGCGGGTTGAAGATGTGGCCCCAGTAGTCCTTCGTCCCGGCGAACTGCGTGACGACGAAGGTGAAGCACGCGAGCACCGCCGTCACGGCGATGTTCGAGGTGATCGTGGCGCTGAAGGGGAGGAGGCCGAGGAGGTTGGAGAAGAGGATGAAGAAGAACGCCGTGAGGAGGTAGGGCATGTACTTCGCGTGCTTGTCCCCCATCGTCGGCTTGGCGATCTCCTCGCGAACGTAGATCACGAGGGCCTCCATCGCGTTCTGGAACCGCCCCTCCGGCGCCGTCTCGCGCCCGATCCCGCGGCGGTACTTCGCGCCGAGCGGGAGGAAGAAGAGGAGGACGAGCCCACCGGCCAGGAAGAGGAACACCGTGTGGCGCGTCACCGACAGATCAGCGATCACCTCGCCCTCCGATGGAATGATGCCCACGTCGAGCGGGTCG
>DASPKS010000268.1:0-2768 GCA_035628035.1 Rubricoccaceae bacterium
TGATCCCGGCGTCGAGGTCGCGGATGGCGCGGAAGGCCCGCGCCACGTCGCGCGTGTAGACGGCCGACGAGAGCCCGTACGGGACGTCGTTCGCCACCGAGATCGCTTCCTCGAACGAGCCCACTTTCAGCACCGAGAGCACGGGCCCGAAGATCTCCTCGCGGGCGACCCGCATCTCCCGGGTCACTCCTGTGAGAATGGTGGGCTGGAAGAAGAACCCGTCGTCGAGGCCGTCGCCGGTGGCGCGGTCCCCGCCGATGGCGACCGTCGCCCCTTCGTCCTTCGCCACGCCGACGTAGTACGTCACCTTGTCGAGCGCCTTCTGGTTGATGAGCGGGCCCATCTCGGTGTCGTCGTCGTTGCCGTAGCCGAGGCGGAGCTTCTGCGCCCGCGCGGCGAGCTTCTCGACGACCTCGTCGTGGACGCGCTCGTGGACGATGAGGCGGGAGGTGGCCGTGCAGCGCTGGCCCGTCGTCCCGAAGGCCCCCCAGAGCAGCCCCTCCACGGCGAGGTCCACGTCGGCGTCCTCCATCACGATGAGCGGGTTCTTGCCGCCCATCTCCAGCGAGACGCGCTTGTGCTGGCGCGCGGCGGCGGCGGCGATGGCCGCGCCCGTCTCGGAGGAGCCGGTGAACGTGAGGGCGGCGATGCCCGGGTGCTCCACCATCGCGCGGCCCGTCGGGCCCGCCCCCTGCACGAGGTTGACGACGCCCTCGGGCAGCCCCGCGTCGTGGAGGGCCTCCACGAGGAGCATCCCGGAGTGCGGCGCCTCCTCGCTCGGCTTGAAGACGACGGTGTTCCCCGAGAGGATGGCCGGGAAGATCTTCCACGTCGGCACGGCCACGGGGAAGTTCCACGCCGTGATGACGCCGACGACGCCGAGGGGCCGCCGGACGGTCATGTTGAACTTGTTGTTCAGCTCGCTTGGGACGGTGTGCCCGAAGAGCTGGCGGCCCATCGTCATCGCGTAGTACGCCGTGTCGATGGCCTCCTGCACGTCGCCCTTCGTCTCGAAGAACGGCTTCCCCATCTCGCGCGTCATCGCGCGGGCCATCTCGGCCTTCCGCTCGGTGAGCACGTCGCCGATGGCGCGGAGGTAGTCGCCGCGCTTGGGGGCGGGCACGAGCCGCCACGTCTCGAAGGCCCGCTGCGCCGCCTGCACGGCGTCGTCCACGTCCGCGGCCGAGGACTGCGGGAAGCGCCCGATGACGTCGCTCTGGCGGGCCGGGTTGCGGCTCTCGAAGGTGGCGCCGTCGGCGCCGTCGCGCGCCTCGCCGCCGATGAGGTTAGGGAAGGACGGGGCGTCGGTGTCGGTGAGGGTCTCAGCCATCGGAGGGGCGGGGGAGGGGATCAAAACAGGGCGCGTAACTTACCACCGCGCGATCCCCGTCCCCGGCCTCCCCCCCGCATGGAAGTCCCCGTCGCCAACGCCGAGCGCCTGGCCCTCCGCCTCTCCGAGCGCATCCGCTCGGTGCCCCCCTCCGGCATCCGCCGGTTCTTCGAGATCGCCGCGACGATGGAGGACGTGATCTCGCTCGGCATCGGGGAGCCCGACTTCGTCTCGCCCGCCCCCATCCTCACGGCGGCCAAGGCCTCGATGGACGCGGGGAGGACCGGCTACACGGCGAACCTCGGGCTGCTGGAGCTGCGCGAGGCCATCACGGGCGAGATCGACCGGCTCTACGGCGTCCGCTACAACCCCGTCAACGAGGTCGTCGTCACCATCGGCGCCTCGGAGGCGATGATGATCGCGATGCTGGCCCTCCTCGACCCCGGCGACGAGGTGCTCATCCCCGAGCCGTGCTTCGTCTCCTACGGCCCCACGGCCGAGTTCGCCGGCGGCAAGGTGGTGTGGGTGCCTACGCGCGCCGAGCACGACTTCCAGGTGACGGCCGAGGACATCGAGGCGCGGATCACCGACCGGACGAAGCTCCTCTTCCTCGGCTACCCCAACAACCCCACGGGCGCCGTGCTCCGCCGCGAGGTTTTGTTGGAGATCGCCGAGGTCGTCCAGAAGTACGACCTCTTCGTGCTCTCCGACGAGATCTACGACCGGCTCGTCTACGGGGAGGCCTACGCCCTCGGCCACACGTCCATCCCGAGCCTAGAGGGGATGTGGGAGCGGACGGTCCTCCTCGGGGGGTTCTCGAAGAACTACGCGATGACGGGGTGGCGCATCGGGTACGCGTGCGCGCCCGAGCCGATCCTCCGCCAGATGTACAAGGCGCACCAGTACGTGGTGATGAGCGCGCCGACGGCGGGGCAGTACGGCGCCGCCGCCGCCATCCGCGAGTGCCAGGAGGACGTGGAAAGAATGCGGCAGGCCTACGACGCCCGCCGCCGCACCATCGTCGACGGCCTCCGCGCCGCCGGCCTGCCGACGTTCGAGCCGGAGGGGGCCTTCTACTGCTTCCCCGACATCCGCTCGACGGGGCTCTCGTCGGAGGAGTTCGCGCAGCGGCTGCTCCGGGAGGAGCACGTGGCGTGCGTGCCCGGCGACGCCTTCGGGCCGAGCGGGGCGGGCTACCTCCGCTGCTCCTACGCCACCTCGCTGGAGAACGTGGAGGAGGCCGTGCGCCGGATCACGCGGTTCGTCGAGCGCGTGCGCGCAGGGGAGGCGGGCGGCGACGGGCAGGCCTGAGCGGGCACGGCGTTTCGCCTCCCCCCTTCGGCGCAGGCGGCGTTTATTCGTCCATCCTTCCACCTGTCTCCGGTCCATGCCTCGCGCCGCTCTGTCTCGCTTCGCGTTGCCCTGCGGGATTCTCGTC
>DASPKS010000269.1:0-5000 GCA_035628035.1 Rubricoccaceae bacterium
CTGAGCGTGGCGGCCGTCGCCCACATTGCCGAGGCGAAGGAGAACGGCGACACCCTTGGCGGGGCCTACGAGGTGGTCGCTACGGGCGTGCCCGTCGGGCTCGGCTCGTACGCCCACTGGGACCGCCGCCTCGACGGGCGCCTCGCGCAGGCCATCCTCTCCATCCCCGCCCAGAAGGCCGTCGAGGTCGGCGACGGGTTCGTGGCTGCGTCACGGCCGGGCTCGGCGGTCCACGACGAGATCGTGCACGGCGAAGCGGACCGGCTCACGCGCGCCACCAACCGGGCCGGCGGCGTCGAAGGGGGGGTCACGAACGGGATGCCCGTCGTCGTGCGGGGGTACATGAAGCCGATTCCCACGCTCATCCGCCCGCTCAGGACCGTGGACCTCGCCACGGGCGAGGCGCGGCCGACGCGCTACGAGCGGAGCGACGTGACGAGCGTGCCCGCCGCGAGCGTGGTGGCCGAGGCGATGGTGGCGTGGGTGCTCGCCGAGGCCCTCCTCGACCGCTACGGGGGGGACACGTTCGAGGCGCTCCGCGAGCGGCTCGCCGCCGACCGCGCTCCCTGACGGCGGGCGCTAGCTCAGCGCCGGCTCGGGCGCGGCCAGTGCCCCGGTCCCAAACGCCTCGGCGAGGACCTCCCGCACCGGGCGGAAGGCGAAGTGCGCGAGGAGGTGCTGCAGCTTCCGCTCGGCCGTCCGCAGCCCCACGTAGTACCGGAACCGCCGGTGCGGGGGGAGCCCCGGGATACGCGGCTGGCCGGGGTCGATCTCGCGGGGGTGGATGTAGAGGTTCACCGGCTGGTGGCGGCGGTCGTTCGACGCCCGCATCGCGTACGTGATGAAGCGGAGTGGGAGCAGGCGGAGGTAGCCGCCCCCGCTGTACGGGATGGGCCACCCGGCCACGCGGTGGATGGAGAGCGGGAGTTCGAGGAGGGTGTGGCCCGCCGGGGTCGTCAGCCGCGTCGGACGGTCCCCGATCTGGGGGAAGCCCCCGTGCGCGTGCGCGGCCGGGAACACGCTGGAGTCGTACACGAACCCCTCCTCGGCGAGGACGTCGAGCGCCCACCGGGTGTCGGGCCGGATGCTGAAGCCGGGCGCGCGGTAGCCGAGCACCGGCTCGCCGGTGAGGTCCTCGGTGCGTCGCTTCGCCGCCGCGACGTCGGCGCGGAAGCCGGCCGGCGTCTGGTCGTAGATGAGGGCGTGGTGGTACCCGTGCGAGCCGAGCTCGTGGCCCCGCGCGGCGACGCGGCGGACAAGGTCGGGGTAGTGCTCGGCCACCCACCCCAGCACGAAGAACGTCGCCTTGGTCTCGGCCGCGTCGAGGAGGTCGAGGAGCCGCTCGGTGTTTCGCTCGACGCGGCTCTCGAGGCCGCCCCACGTCTCGAACGGGAACGCCACCCCCACCCCGAGGATGTGAAACCAGTCCTCGAGGTCGACGGTGAAGGCGTTGGCGACGGGGGGGCTCATCGGCGGAGGTCCACCTTCACGAACAGCTCGCGCCCCCACTCGGTGATGGTGTAGCGGCCGGCCCACCCCGCCTCGCGGAGGAGCCCCTCCACCTGCAGGCGCGTGTAGAGGTAGAGCGGGCACTTGCGGAGGCGGTAGCGGACGGCGCGCTGCCAGGCCAGCGGGCCGCCGGCCTTGGGGAAGCTCATGTAAACCTCCCGCGTGACCTCGCGGCCGAGCTTCGCCAGCACCGGCGCCGGCTCGCGGATGTAGTCGAAGAACCCCATGAGCACGGCGGCATCGAACGTCCGCCCGGGGGCGTAGTCGAGATAGGGCGCGTGGACGAACGCGACCTCGCCGCCGACGCCGGCCTCGCGGATCGTCTTCTCGGCGAGGTCGAGCATCTCCCGCGCGATGTCGAGCGCGACGACCTCCTTCCCCTGCCGGAGGAACTCGACGACGTAGCGGCCCGAGCCGCAGCCCACGTCGAGCACGCTGCGGATCTCCGGCTTGGCGGTGTGCCGCAGGACCTCCTCGAACCGGAGGAACATCGACTTCCGGAACGTCCGGTCGACGAACCGCTCGAAGGCGTTTCGGGGCCGGGCGTGGCCGTAGATGCTGTCGAAGTCGGCCGCGTAGCCGTCGAAGAAGTGCTGGACGTCGGCGGTGACGGCGTCGGGCGCCGCGGGAGGAGAGGCGGTAGGCATGGGCGGTGGTGGGAGGGCCGGCGAATGTAGGGCGGGGTAGGGGAGGAGGGCAACCGGCCCCGGGGGCGGAACGCCGCACGTCCCCGCCGGTAGGCGGGCCGGCCTTCCCGCGCTCCGATGGCTGACTGGATGGTGCGCCTGGCGCACCGCGCCGACGCCCGGCTCAACCTCCGTCGTACGCCCGTCCCGCTCACGCCTGGGGCTCCGCACGCCGTCGTCGTCGGGGCGGGCTTGGGGGGGCTGGCCGCCGCCGTTCGCCTCCTCGTGCGCGGCTACCGCGTGACGGTGGTGGACCGCCTCGACCAGCCCGGCGGCCGCGCGCGCGTCTTCCGCGAGGGCGGCTACACCTTCGACGCCGGGCCCACCCTCATCACGGCGCCGTTCCTCTTCGAGGAGCTGTGGGCGCTGGCGGGCGAATCGCTGTCCGACCACGTGGCGGTGGCCCCCATCGCGCCGTTCTACCGCATCCGCTTCGACGATGGCGGATGGTTCGACTACACCGGCGACGCGGAGGCGATGCGCCACGAGGTCGCGAAGTTCAACCCCGCCGACGTGGACGGCTACGCGCGCTTCCTGGAGAAGAGCGAGGCCATCTTCCGCGTGGGGTTCGAGGAACTGGGCCACGTCCCCTTTTCGAAGGCCATCGACATGGCGCGGATCGTCCCGGCGATGGTGGCGCTGGAGAGCCACCGGAGCGTCTACAGCCTCGTCGCGAAGTACGTCCGCGACCCCCGCCTCCGCGTGGTGTTCTCGTTTCACCCCCTCCTCGTCGGCGGCAACCCGTTCTCGACGACGAGCATCTATGCGCTCATCGCGTTCCTCGAGCGGAAGTGGGGCGTGTGGTACGCTATGGGCGGGACGGGCGCCCTCGTGCGCGGGCTCGCCGACCTCATCGGGCGGCTGGGGGGCACGTTCCGGCCGGGGGAGACCGTCGCGGAGATCACGATCGACGGCGAGGGCCGGCGGCCGCGCGCGACGGGCGTGCAGCTCGCCACAGGCGAGGCGATCCCGGCCGACCTCGTCGTCTCCAACGCCGACGCCGCGTGGACGTACCGCAACCTCGTCGCCGCCCGCTATCGCCGCACGTGGACCGACGCGCGCCTCGAGCGGGCGCACTACTCCATGAGCCTCTTCGTGTGGTACTTCGGGACGGCCCGGCAATACCCCGACGTGGCGCACCACACGATCCTCCTGGGCCCGCGCTACCGGGGGCTCCTCACGGACATCTTCGAAAGGAAAAAACTGGCCGACGACTTCTCGCTCTACCTCCACCGCCCCACCGCCACTGACCCCGCGATGGCGCCCGCCGGCCACGACGCGTTCTACGTCCTCTCGCCCGTGCCCCACCTCGACAGCGGCGACCCCTGGGACGACGCGCAGACGGAGCGCTACCGGGACGCCATCGAAGCGTACCTGGAGCGGACGGTGCTGCCCGACCTCCCGCGCCACCTCACCGTGAGCCGGGCGCTCACGCCGCGGGGCTTCCACGACGACTACCTCGCCGTGAAGGGGGCCGCGTTCTCGCTGGAGCCCACGCTCCGGCAGAGCGCCTACTTCCGCCCGCACAACGCGAGCGAGGACATCGAGGGGCTCTACCTCGTCGGCGCGGGGACGCACCCCGGCGCGGGGATGCCCGGCGTGCTCTCGTCGGCCCGCGTGCTCGACACCGTCGTGCCCGACCTCGCCGCGCTCAGCGCCGCACGGTAACGGCGCGGACGGCGACGGCCTCGCCCGCCTGCACGCGCACCAGGTAAACCCCGCTGGGAAGCGCCCGCGCATCCAGCGTGAGCGGGTGCGTGCCGGCAGCGAGGGCGCCGTCGTGGAGCACCGCCACGCGCCGGCCCAGCACGTCGAACACCTCGGCGCGGACGGAAACAGGGGCCGGGAGGTCGAACCGCAGCGAGGCGATGGCCGAAGTCGGGTTGGGGACGGGCGCGTGGAGGGCGAAGGCGGCGGGGAGGTCGGCGCCCGGCTCGTTGGGCGTGGTGCCGGCGCCCTCGTAGGGGCCCAGCTCCACGCTCGGCCCCTGCACGCGCGGCTCGCCGTCGAGGTCGAGCGGGAGCGGCTCGGCGGTGTTGCCGTCGCCGTCGAGGTCGAGGCTGTCGGCGGGGAGGAGGGCGGCGTCGCCGAAGTCGATAGCGGGGCTGCCCGGCTCCAGGCGGAGGTTGCCATAGTCGTCGTCGGCCGTGCCCCACTCGTTGTCGGGGCCGGCGGCAGGGGGGCGGTTGAACACCGGGTCGGCGTCGAGCACGGCGGTGCCGCTCGCGTAGCCGCCCTCTACGATGGCGTGGGAGACCGTAGCCGTCGCCCCCGAGGCGGTCTGGATCTGCGCGGCGCCCTGGTTCTGCCAGAAGACACTGTTATGGGCTTGGGCGGAACCTCCGGTGACCACGTAGAGCCCGCTCCCTTGCCGCGCCGTCTGAGCGGTGAGCCAGTTCTCGCTAAGCGTCGTGTTGCTAAGGACGAGCGTGCCAGTTCCCGCGATTCCGCCGCCGCGGGCCTCGCGCCTACTGCTACTAATGGGCCCAATAGCCTCTACGCCGTTGCCGACCAGTCGACAGTTCGCAAACGAAGCAGAGCCCGCCCTGAGGTCGACAGCCCCCCCATAGCCCAACGTGGTGAATATGCTCTTTTGCTCCAAGCGGACCGCATTGCCGATGAACGCACAGTTCGCGAAGGAGACGACCGTGCCTGCCCCGTTCACGGAAACCGCGCCACCAGATACTATCACGTTGTCGGTTACGGTGGCCCCTGCTACGTTCCGCATGAACGACGTGCGGACGAACTCTACATTCCCGGTTGCCACGTAGACGGCTCCACCTCCTAATGTCGAATTGGTACCGG
>DASPKS010000270.1:0-4414 GCA_035628035.1 Rubricoccaceae bacterium
GTTCCTCGCGAAGAACTTCGCGACGAGCGTGAGCCCCTGGGTAGTGCCCTTCGAGG
This sequence comes from Rubricoccaceae bacterium, assembly GCA_035628035.1. Lineage (GTDB taxonomy): Bacteria > Bacteroidota > Rhodothermia > Rhodothermales > Rubricoccaceae > DASPKS01. Next base: position 57 of record DASPKS010000270.1, read on the forward strand.
CGCTGGCGCCGTTCCGTGTGGCGGGCGAGGCGCAGGACGCTTCGGCCGGCAACCCCGAGCCGCTCCCGTACCTCCGTCAGCCGGAGCCCCGCGCGCTCGACGTGACGCTGGAGGTTTTCTTAGAGACCGAGCAGATGCGCCGCGAAGGCATCCCGCTCCACCGCGTGGCCCGCTCGAACACGCGCCACCTCTACTGGAGCCTCGAGCAGCAGCTCGTCCACCACACCGTCAACGGGTGCCCTATGCTGCCGGGCGACCTCCTCGCGAGTGGCACCATCAGCGGGCCGGAGGAGGACAGCTATGGGAGCCTCCTCGAGCTCGCCTGGCGGGGCGAGCGTCCCCTTACGCTGCCTACCGGCGAGACGCGCGTCTTCCTGCAGGACGGTGACCGCGTGGTGCTGACGGGCTGGGCCGAGGGCGACGGTTGCCGTATCGGGCTCGGGGAGGTGGAGGGGACGATCCTCCCGGCCCGGGGCTAACGGGCTGTATTTCCTTCAACGCCCCTTCACAAACCCCTTGCACCCGCGCAGGACGCGCCTATATTAGCGCCCCGCTGCGACGCGAAGGGGGGAGCCAGCAGTCAGAGCCCGCGTCGCGCACCGGTCGGCGAGCCGGTCTTCCTCTACCCGGTATCCTGCAGCGTATGCACCTTGCCACCGCGGCGCGCATCCTCCGCCACACGATTCCCCTCAAGCTGACGGACTTCGAGTACGAGTACCCGAAGGAACTCATCGCGAAGTACCCGGCCGAGCCGCGCGAGACCGCGCGCCTCATGGTCGTCGACCGGGAGACGGGGGAGATCGAGCACCGGACGATCAACGACCTCCCGGACTACTTCGACGCCGGCGACGTGATCGTCGCCAACGACACGTCGGTGTTCCCCGCCCGCCTCTACGGCGAGAAGGAGAAGACCGGCGCCCGCGTGGAGGTCTTCCTCCTCCGCGAGCTCAACCGCGAGACGCGGCTGTGGGACGTGATCGTGGAGCCCGCGCGGAAGATCCGCGTCGGCAACAAGCTGTTCTTCGAGGAGGGGCTCGCCGCCGAGGTCATCGACAACACGACGAGCCGGGGGCGCACGCTCCGGTTCATGTTCAACGACGAGCCGGAGGCGCTCTACGACCTCATCGACCGGATCGGCACCCCGCCCATCCCGCGGTACGTCCCGCGTCCGGTGGAGCCGGAGGACCGCCAGCGCTACCAGACCATCTTCGCCCGGCACCGCGGCGCGGTGTCGGCCCCCACGGCCGGGCTCCACTTCACGCCGGAGCTGCTCGCCCGCCTCCACGAGAAGGGCGTCCAGACGACGACGGTCACCCTCCATACGGGGCTCGGCACGTTCCGCCCGGTCGAGGTCGAGGACCTCACGAAGCACCGGATGGACTCCGAAAACTTCCGCGTAACGGAGGAGGCCGCCGCCACCGTCAACCGCGCGCTCACCTCGCGCACGAACACGGTAACCGTCTGCGACTCGACGGTCGTCCGTGCCGTCGAGTCAAGCCTCTCGGCCGACCGCCACCTCAAGGCGGGGGCGGGGTGGACCGACAAGTTCATCTACCCGCCCTACAACTTCCACGTTACGCAGCGGCTGCTGGCGAACTTCCACCTCCCCCGCTCGCCGCTCCTCATGCTCGTGGCGGCCTTCGGCGGGCTGGAGGTGATCCAAGAGGCGTACCGCGAGGCCGTCCGCGAGGAATACCGGCTGTTCACCTTCGGCGACGCGATGCTGATCGTGTGAGGGATGGGGGACGACGACCCGACCTCCCGCGCTTCTCCCGTTCCTGATCGCGTTGCGGTGATCGTGCCGGCCGCCGGGGCGGGCACGCGGATGGGCGGCCTCCCGAAGCAGTTCCGCCTGCTCGGCGGCGCCCCGGTGCTCGTCCGCACGCTCGAAGCGTTCGCTGCCCACCCGGCCATAGATGCGCTCGTGGTACCGGTGCCAGCGGCTGAGCAGCGTGCGGCGGAAGCGATGCTGTCGGCGTACGGGCTCGCAGCGCATGTGGTTGTAGGAGGAGCCACGCGGCAGGCATCGGTGGGGGAGGGGCTGAAGGCGGTACCGGAGGGCACGGGGATCGTGCTCGTCCACGACGCCGCGCGCCCGTTCGTCGTGGCCGACCGGATCGCAGCTGTCGTCGCGGCGGTGCGGGCGCACGGGGCGGCAGCCCTCGCCGTGCCCGTCGCTGACACCCTCCGGCGAGGCAGAGGGGAGACCTTCGGCGAGACGGTCTCGCGCGAAGGGCTCTACGCGATGCAGACGCCGCAAGGGGCCCGGCTCGACTGGCTCCGCGCCGCACACGCCGCCGCGGAAGCCGACGGCATCACGGGCACGGATGAGGTGGAGCTGCTGCAGCGCGCTGGCTACCCCGTGCAGGTCGTCGAGGGGGACCCCCGCAACCTCAAGCTGACGCGGCCTACCGACTGGGCGCTCGCCGAGGCGCTCTGGGAACGACGGGCACAGCGGGAGGGGTAGCTTCCGCATCGCACCTCTCGCCCTCCGCTCTTGCGCATCGGCATCGGCTACGACGTCCATCGGCTCGTGGAGGGCCGCCCGCTCATCCTCGGCGGCGTCACGATCCCCTCCGAGGTGGGCCTCCTGGGCCACTCCGACGCCGACGTGCTCACGCACGCCCTCATCGACGCCCTCCTCGGCGCCGCCGCCCTCGGCGACATCGGCCAGCACTTCCCCGACGCCGACGAGGCCTGGCGGGGGGCCGACAGCCTGGCTCTTCTCCGCGCTGTGGTTTCGAAGGTGGGAGAGGCCGGCTGGGGCGTCGGCAACGTCGATGCGGTAGTCGTCCTCCAGCGGCCGAAGCTCCGCCCATACGTCGAGGCCATGCGGGCGCGGCTGGCCGAGGCGCTGGAGGTCGAGGTCGACGCCGTTTCGGTGAAGGCGACGACGGGGGAGGGGATGGGGTTCGTCGGGCGGGAGGAGGGGGCGGCGGCCCACGCAGTGGCGCTACTCGTCCCCCGGAGCTGAGGCAATGGAGTCCGTCGAGCAATTCGCCGCCTGGCTCCAGTCGCTCCCGCCGTTCGGGGTCTACCTCGCCCTGCTCGCCATCGCCTACGGCGAAAACCTCCTCCCCCCGGTCCCAGGCGATGTGGCGGTGGTTGTCGGAGGCTCCCTCGTCGGGCTGGGCCTGATCGACTTCATCCCGGCCGTGGGGGTGGCAACGCTCGGGGGCGCGCTCGGCTTTATGACGATGTATACGCTCGGCTACGCCCTCGGGAACGCCGTCGAGGACCCACACCGGCTCCGATGGATCCCCAGGGGGCCCGTGCGGACTGCGAAGGGGTGGCTCCAGCGGTGGGGGTACGGCGTGGTGGCGGCGAACCGGTTCCTCAGCGGGGCCCGCTCCGTGATCGCCCTCCTAGCCGGCGCCTCCGACCTCCGCGCGCTCCCGACGGCCGCCTGCGCCACCCTCAGCGCGGCCGTCTGGACCACCCTCCTCACCTACGCCGGGTACGTCGTGGGCACCGAGTGGGAGCGGGTGCTCGGCTGGCTCCGGGCCTACGGGCGCGTCATCTCGGGCGTGCTGGTGGTCCTCGCGGTGGGATTCGCAGTCCGTTGGTGGGTCCGACGGAAGCGGGCAAAAGGCACCGGAAAGGCCGCTTCACCGAACCCACAAAGAAACCAAGAAGACCCCCCGTAGTCGGTTTTCGGGGGAGCGGCCGCGTTGACTCCGCCGACGGGCGAGCCGTACTTTCCGCGTCTAGTCCGCGCGAACCCCTCCGGCGGGCCCGTGCTCCTGGAGGACCCGCTGGCGTAGCTCAACTGGTAGAGCAGCTGATTTGTAATCAGCAGGTTGGGGGTTCGAGTCCCTTCGCCAGCTCTCTCGAGCGCCGCCTCGGGCCGCCCGGGCTTTTGACCTGATGGGCAGGTACCGAAGCGGTCAACCGGGACAGACTGTAAATCTGTTGGCTTATGCCTTCGGAGGTTCGAATCCTCCCCTGCCCACCGCGTGAGTTCCGGGACGCGCCGCCCGACCCTCTCGCCTTGCGGGAGTAGCTCAGTTGGTAGAGCATCAGCCTTCCAAGCTGAGGGCCGCGGGTTCGAGTCCCGTCTCCCGCTCCACATAGACCACGCCTCCTTAGCTCAGCGGTAGAGCACTTCCATGGTAAGGAAGGGGTCCCCGGTTCAAGTCCGGGAGGAGGCTCACGCGCCGCGCGATCCCGGGCACGCCGCCCGGGGCGCCCAGTGCGTCCACGCTGTTTAGCCCCCGCGCTCAAACCCACTTACCAGCCATGGCGAAGGAGACGTTCCAGCGGACGAAGCCCCACGTGAACGTGGGGACGATCGGCCACGTCGACCACGGGAAGACCACGCTCACGGCCGCCATCACGAAGGTGCTCGCCGAGCGGCT
>DASPKS010000271.1:0-3523 GCA_035628035.1 Rubricoccaceae bacterium
CCCGGCGTTGTTCGTCTCGGAAGCGGTCTCCCACTCGAGCACGACGTCGCGGCCGGAGACCGTCGCGTCGAACCGCGACAGCTCGACCGGGATCACGCCGGCGAGGTTGATGCACCACGAGTTGATCTGGCCCGTGTCGCCGCCGGCGTTGTCGCTGACGGTGAGGGTCCACGTCCCGGGGGCGGTCTGGCCGTCCCACGCGGAAAGCGGGGAGAAGGGGACGATCTGCGCGCCGGCCGGGTAAGCCGGGTTAGCCGGGTCGTTCAAGCAGCCCGTCTCGCCGTTGACCGTGCCGTCGTCGTCGAAGGTGTTGTTGAAGTTGTTCCCCGAGCAGCCGAAGCCGGTGCCGGTGAAGCCGGGGCGGTCGATGAGGGTGGTCGTCGTGGCCCCCCGCGACACCCGGATGATGAGGTCGCCGATCCACGAGTGGGTCGCGTTGACCGTCACCGAGGCCTCGGTGATCGTGCCGGTAGCGGTGCCGGGGACGACGATGGTGTTCGAGACCGCCGGGGCCGGCGAGTCCGGAATCACGAGCGGTGTGTTGTTGCACTGGGTGTACTGCGCCGAGGCCGTCGCCGCGAAGACGAGGCTCAGAGCGCCCAGGAGTAGCGTACTACGCATAGTTGGTGCACCAGGGGTAGGTGGAGAAGAGCGAGTCCAGGCCGTCGCGCTGCAGCGGGCGACCTGCCCGGCTAGTATAGTGACCCTGCCCCAAACACACAACGGCCCTCACAAATCGCCGTGGCCGTTGTTTTTTCCCCCATTCGAGCAGCGGTTCTCTTCAGGCTTTTGGCAGACGGATCTGCTGCCCTGGATAGATCAGGTCGGGGTCCTTGATGACCTCGCGGTTGGCCTCGAAGATCTCGTCGTACCGATTGGCGTCTCCGAAGTGGCGCTGGGCGATCTTCGAAAGGGTGTCGCCAGCCTGGATGGTGTAGAAGGTGCTGGCGGCTTCCCCCCTCGTGGCTTTCTCTGCGGAGGGGCCCGTCGGCTTGGGGGCCGTGGCCTTCTCGGCCGGCTTGGGGGGCGCGGCACCTGCCTGCGCTGCAACCGTGAGGCCGTCGCCGTCCACCTGGGCGACGCCGCGGATGTTGCCGGCGAGGAGGACCGCCTTCTCCTTGGCCGTAAGGCTCCGGGCCTCCCCACGGAGCGTAGCGCGGCCGTCCTCGAAGGAGACTTGGAGGTGGGCGAGGTCGTTGCCGAGCTCATTCTCCAGCTCGCGCTGGATGGCTTCCGCGGCCTCTTGGTTCGCGCGGCCGTGCAGGAGGTCCTTGCCCGCGTCGCGGATGAAATCGAGTATGCCCATGAGAGGTACCTCTGAATGAGGTAGGTGAGCGGAGCGAGGGAGAGAGGAAAAACCGGGCGGGCCCGCCCGAAGACGAACCCGCCCGGCATGGACGGTCCACTGCGAAGCGGGCCCACGCGTTCCCGGCCCCGCCAAGGAGTCAGATCGTGTGGCGGCGCCCCCTGTTCTGCTCCTGGAGCCAGCTCATCAGCGGAGCGAAGTAGTCGCGCATGGCGCGGGCGGAGAGCCCCTCCCCCGTCGCCTGGCGGAGCAACTCGTTCCCGTCGACCGTGGCGCCGGGGCGGAGGAGCCCCCGGAGGAAGTCGCCGATCTCGCGACGCCCGTAGTAGTTCGTGTTACGGGGGTTCTCGTCGAGGATCTCCCGCGCAATGTGGTCGTGGAGCTGGAAGAGGAGGACGAACGAGAGCGCGTAGTCGTAGTACTGCGCGGGGTCGTCGTTGACGTGGGTCTTGGTGGCGGCGTCATTGAACGCCGCGCCGATGGCGGCGCGGGCCGCGTCGGGGGGGGCGATCCCCTGGAACTCGCGGACGTACTCCCACCACCGGGCGTTCCACTCGTCGCGCGGGAGGCCGTTGTAGAGGTCGTGCTCCCAGTGCGTCATCACGCCGGCCGACCACGGGATGAACACGACGTAGTTGAGGGCCTCCCGGAGGAGCATCTGGATGGAGTCAGGTGCGGGACCTTCGGGGGCGAGCCCGATGGCCTCCACAAACCGCGGCTGCATCGCCGCCAGGCCCATCAGGCTCCCGACGGCCTCGTGGTAGGCCCGGTTGGCCCCGCCCCGGAGAACGAGCGGCACATCGGGGTTCGAGTATTCGAGGTAGTAGTAGATGTGGCCGAGCTCGTGGTGGGTCGTCTCGTACCAGTCGGCGTTGGGCTCGACCGACATCAGCGAGCGGACGTCACGGTCGAGGTCGAGGTGCCACGCGCTCGCGTGGGTGTTCTTCTTGAACCCGGCGTCCTCGCCGACGGGGTACAGGGAGCTTCGGGAGTAGAACGAGCGCGGCAGCGCCTCGAACCCGAGGGAGACGTAGAACCGCTCCGCCTGCTCGACAAGCCACTCGGGGGTCCTCGTGGCGAGCGCGGCGTCGAGGTCCGCGCCCTCCACGTTCACCATCGCGCTCCAGTCCTGCCCCCACCGATTCGGGAGCCAGTGCGCCGGGAGGAGGTCGGGGACGGGCTGGCCGTACCGCTCGGCCAGGGTATAGCGCGTCCACGTGTGGAGCTCGCGGTAGAGTGGGCGTAGCTCCTCGTTGAGCTGGCGCATGAGGGCGAGCATCTCGGCGCTCGACATGTCGTAGTCGCTCACCTGGTACGCGAAGTAGTCGTCGTAGCCGAGGGCCTGGACGACCCCGTTGCGGAGGCCCCGCAGCCGCTCCAGCCCGTCGGAGAGCGTGGGGCCCACTTCCTTCGAGGCCTCCCAGGCGTCGAGCCGGTCGTCGAGGTCGGTGGACTCCCGGAGGGCGGCGTCGATCTCGTTCGGGCTCACTTCTTCGCCGTCGATGCGGAAGGTGAATCCATAGAGGGTCTCCGTCTGGGCGGTCTCGGCGGCGATCCGCTGGCGGACGAGGTCGGCGGCCGTCTGGGGGTTCGCGCCGGCGTTGTAGAGGATCTGCTCAAACTGGGTGACCTGGAGCGGGGCCAGCTCAGCCCGCCGGGCGAGAAAGCGCCGCGCCGCCTCGATGTTCTCGACCGAGCCGGTAAAGGCGGCCAGCGCCTCGTCGGCGCGCTGAACGCGCGCGGCGTTGGTCGTGTCGCCCTCGATGATGCGGGTGTTCGCCGCCCACTGCGCCTGCGCCGACTCGTAGTAGAGCGGCTGGTAGGCGCGCATGTAGGCGTCGAGGAAGGCCTGCGCCTCGGCGCGGGCGTCGCCTCCCGGTGCCGGGCGGTCCGACGGCTCCGTGGGGGCCGGCCGCTGGGGGTTCACGCGGACCTCTTCGATCTCGACGGGCCTTGTGGAGCGGCAGCCGGCCAGCAGCGCGAGGAGGAGCAGACCCGCAAGACGGGGCACGGACACGAAAGTCATGGGGAGATGGGAACGGTGGAAGGGCGGGAGTGCGAATATATCCGCACCCCCCGGCGGAGATCCCCGATGCCTGCCCTCCCTCTCGTTCGCCTGCCCGACGGGCGCTCCTATGGGGTCCACGTGGAGCCCCTTGGCCGCATCGCCGAGCGGATGGCGGAAGTAGGTCTCTCCGCCGGCCCGTGCTTCGTCGT
>DASPKS010000272.1:0-2289 GCA_035628035.1 Rubricoccaceae bacterium
TCCGACGCCGGCATCGACCCCTACGTCCTGCTGATCGACCTGGAGCGCTTCGACAACGTCGAGGAGGTGGAGATCGAGCCGTGAGGATATCGTCCAGCACGGAGACCCACGGACATGTCGCCCCCACTCGGAAGCGGGGGCCGCCACCGGCACCTAGCCCCCTTGTGCCGGCATCTCGCGGGTCATCTCGACCATCGTCGGGCGGAAGCCGGCACGGGCGAAGAGCCGCTGCGCGGACGCGTTCCGATGGGCCCTCACGAGCACGACGCGGGGTGCGCCCCGCTCGGCGAGTGCCGCCAGCGCCGCGTCGAGCAGCGCCCGGCCCACGCCCTGCCCCCGGTAATCGGGGTCGACCATGAGGTCGTAGAGCACCCCGGACGGCCCGCGGAGCGTCAGGTAATCGGTCCCCTCGATCCCGCCGTAGGCGTACCCGAGTACCTCGCCGCCTCGCTCCGCGACGAGCACGACGGCGTCGGGGGTGCTGATCTGCGATCCGAGCCACGAGGTGTACGAGCGCTCGGTCTCGGCGGTAGCGGCGAGGAATCGGTCGGGGTCGAAGTCGTGGTGGAGCCGGACGAGCATCGCACCGAGCCGCCCGAGCGCGGGGAGGTCCGGCAGCCCTGCCGGGCGGATGGTGAAGGTCATGGGCGGCGTGCGCGAGGCTCCGGGTACGAGAGCTGGCGTTGGGGAGGTCCGGGAGCGTCTGGATCCGGGTCACGATCCCCGCATCGCGTTTGCTACCGCACGCGCACAGACGACGGCCAGGCAACGGAGGGCGGTGCTAGCGGGGCGACCTCTCTGCAAGCTGGGATCTCGCTCCTGGCTTACAGGGCAAAGCCCAGGCGGAATGAGAAGGCCCGCGTCTCCTTCGAGACGTCGAACGTAGCCGTTCCGCCGAGGCGGTTCGAGAGCGTCCACCATCCGCCCGCCCCGTAACCCACGTGCCAGGGCCCCGGAGCCTGATGATCCGCCCACACGCGGCCGGCATCCACGAAGCCAAGGAGCCCGACCTCGCCATCTGGCCAGAGGACGGCGCGAAACCGGCTCAGGCGCACGCGCGGCTCCGCGTTCACGAAAAACGTCGCCCGGCCGGCGAAGCGGTTCGAGCGGTAGCCTCTGAGATTCGTTGTGCCCCCCAGCGTGGCGGCGTCGTAGAACGGGAAGACGCCGAAGAGCCGCTCGCCCCCGACCCGGGTGGCCAGCGTCGCCCACGGTGCGTTCGGATGGGTCGCGAAGAGCGAGAGGGCGGCCTCTCCCCCGGTGTAGGCGTGCCCGGCCTCCAGGAGGCCTCGCCGGGCCCGGGCCGCCATCTCCACACGAACGCCACGGCTTGCGTGGACGGGTGCGTCCGTGGCGTCGACGGTCACCCGTCCCTCCACCCCGGCGAGGAGTTGTGCGCGCAGGTCGCGCGCAGGGAGGGAGGACGCTACGTTGAACTGCGTCGAGTCCCGGCGCGGACGTACGTACTCGAACGAAGGGCCGAACCGGGCGCTCAGCCGTTCCAGGAAGTTGCGTTCGGCGTATGGCGACACGCGGGCGCGGGCCATCCGCACGCGGTAGACGTCGTCGCGCGCGCTAGGGAGACGTTCGGTCGCCCCTCCGTATCCGAAGAAGGTGCGGAAGGAGCGCGCCGACGCCATCCGCACCTCGACCCCGGCGTCCCAGAGCCCGAGGGCGCGGGGAGCGTCGGCGTCGTACCGGCCGTAGACGGCGCCCGTCGTGGTCGCAACCCTGATCTCGATCCGCTGTCGCAGGGCGTACGGAATGTGAGGAAATCCAGTCTTCGTAACCCTCACGCCGGCGCCGATGACCACCCCGTCGTCCACGTTGGACTGCACCGAGAGGATGGGCTCCGTGCCCCCCGTGCTCGGCAGCGTAGACCCGAAGGCCGCCTGCGTGAGCTGGTCCGACTGCTCGATTTGGGCGCGCGGTCCCTTCGCGAGCACGACGAGCGCCTCCGTGGCCCTGGTGTCATAGGCGTAGACCTGCTGACCCCCGGTGCTGTCCGCCAGTTCGTCCCGGCTGGCACCGGCCAGAAACCGCACGCGAATGGTGCCGTCCTCGCCTTCGCCCCTGACCACGAGCCGGTCATCGCCGCCGCGGCCCCACAGCCGGACCTCCTCCGTCTCCCCGCGCACGAAGGTCCGCCGCCACAGGCGCGCGCCGGGCGTGCCGTCCTCTTTCCGCCGGTGCACGTCGAGGCGGAGCGTATCGCGGCCCTTGCGGACCACCTCGAACACCTCGCCCTCGTGGCTTCCAATCACGTCCGCCGTGCGCGCGCGGAGCGCG
>DASPKS010000273.1:0-2172 GCA_035628035.1 Rubricoccaceae bacterium
TTGCCCCCTGCCTGCGGGGGGGCAGGCTCGGCCGGCTTGGGCGCCGGCGTCGCCGGCGTGGGAGCCGGCGCGACCTCCGGGGGCTCCGCGCTGGCCGACTCGGCCGGGGCGCCATCAGAGCCGGCGGGCGGGTGGAACGAGGGGCCGGGCTGGAAGTCGGCGAAGAACTCGCGCCAGCTCTCGCTGACGGAGTTGGGATCTTCGAGGTACTGCGCGTAGAGGTCCTCGACGTAGCCGCTGTTGAAGCCGAAGGGGTCCTTCACGATGACGGGGCTGAGGCGGAGGGCAAGGTACGTCCCCCTTCCAGGCCGGGATTCCGCCGGAACGCCCCGCTTTGTGCAGGAATCAGCGAAACCGCCGCCTCAGAGCCACCCGTGCTGGCGGTACCAGTCCACCGTCTCGCGCATCCCCTCTTCGACGTCGACTTCAGGTTGGTAGCCGAAGTGGCGGCGGGCCTTCTCGGAGGAGACCACCCACGACGCCTTCGCCTCGCGCGCCTTCTCGCGGTTGAGCGGGGGGTACTGCCCGATGAGCCGCCCGAACGCCTCCGCTGCCGCGCCGGCCGGCCCCACGAGCGGGCGGGGCACGTTCACGCGGAGGACGGACCGGCCGAGCGCGGCGATGGCGGCCTCGCGGATCTCGTTCCACGCGTACGGGCGCGGCCCGCCGAGGAAGTACGTCTCCCCCATCGCGCGGTCCGACTCCGCTGCGTCGGCCATCCCACGCACGAGGTCGCGCACGTGCACGAGGTCGAGCTGCGGCGTTCGCCCCGGACCGACGACCGGGAAGAGTCGCTGGCGCGCCGCCGCGCGGAGGATCGTGTAGATGTCGGCCTCGCGCGGACCGTAGACCACCGGCGGCCGCACGACGACCACCTCTGGACCTCGCCCCTTGGCCTGTCGCGCCGCAATCGCTCGCTCCATCTTCGCCTTGCTCTCACCGTAGCGCGAGAGCGGCCGGAGCGGGGCCTCTTCCGAGAGCGGTTCCGAGCCGCTAGGGCCAACCGCGGCGAGGCTGCTCGTGACCAGCGCGCGCGGGACGCCGGCCGCCTCGGCGGCGTCGAGCACGGCGATCGTGCCCTCCACGTTGGCGCGGTCGAGCGCGGCGGCGTCGGGCGCGCGGGTGAGACCGGCCACATGGTGCAGCACGTCTACCCCTTGCATCGCCTCGCGGAGCGCGTTGTGGTCGAGCAGCCCGCCGCGGACGATCTCGACGGGGAGCCCTTCAAGCCACTTGAGGTCGCCCCGCGCGAGGGCGCGCACCTCATACCCCCGCCGGAGCAGCTCCTCGACGAGATGGCTGCCCACGAAGCCGGTGCCGCCGGTGACGAACGCGCGCATGGAGAGGGCGTAGAGGGAGCCCGCGAAGCTACCTCGCTCGCCTCAGGTCGGCCGTCCCTCTCCCTTAAGCCTTGATTCCCGTCTACTGCTTCCCTACCATGACCACTGGCCTTCCCCGGTTCGCGGGTCCTCCTCTCGGCTTTCGCCCATGCCGCGCGCTGTCCTTCTGCTCTTTCTGGTGGCCCTGCCCGCCTCAGCGCAGCCGCTGACGGACGCGCAGCGCCGGGAGCGCTGTGACAACAACCGCCAGCAGATCGCCGAACTGGAGCGCCAGCGAGCCGCGCTCCTCGCCCCCTTCCGCTGGATGGAAGACGAAGCGATCACGCCGGAGGCGCGCCTGGACGAGCTGCGGCGGAACCTCAGCGTGCTGAACCGGGCCGTGATGAACAATTCCGTCCCTGAGAACATCCTGGACCTGGCCCGCACGGTGGGGATAGCTCGCACCGTCATGGCGGGCAACGACACGCGCGAGTCTGTCCGCATCGTCCGCGACGCCACGCTCCGGGCGGTCGAGAACCAGCGCGCCCTCCTCGCGCGGAAAGACGCGGCGCTGGTGGAGTTGAGGCGGCTGGAAGAACAAATCTCCTATCACCGCGCCCGCCTAGCCGAGTTGCGGTGCGACGACCTGAACACCGTCGGTGCCCCGGCCGAACTCGTCGCCGGGGTCTGGCAGTCGGACTGGGGCAACGTCACCCTGAACGTGTCGGAGCGGAGTGTGTCCGGATCGTGGAGCCAGCCCGGCGCGGGGGAAGGGACCCTCACCGGCACCTACGACCCGGCGGCGTGCCGGATCGAGGTCTCCTATCGCCAGACGTGGGACGGCCAGGAGGGG
>DASPKS010000274.1:0-12003 GCA_035628035.1 Rubricoccaceae bacterium
GACCTACCGCCATCTGCCCTGAATATGCCCTGACGACGTGCTAGGGGTAGCGGTGCCACAAAACGCAAGCGGCCCGAAATCGGCGTTTTTACTGCCGTTCGGGCCGCTTTTCTGAGGAGCCAACGGTCGGACTCGAACCGACGACCTGCTCATTACGAATGAGCTGCTCTACCAGCTGAGCTACGTTGGCGAAGGGGCCGCAACATACGCCGCCCCCCTCCCGTTGGCAAGCGAAAGACCGTTGAAGCAAACCCCTCCAGCGAACCCCCGCCGCCCGATATTTCGGCCGCCTCCCTCCTCCCCCACCCCGATGGTCTCCGCCTTCTGCCCGCTGCCCCGCCTCGCCATTCGCTTCGCGCTGCCCTTCGGGGTTTTTGTCGTGCTCGCGGCCAGCCTGGCCGCGCCCGCAGCGCAGGAGATCCCCCTCGTCTTCCGCCTTCCGAGCGCACGCTACAACCCCCTCCCCCCCGGAACCCGGATCGCCGTATTCACGGCGCCGCCCGACTCGGGGCGGAACGCCATCCCCACCGACCTCCCCGAAAGCGCCACCTCGCTCGACGTGATCGACGAGCTCCGACCGCGCGACGACGGGACCTTCGTCTCCACCGGCCGCTACGTCCGCACCGACTCGACGGGGCCGGTCTACTTCGTCTACGCCCTCACGCCGAGCGGGGCGCTCTACGCCACGACCTCGCGCGACGACGGGGACCTCCGCCCCGCCTACCTCCGCGCCGGCGAGCGCCCCCTCGTGCTCGACCTCGTCCGCGACGAGGACCGCGCCCGCCGCATCGCCTCATCTTTCTTCCCCACCGTGCCGGAAGAGGAGGAGCCTGAGGAGGAGATCCTCACACCGACCGACACGGTGGACGAGCAGGTGGTCGGTGACGAGGAGGAGACCGCCCCTGAAGACGACGAAGCGGTCGTAGACGAGGGCACGGGCTCTCCCTGGCCGTGGGTGCTCGGAGGGGTGGTCCTCCTCGCGATCCTCGGGATCGTGCTCCTCTGGCGGCGGGGGGGGAACGACGACGGCGCGTTACCGCCCGACGAGCTCGCCCTCCTCCGGCAATCCGTCACCATCCTCCGGCGTGACGTGGACGTCGTTCGTGACGACCTCGCCGCGCTCCGAACGGAACTCCGTTCGATGCCTCCGCCAACGGCCACGCCGGACGCCGACGCCCTCCGTACCAGCCACGACGCGCTCCGCCAGCAGGTCGACACCCTTGACCGCGCCTTCCGCAGTCTCGCCGTGGACTACGACCGCCTCCGCACCCGCGTTCTAGGCGGAAATGAGCCGCCGCCCGCCTGACCCGCTTAGCTAGTCGATCTGGACACGGAAGGCTTCGTCGGACTTAACGGAGCGGACGAACGCGGCCATGAGGCGGACGGCGTGCGCGACGTCCTCGAGGTCCACCGTCTCGACGGTCGAGTGCATGTAGCGCATGGGGATGGAGACGAGCGCGCTCGGGATCCCCTGCTTCGTGAGGAAGATCACGTCGGTGTCGGTCCCGGAGTACCGGCTGCTCGACTCGTGCTGGAGCGGGATGCCCTCCTGCTCGGCGACTTCGATGAGTCGCTCCACCACCATCGGGTGGTTAACGGTGCCGTGCGTGATGGAGGGGCCACCGCCGAGCTTCACCTCGCCGTGCTGCGCCTTGCTGATGCCGGGCGAGTCCGTGGCGTGCGTGACGTCGAGGACGAGCGCGACGGCGGGGTCGAGGCGGTAGGCCACCATCCGCGCGCCGTGCCCGCCGATCTCCTCTTGCACCGCGTTGACGGCGTGGACCGTCGCCGCCGGCCGCTCGCCCTCGGCGAGGCGTGCCACCACCTGCGCGAGGACGAACCCCCCGAGGCGGTTGTCGAGCGCGCGCCCGATGAGGCGGCGCTCATTCAGCGCCTCGACGGCGTCGGTATAGACGGCCGGCGTGCCCACGCGGAGGCCGCGCGCGAGCACCTCTTCTCGGGAGGCCGCACCTATGTCTACGTAGAGGTCGTGCACCTCGGGCGCTTTCTCTTCGCCCTTCCGGTCGCGGAGGTGGATCGCCGTCACGCCGACGACGCCGAGCACGGGCCCCTTCGAGCCGAGGAACGTCACGCGCCGCCCCCGCGCGACAGCGTGGTCGGTCCCCCCGATGCGGTCGACGTGGATGAACCCCTCGTCGGTGACGTACTTGACGACGAACCCGATCTCGTCGGCGTGCGCCTCGAGCATGACCGACGGCGCGGACGGATCGGCCCCCTCCCGCGTGGCCCACACGTTCCCGTACGCGTCGCTCTCGACGCGGTCGGCGTGGGGGCGGAGGGCGGCGGCCCACTTCCGCTGGCCGGCGGCCTCGTAGCCCGTCGGGCTCGGCGTGCGGAGGAGGTCGTAGAGGAGGTCGCGTTCGGCGTCGGTGAGCATCGGGCCTCATCAGGAACGGGGCCGCGAAGCTACCACGCTGCCCGGCGGTGCCGGCCCACGTGGCGAGCCCTACTCTGCCGGGGATACCGAAGCGGTTTCCTCAGGCCCGGAGATGTACTCCGAGTCGCAGGGGCAGCCGGCGAACGTGAAGCCCAGGACGACGAGGACGGCGATCCAGTACGAGCGGCGCATGGGAGCGAGAATGGCTGGTGCGGGGAAAACGTAGGACGCTCGGATCACAACTGCAACAGGAACGAGCGGTTGGCTCCAGATCCGGAGGCCTTCGCCTCCCTCCCCTGAGGTGCCCGGAAGCCCGGCCCGAGCGGGAGGTAGCTTGCCGCCCCGATCCTGCCGCTTCGATGCGCGCCCGCTTCGCCCTCTCCTTCCTTCTCCTTCCGGCGCTGGCCGCCGCGCAGGCCGACGAGCCGGCCCCGCTCGTCGTGATGAACCTCGCAGCGCACCCCGACGACGAGGACGGTCTCACGCTTGCCTACTACCGCCATGCGAGGGACGCCGTCGCCTACTCGGTCCTCTTCACGCGCGGCGAGGGCGGGCAGAACGAGGCGGGCCCGGAGCTGTACGAGCGCCTCGGCGCCATCCGCACGGCGGAGACCGAGCGCGCCGCGCGCATCCTCGGCACGCAGGTCTTCTACCTCAACTTCTACGACTTCGGGTTCTCGAAGCACGCCCGCGAGACGTTCGCCGAGTGGAGCCGCCCCCGCCGGGGGTTCTGGGACACCGACGCGCCGATCATCTCCGCCGAGGCCGGACGCGACACGGTGACGGCGCGGCTCGTCTACCTCATCCGGCGGCTCAAGCCCGACGTGCTCTTTACGAACCACGACACCACGACGGCGTGGCCGAACGCCCAGCATGGGCACCACCAGGTCGTGGGGATCAGCGCGTGGGAGGCGTTCGAGAAGGCGGCCGACCCGACGTACCACCCGGAGCAGCTCCGCGAGCCGGGCGTAGCGCTGTGGCAGCCGCAGCGGCTGTTCGTCCGCCGCTTCCGCCCGTCCGGCGGCTACGACGTAGCCGTACCGGTGGGCAACCGCTGCGCTTTTGCAGGGGATCGCAGCGTCTCTTGCGCCACCTTCGCCGTGAATGCCGCTGCTGAGCACGTCTCGCAGGGGTTCGACAAGTTCGCCGACCGCTTCCGCCGCGACACGACCTACTTCGTGCTCTACCGGAGCGCGCCCGGCGCTCCACCTCTTCCCGAAGACGCCACGGACCTCGCCGCTGGCCTCCCGCCGAACGCCCATGCGCACGACCTCTCGCTCTCCACGAGGATCAACATGGGACGGGCTTCCCACCTCCCCGCGTGGTTCCCCAGGTTCGTCCGAGCCGAGGCCGCCATTGCTGTGCCCGGTCAGGAGGTCCGTTTTACGTGGCCGGGCGGGGAACGAGGCGCCTCCCTTGCGCTGAGCGGTGCGACGACCGCCTACTTCAACGCCACCGCTACATCGGGTGCAGCACGCATCCGAGCGGATGCGCGCCCGACCTTTCCCGCCTACCGCAGCCAGTACAACAGATCAGAGCACACTCCGCCAGTGCAGTACGTCTACTCCAGCGAGAACGTGGACCATCCTTCCACTGACGCCGGTCACGTTTCACTGGAGATCGCGCCGCCCGTTGTCATGGACCTCCCGCCGGCGCCTATCCGGCTGTCGAGGGGC
Organism: Rubricoccaceae bacterium; assembly: GCA_035628035.1. GTDB lineage: Bacteria > Bacteroidota > Rhodothermia > Rhodothermales > Rubricoccaceae > DASPKS01. The sequence goes on from DASPKS010000274.1 coordinate 4,075, forward strand.
GACAACGCGGTCGCGGTGCGGGTGCGGACCTACGACCCGGCGGCGGAGCGCGTGCGCGTCCGCCTCAACCTCGCGCAGGTGGGCGGGCGCGCCGGCTCCATCGGCCACGACGCGGTGACGCTCACCCCGGAGGACACCGTCGCCGTCCTCCACCTCACCCTCGACCGCTCCACGCCGCCCGGCCCGTACCGCCTCACGGTCACGGCCGAGGCCGAGCCCACATCCGCTCCGGCCGAGCCCTACGTCGAGTGGCGGCCCGCCGACGTGCTCGACGGCGTGCGCGTGGCCGAGGGGCTCCGCGTGGGCTTCGTCCGCTCGTACGACCGCGTCACCGAGGACGCCCTCCGCGCGATGGGCGCCGAGGTCGTCGTGCTCGACTCGGCCGCGCTCGCCGAGGGCCGCTTCGACGGCCTCCACACCATCGTCCTCGACATCCGCGCGTACCTCGTCCGCCCCGACCTCCGCCAGCACAACGGCCGCCTTCTCGACTGGGTCAGAAGCGGCGGCCACCTCGTCGTGGGCTACCACAAGACGTTCGAGTGGAACCCCGGCGAGAGCGGGGGCGACTTCGCCGCGCAGGGGATCGTCGTGCCCGACAGCGGATTCGCGCCCTACCCCCTCCGCCTCGGCCGCGAGCGCATCACGTACGAAGACGCACCGGTCGCACTCCTCCAGCCCGACCACGTGCTCTTCCGCGCGCCGCACGCGATCACTGAATCGGACTGGGCCGGCTGGGTGCAGGAGCGCGGGCTCTACTTCCCGGCTTCCTACGACGACCGCTACGAAGAGCTCTTGGCCATCAACGATTCGGGCGAGGCGCCGCTCCGCGGCGGGCTCCTCCTGGCGCACGTCGGCGAGGGGACGTACCTCTACTCCCCGCTCGTGTGGTACCGCCAGCTCGAAGCGCTCAACCCCGGCGCGTGGCGGCTCTTCGCCAACCTCGTCAGCCTCCCGCTCACCGACAGGCGCTGATGGCGTCGGCCGCCGAGTTCGCTCCGCCCGCGCGGTTCGCCGACGCGCGCTTCGAGGCGTACCGCCCGCAGAGCCCGTCGCAGGCGGCGGCGCTGGAGGAAGCGCGGGCGTTCGCCGAGCGCGTCCGGCGGCGGTATGCCCGGCCGAAGTGGCACCGCCTCGTCCGCCGCGTGCGGCGGCAGCTCGACCCACACGCCCCTGACAGCCTCGGCGCCGGGCTCTACCTCGTCGGGCCCGTCGGGACGGGGAAGACCCACCTCCTTGCGGCGATGTACCACGCGCTCCACCCGGCGGTGCCGTGCGCGTTCGTCCACTCCTCCGCCCTCTTCCGCGCAACGGCCCGTCCCGAGGACTACGCCCGCGAGGTCGCCGCCCGTGCCCGCCTCCTCCTCCTCGACGAGGTAGAGCTGGACGACCCCGCGGCGGAGGTCCGCCTCATCGGCGTGCTCAAGGCGCTCCGCCGCCTCGGCGTGACCGTCGCGGCGACGAGCAACGCGGAGCCCGAGAAGTTCGTCTCGGCGCAGTTCGGGCGGGACCGGCTGGAGCGGTTCATCTCGGAGGAGTTCCGACGGCAGTACCACGTCGTCTTCGTCGGGGGCGAGGACTTCCGGCAGCGGCTCCCCAAGCCGGGGCGGGCGTGGGTGGGCCCGCCCGAGGCCGCGCGCGCCGCCATGCGCGTGGCGTTCGAGGCCGCGCCCGAGCCGAAAGCGTGGCTCGCATTCGCCGACCTCCTCCGCCGCACGAGCGACACCGAGCGCCGGAAGCTCACCCGCGAGCTGGCGGCCTTCCGCGCGCTCTTCCTCGACGGCGTCGAAATCGGCAACACCGACGACGCGCTGCGCCTCCTCCGCGTGGTGGACGACCTCTACGCGCTGCCCGACCCGCCCGTGCTCTACTTCACCTCGAAGGAGCCCCCCGAGGCGTGGTTCTCTGCCGAGCGGCGCGGAGGGCTCGAACGGGGCATCGCCGAGAAGTTCGCCCGGACCACCTCGCGGCTCACTGCCCTCGCGGCGGTCGAGCGCGTGACCGCATGATGGAGGGGAGCCCATGGCGCGTCGAGCCCCCCTCCTGCTGCGTCCAGCGCTTAGTCCTGGTCCAGGCGAACGGTGTAGGCGCCCGTTACGCCGGTGGAGAGGTTGTTCGCGCCGATGGCGTAGAGGCCCGCCTCCAGCGAGATCTGGATGCGGGAGTTCAGGTTGGTTACAGGCTCGATGTCGTCGTTCTGCGCGATCACGTCCCCTTCGGCGTTGTAGAGCCAGAGGTACGGGTTCATCTCGTCCGACTCCATCTCGATCACGACGCCGGTCGCAGACGTCAGGCGGAACCCGTAGTAGTCGATGTAGGAGCCGTTGAACCCGGCGCAGTCGGTCGTGCTCAACGCGGCGCTCTCGGCGTCGTCGAGCGAAAGGCTAGCGACGGTATCGCAGCCGAGGGCGGTTTCGAGGGTTTCGCGGTCGGCCGCGGAGAGGCCGCCGTCGTTGTTGTCGTCGTCGGGGTCGCCGGAGCTGCAGCCGGCCACAGCGAGGAGCCCCACGAGGGCGAAGGAGCGGAAGGAGCCGCGCATGGCAGGGGGGGTTGAGAAGGAAAAGGGAGAGCCGAGAAGGCCTCCTATCCTCCCCAACGGGAAACCCGCCCAAACCGGCTCACAGCCCGGCCACGCCAAAAGGGGCCGGCGTTGTGCCGGCCCCCTGGTGAGGAGCGGAGGCCGCTTCACTCCTCGGTAAGCTCGATGGTGTAGCTGCCCGTCACGGGATCGGTCGTGTTCGAGTTCGCCCCGACGACGTGCACGCCAGCCTCGAGCGACAGCGTCAGGACCACCTCCTCATCGCCGGTGTCCGAATAGAGCACACGGCCGTCCTCGTCGAAGTACCAGAGCTGGGGCTCGAAGTCGGACGTTTCCATCGTGACCACGACGTCGGCGGGCGCGCTGAGGCAGAAGCCGTAGTAGTCGATGTGGGATTGGTTGGTGACGTCGGAGGGGAAGGTGCAGTCGGCGCTGCTGAGGGAGCCGCTCTCGGGGTCACCGAACCGGAGGGCCGTGACGTCGCAGTTGAAGAGACTGGCGAGGGCCTCGAGCTGGTCGTTGGTGATGACGCAGGGGTCGCCGTTGTTGTTGTCGTCGGCGTCGCCGGCATCACAGCCGGCCGCCGCGAGGAGGAGCGCCGCGAGGGCGAGGAAGCGGAAGGGACCGCACATGGGGCGTGGGATCAAGGGACAGGGGTGAGGCTGCGAGGAGCCTCCTATCCTCACGAACGGGAAAGCGGGCGGGACCGGCTCACGCTTGCCCCATAAAAAAGGGGGCCGGCGGAATGCCGGCCCCCTGCTGAGGAGCGCGGAGCCTCAGTTCTCGTCGAGCTCGAGCGTGTAGCTGCCCGTCTCGCCCTCGTCGAAGGAGTTCGCGCCGATGGCGTAGACGCCGGCCTCGAGGGTGCGGGTGATCCGAGAATTCGTGTTGTCCGGGAAGTCGATGTCGTCGTGGAACTCGATCACGTTGCCGTCCTCGTCGTAGAGGAAGAGGTACGTGTCGAATTCGTCGGAGGAGAGCCGGATGTCCACCTCGGTGCTCTCCGTAAGGCGGAAGCCGTAGTAGTCGATGAACGACTGGTCAGCGGGGTTCTCGCAGTCCGACGTGGAGAGCGAGCCACTCTCGTCGCCGTTGAGACGGATGGCCTCGACGTCGCAACTGAAGACGTCGGCGAGGGCTTCGAGCTGGGCGTTGGTGATGCCGTTGTCGTCGTCGTCGCCGGGGGAATCGCAGCCGGCGACCGGCAGCGCGGCCAGGAGCAGGAGGACCGTCAGGAGCTTACGCATGGGTTCGTTGGCGCAGGGAGGGAAGAAAAAGAGGAGGGGAGGCCCTTGAGGGCCTCCCCAAAGTTACCTGCGCCAAGCGGCGGTGGGAAGGGCAGGCGCCCCCTTTTCCAGCCCCTCAGTCCGCTCCGAGGCGGAGGCGGTAGCTCCCGGCCTCGTCCATATCGAACGAGGTCACGACGGCGATGTAGCTGCCGGCGTCGAGGTCCGCCCGGATCTCGGAGTCGGTGCTCCCGCCGCCGGGGAACCGGTCATCGTTGGTCGCGACGACGGCGCCGTCCTCGTCGAGGAGGTGGAGGATGGTGTCGAAGTCGTCCGACATCAGGTTGAGCCGGACGTCCTCCGACGCCGTGAGGCGGAACGCGTAGGCGTCCACGTTCTCGCCGTCGTAGAACGTGAACCGGCCCGGCTCGAGCGTGCAGTCAGCGCCGTCGAGGGCGCCGGTGAGGGGCTCGTTCTTCGAGAGCTGGCCTTCGAGCGAGCAGCCGAGCGCAGCCTCGAGCGGGCCGAAGTCGATGCTGGGGTCCTCGGCGTCGCACCCGGCGAGGGCGAGGACGGCGAGGACGGGCACGAAGCGGAGGGCGCGGAGCGTCATGGGCGTAAGGGGACTGGGGGTCGCCCGCCCGTGGCGACAACTGTGCCGCCGCCAGGCCTCCCCGTTTTCCCGGCGGCGCGGGAACGTCGGCATTCCCCCTGCCGTGCTGTGCAGGGTCCGCCCCGCCGAGGCCGTCGCGTTTCAAGACGGCCGTCTCCTCCCCCTCTGCCCGATGCCCCCGCCCGTTCTCGGCCTCCACCACGTCACCGCCATCTCCGGCGCCGCCCAGCAGAACGTCGACTTCTACGCGGGGGTGCTCGGCCTCCGCTTCGTCAAGAAGACCGTCAACTTCGACGACCCCGGCACCTACCACCTCTACTATGCCGATGGCCTCGCCCATCCCGGCTCCTTCCTCACGTTCTTCCCGTGGGCCGACGCGCCGCCGGGCCGCATCGGGCAAGGCCAGGCCGTGGCTACCGCGTACGTCGTGCCCGAGGGGGCCCTCGACTACTGGATGGACCGGCTGGCCGCTGAGGCCGTCGACTTCGACGCGCCCACCGAGCGGTTCGGCCTCCCCGTGCTCCCCTTCCGCGACCCCCACGGCCTCGCGCTGGAGATCGTCGAGGTGGCCGGCGCCACGGGCGGCTGGGCCGAGGGCCCCATTCCGCTCGACGCCGCGCTCGGCGCCTTCCACGCCGTCACGCTCTGCGTGGCCGACCCCGAGCCGCTGGCCCGCCTCCTCACCGAGGTCATGGGCTTCACGGCCACCGCCGAGGATGGGGACCGCCTCCGCCTGACGAACCCCTCGGCCGACCGCGCCGCCCACGTGGACCTCCACTGCACGCCGGGCATGGAGCGCAGTCGCTTGGGCGTGGGCACCGTGCACCACGTCGCCTTTCGTGTGAAGGACGACGAGCGGCAGCGGGAAGCGCGCGAGCTCCTGATCGAGCGGGGGTTCGAGCCGACGCCCGTCGTGGACCGCCAGTATTTCCGCTCGGTCTACTTCCGCACCCCCGGCGGCGTCCTCTTCGAGCTGGCTACCGACCCCCCGGGCTTCGCCGTGGACGAGCCGGCCGACCGCCTGGGGAGCGGCCTGATGCTGCCGCCGCAGTACGAGCACCTCCGCGCGCGGCTGGAGGTGGCGCTCCCCCCGCTCCGCCTCCCCTATCCCCCCTCGACGGCGTGAGCGCGCCCGATCCCCACGCCGGACAGCCGGTCCGCAGGGCTGGTGCCCCGCTCGGTCAAGGGGGCGCGGCGGTCCTCCTCGTCCACGGTCGCGGGGCGACGGCCGAGAGCATCCTCGCACTGGCCGACGCGCTCGGCCGCCCCGATCTCACTTACCTCGCCCCGCAGGCGGCCGGATGGACGTGGTACCCGCACTCCTTCCTCGCCCCGCTTGCTGCGAACGAGCCGTGGCTCTCGAGCGCGCTGCGGGCCGTCGAGCGGGTAGCAGGCGAGGCCACGGGCGGCGGGGTGCCGCGCGAGCGGGTCGTGCTGGCAGGGTTCTCACAGGGCGCGTGCCTCGCGCTGGAGTTCGCCGCGCGCCACGCGGGCCGCTGGGGGGGCGTCGTCGGGCTCTCCGGCGGCCTCCTCGGAAGCGCTGACGGCGCGGGCCCCCCGCCATACGACAAGCGCTTCGACTACGACGGCACCTTCGCCGGCACGCCGGTCTTCCTCGGCTGCGACGCGCGCGATGCCCACATCCCTCTTGCGCGGGTGCGCGAGACGGCCGCGGTGTTCGAGCGGCTCGGCACCGCCGTAGACGCGCGGATCTACCCGGACCTCGGCCATGCCGTGAACGACGACGAGCTGGCCGCCTTCCGCGCCCTCCTCGATGCCCTCGCCCCGGCCGCTGGTTGATGGCGCTGCCGTATCGTGGGGCGTTCGCCCCGCGCACCGCCGTGTTCGAAGGAAGCGTCTATGGCTGGGTCATCGGCATCGGCACGCCCGTCGTGTACGTGCTCGGGCTGCTCCACGCCTACGACGCCATCATGAAGACGCGGACGGCCCAGGGGGCCACCGCGTGGGCCATCTCGCTCGTCACCATCCCCCTCGTCGCCATCCCGCTTTACTGGATCTTCGGGCGGGCGAAGTTCGACGAGTACATCCAGGCCCTGCGGGGGCTCGACGAGGAGATAGAAGTCCGCCTCGGCGACGCGCGGCGCGGCGTGCTCGCCGAGTTCCTCGCCCACCCGGAGGACGAGCGCGGCGAGCTCCAGGCGTTCCACCGCCTCGCCACGCTTCCGTTCACGCGGGCGAACGGCGCCCGCCTCCTCATCAACGGCGAGGCCACGTTCGAGGCCATCTTCGCCGCCATCGAGCGGGCGGAGCGATACGTCCTCGCGCAGTTCTACATCATCCACGACGACGAGGTCGGACGCCAGTTCAAGGAGCGGCTCCTCGCGAAGGCGCGGCAGGGCGTGCCGGTCTATCTCCTTTACGACGAAATCGGGTGCTACGGTCTCCCCCGGGCCTACGTCGACGAGCTTCGGGAAGCCGGCGTGCGCGTCTCCGACTTCGGCGGGAAGCGCTCCTGGCTCGGGCGGTTCCGCCTCAACTTCCGCAACCACCGCAAGATCGTCGTCGTCGACGGCGTGCGCGGCTACATGGGCGGGCTCAACGTCGGCGACGAGTACCTAGGGCGCGACCCGAAGATCGGGCCGTGGCGCGACACCCACATCGCCCTCGAAGGGCCGTCCGTGCAGGGGCTGCAGTACGCCTTCCTCAAGGACTGGTACTACGGGCGTGGGGAGGTGATCGAGGTGACCTGGGAGGCCGCCCCGGCTGAGGCCGACCTCTGCGCGCTCGTGCTCGCCTCCGGCCCGGCGGACCGGCTCGAGACGTGCGGGCTCCTCTTCGCCCACGCCATCGAGAGCGCCGAGCGGCGGGTGTGGATCGCCACGCCCTACTTCGTCCCCGATGGCGCCGTGCTCGGCGCGCTCCAGCTCGCAGCGCTCCGCGGCGTGGACGTCCGTCTCCTCATGCCGCGCAAGACCGACGCGTGGATGTTCAAATACGTCCCCTACGCCTACCTCCCGGACGTGACGCGCGCCGGTGTGAAGGCGTACCTCTACGAGGAGGGGTTCATGCACCAGAAGGTGCTCCTCGTCGACGACGACTACGCCGCCGTCTCCACGGCCAACCTCGACAACCGCTCCTTCCGGCTCAACTTCGAGCTCACCGTGCTCCTCTACGACGGGGGCTTCTGCGGGGAGGTCGAGCGGATGCTCGAAGCCGACCTCGCCCGGGCCACCGAGATCACGGAGGCGGACCTGGAGCGGCACCCGTTCGGGTTCCGCCTGGCGGTGCAGGCGACGCGGCTGATGTCGCCGGTGCTGTGAGAGCCCGCTGGATTCTGAGGGGCCGGACCCTTATCGTGGAGCCCTCGCCGTGCCCCGCATTCCCATGCTCCTGCCCCGCGCCCCCCTGCTGCGCGCCGTTTGTGCCGGGAACTCCTTGAGGCACGCGGTCCTCTTCGGGGTGTTCGCCCTCGCCTTTGCGCCGCTCTCGGCGGAGGCCCAAGCCCTCCTCCATACCATCGAAGAGGGCGGCTGGTCGGTAGCCGGGGTGCCGGATGTAGACGGGGACGGGCGCGGGGACCTCCTCATCGGAGC
>DASPKS010000275.1:0-3693 GCA_035628035.1 Rubricoccaceae bacterium
GAGACGGCCTTCGAGGGCGCCGACGGCATCGGCGACGTGATCTCGGGGTTCACGGGAGGCACCCTCCCGAACCCCACGTACGAGCAGGTCGGGCGCGGCGGGACGGGCCACTACGAGGCCATCCAGGTCCCCTTCGACACCACGCAGATCGACTACGCCACGCTCCTCCGCCTCTTCTGGCACAACGTGGACCCGTTCGACGCGGGCGGCCAGTTCTGCGACCGGGGCGACGTGTACCGCGCGGCCATCTTCCCCCGCACCGCCGCCCAGCGGCGGCAGGCCGAGGCATCGAAGGCGGCCGTAGAGGCGCGGCTCGACCAGCCCCTCGCCACCGAGATCCTCCCGGCCGCGCCGTTCTACCGCGCGGAGGAGTATCACCAGGACTTTTACCGCAAGGACCCCGAGCGCTACCACAGCTACCGGCTCGGCTGCCGCCGCGATGCCCGCCTCCGCGACGTGTGGGGCGACGACGCCCTCCGCGCCGGGGACGCCCTCTAATCTTCCCGCACGCCTTCCTATGCCCACGCTTTTCGTTCGCTGCCTCGCGCCCACCCTCGCCCTTCTTGCTCTTCTCGGCTGCGCCCGAGCCGACCTCCAGGCCGGCCCTGCCTCCGACGTGGACACGCGCCCCGTCGCGGCCGAGGACACCCTCTACCGCGCCGCCATCGCGCGGCTGACCGACCTGCAGCGGTACGTGACGCAGGAGGACGGCACGGAGCCGCCTTTCAACAACGAATACTGGGACCACCACGAGCCCGGCATCTACGTGGACGTGGTCTCGGGCGAGCCACTGTTCTCCTCGCTCGACAAGTTCGACAGCAGCACGGGCTGGCCGAGCTTCACGCGCCCCCTGGAGCCCGCCAACATCCGCGTGGGCACCGACCGCTCGCTCGGCATCACGCGCGACGAGGTCCGCTCCGCCCGCGCCGACTCCCACCTCGGCCACGTCTTCGACGACGGCCCCCCGCCGACGGGGCTGCGCTACTGCATCAACTCGGCCGCGCTGCGGTTCGTCCCGGTGGAGCGGCTGGAGGCCGAGGGCTACGGGCAGTACCTCCCGCTCTTCCAATCTCGGGACTGAGCGCTCACAGCCGCTCCTTACGTTCGAGGTAGAGCGCGCGGAAGAGCATGAGCGCGGCCTCGGCCGTCTGGTCGGTGAACCAGTAGTTCACCCCCGCCCCGACGGCCACCCCCGCCACGGGGATGAGCTGGCCCAGCTTCCGCATCGCGAGGTTCTTCGCGATCTCGCGGGGGAGGTGCCCCACCTGCTCACGGAACGTCCCCGGCGCGGAGCGGCCCCGGTACCCGGAGCCGTGCGCGAACGCCGCCGCCGCCACGCTCAGCTCGCGCAGCGCGTCGGACTTCGCCTGGCGGCTCCCGCTCGCGGCCACGTTGAAGATGGCGAGCACGAGCGGCTTGAACGCGGGCCCCCGCATGGCGAACCCGTACGCCGCGCCGATCTGCTGGATCAGCCGGAAGTTGATCGTGAACAGGATCGGGACGTCGGCCGCGGCGAAGAGGAAGCCGCCCAGGCCGGCGCCGCCGCCGGAGAGCGACGCCATCAGGGCGTTCTGGGAGACGAGCGAGCGGGCGAGCGCGTCGAGGTTTTCGAGCGGCTGGTCGCGGAGGGCCTCGACGTTCTCGACCTCCATCCCGGCGGCGCGGGCTTTTTCGAGGAGGTCCTCGTGGTCGTACGTCCACTCGGAGGCGTCGTTGAGCGTGCCGAGGCCGGCGTTGAGCGCCTCGGTCAGCCCGTCGATGACGGACTCGGGGACGAACTGGTCGAAGGCCCAGTCGACGGGCCGCATGGCCAGGCCGAGGACCTGCTGGAGGAGGCCGTCGCGCCCGCCGCGCTCCCAGCGCTCGATCTCGCGCTGGACGTCGCGCTCGTAGTCGGTGAGTCTCATGTCAGTCGCCCGTAGTCCGGGGTCCCTCGTGAACGGCGCGCCGGCGCCCGTGTGCGGCGCACAGACTACGGACGAATGCCCGCACGGGGTTGCACCCTCCTCCTACCACGGACGACGGACCCGGATGACGGGCCGCGGACTACTCCGTCGAAAGCTCGTACTTCTTGAGGAGCCGGTAGAGCGTGGCCCGCCCGATCCCCAGCTCGGCGGCGGCGCGGTCGGCGTTCCCGCCGCAGCGGTGGTACGCCCGCTCGACGGCCTGCCGCTTGAGGTCCTCCAGCGGCACGATGGCCTCGCCGTCGGGAGGCGGCGCGGCCACCGCGAGCGCGGGGAGCGCCTCGTCGTCGGCGCCGAGCAGCCCCATCCCGTCGCCCGACGACGCGGGCGGCGCGGATTCCATTACCGGTGTAGCCATCCCAATGGGCTCCATCGCGGGACGGAGGCGGGCCGTCCACGGCGTGACGCCGCTCGACAGGTCGAGGAGGAGGTCCTCCACGCCGATGGTGTCGGTGTCGGAGATGAGCACAGCCCGCTCGACGACGCTCTTCAGCTCGCGCACGTTGCCGGGCCACGCATAGGCCAGGATGGCACGCGTGGCCTCGCCCGAGAGCCGCTTCCCCTTGAACTCGGGGTGGGCGTCGGTGTACGCCTTGAGGAAGCTGTGGGCGAGCGAGAGCACGTCGGGCCCGCGCTCGCGGAGCGGGGGGAGCGTGAGGGGGAACTGGAAGAGGCGGTAGTAGAGGTCCTCGCGGAACTTGCCCTCGGCCACCATCTGGAGGACGTCCTTGTTCGTGGCCGAGATCACGCGGCAGTCGAACCGGATCGTCTCCGAGCCGCCGACGCGGGTGATCTCGCGGTTCTGGAGCGCGCGGAGGAGCTTGGCCTGGAGGCCGAGGTCGAGCTCGCCGATCTCGTCGAGGAAGATGGTGCCGCCGTCGGCCTGCTCGAACTTGCCGATGTGGCGGGCGTGAGCGCCGGTGAAGGAGCCCTTCTCGTGCCCGAAGAACTCGCTCTCCATGAGCTCCTTCGGGATCGCCGCGCAGTTGACCACGACGAACGGGCCGAGCCCGGCCCCGCCCGGCTTCGGCGGCGTGTTGAAGTGGATGGCGCGGGCGACGAGCTCCTTGCCGGTCCCGCTCTCGCCCTGGATGGCAACGGTGAGGTTGCCGCGCATGGCCTTCCGGATGAGGCGGTACACCTCCTCCATGACGGGGCTCGTCCCGATGATCTCCTCGATCCCGTACTTCTCGGCGACGGCGCCGCGGAGCGCCTCCACCTCGCGCGTCAGCTTCACGCGCTCCTTGACGTGCTTCACGACGGCGTCGAGCTTGACGAGGTCGTCCTGGCCCTTCGTGATGTAGTCGTGGGCGCCCCCCTTCATGGCCTCGACGGCCACCTCGATGGTGCCCTGCGCCGAGATCATCACGACGGGCAGCTCGGGCCGGAGGAGGCGGAGCCGACGGAGCGTCTCTATCCCGCCGATGCCAGGCATCATGATGTCGAGGAAGACGAGGTCGGGCTCGGCGCCGTCGAGCGCGTCGAGGGCTTCCTCGCCGCTGGTGAACACGCGCACGTCGTGGTCCTTCTCCTTGTCGAGGCGGTACGAGAGGAGGCGGCCGTAGTGGCGGTCGTCGTCGACAACGTAGAAGCGGTAGGCCATCGTGGGTGAGAGGGCGGAAGGGGGGGGATGGGGGTATCGGTGCGTCGGCGCGGGCCCTAAAGCCATCGGGGTGCCATCCGAGGGCGCGGTTAACTTCCTCCCGGGAATCGTTGCGATTGCGCGCCC
>DASPKS010000276.1:0-14575 GCA_035628035.1 Rubricoccaceae bacterium
GCCGTCAGCAGCGCCGTCACGAACGTCTCGTAGCGGACGAACCGGTTGAGCAGACCGGGCCGCTCGGCGTAGGGCCCGTAGCCGACGAGCACGGCGCCCTCGTCGGTTCCGTCCGGGGCGGCGTGGCGGGCGAGGGTCGCGAGCCAGGTGGGCGGGGGGCGGCCATCGGCGTCGGTGAAGGCGAGGCGGTCGTGCTGAGCGGCGGCGATGGCCTGCGCGAGCGCGTGCTTCTTCCTCGGGAGGCCCGCCGCTGCCGCCGACCCCTCAGGCACGCGCACGAGCCGGAGGGCTGGCCCGCCCGTCAGCGCCCACGCGCGGGCGCGGCCCTCTACGCGCGCGGCCGTCCCGTCCGTCGAGCCGTCGTCGGCAACGACGACCTCGAAGGGGGCGTGGGTCTGGGCGTGGAGCGCGTCCAGGAGGGCGGGCAGGTTCTCCGCCTCGTTCCGCGCCGCGACGACGACGCTGATCGGGAGGGGAGGGGAGGTCTCCTCCTCCGGCTGTGCCCGCCGCACGCGCGCCAGCCCGGCCGCGAGCGCGCCCCAGCAGGCGAGCTGCACGGCGAGGGCGGCGGCGAAGAGGGCGACGAGCACGGGGCGGAAGGGGCAGGGGGCGCCGAAGGTACCCCGTCTTCTCCTCCCACCCTTTACCCTCAGGCTTCAGTCGGCGGCTCTACCTTACCCCCTTCGCGCCCGCCCGCATGTCCGAGTCCGAGTTCACCCCGTTGCCGCCCTCCTTCCCCGCGATGGGGCGGTTCTGGACGGCCGCGAACGTGCTGAGCCTCGCGCGCGTGGCCCTCGTGGGGCCGATCGCGTGGTTCGTCTACCAGGGCGGCCCGCTCGCGTGGATGTTCGGGCTCATCGGGCTCGCCATCGCGACGGACTTCTTCGACGGCCGGGTGGCACGGTGGAGCCGGACGGTCTCGGAGTGGGGGAAGGTGCTCGACGCGACGGCCGACAAGCTCGCCGCCGCGAGCGTGACGGTGGCGCTCCTGCTCCGCCCGCCCGAGGCTGGGCCAACCCTCCCGCTCTGGTTCGCCTGCGTCGTCGTCGTGCGCGACGTGGTCCTCATCGTGGGGGGGCTGCTCCAGACGCGCCGGCTGGGGCGGTTCACTTCCAGCCTCCCCTCGGGGAAGTGGGCTGTGACGGCCCTCGCCGTGACCGTTCTCTTCGCGCTACTCCGCGCCGACCCGCCCGTGCTCGAAGGGGCCGTCTACGCCACGACGGCCATCATGGCGTGGTCGCTCGTCCGCTACGCGATCCGCTTCACCGCCATCATGCGCCTCGGCCCGGCCGTCTGCCTCGACGAAGAGGGGAACGTGGTGCGCGACGCGGAACCGGTAGCGGTCTCCCCCGATACGTCCGCCTCCTGATCGCCGCCCCGCTTTTCTTATGGCCCTCTTCGGACTCGGACGGAAAGAAAAGACGCAAGACCAGGAGCGCCTCGAGGCGGGGCTGGAGAAGACCCGCCAGGGCCTCTTCGGGAAGCTCGCCCGCGCCGTCGCCGGGAAAGACACCATCGACGAGGCCGTGCTCGACGACCTAGAGGAGGTCCTCGTCACGAGCGACGTCGGCGTGAAGACGACCGTCGACATCATCCGGCGGATCGAGGCCCGCGTGGCCCGCGACAGGTACGTCTCGACGGCCGAACTCCAGGGGCTCATCCGAGGGGAGATCGCCGACCTCCTCCTCGCGCACACCCCCGAGCGACCGGCCGCCTTCGACGCGCCCCTCCCAAACAAGCCGCACGTCGTGATGGTCGTCGGCGTGAACGGGGTGGGGAAGACGACCTCCATCGGGAAGATTGCCTATCGCTACCGCGAGGCCGGCAAGCGGGTGCTCCTTGGCGCGGCCGACACGTTCCGCGCAGCGGCCATCGAGCAGCTTGAGGTGTGGGCGCAGCGGGCCGGCGTCGACCTCATCAAGCAGTACCAGGGGGCCGACCCCGCCGCCGTCGCCTTCGACACCCTCGCCGCGGCGAAGGCGCGCGGCGCCGACGTCGTCCTCATCGACACGGCCGGCCGCCTCCACAACCAGGTCGGGCTGATGGAGGAGCTCGCCAAGGTGAAGCGCGTGATGGACCGCCAGGTGCCCGGCGCCCCCCACGAGGTGCTCCTCGTCCTCGACGCCTCGACGGGCCAGAACGCCCTCCGCCAGGCGGAGGCGTTCACGCAGCACGTCGACGTGACCGGGCTCGTCCTCACCAAGCTCGACGGCACCGCGAAGGGGGGCATCGTGATTGGTATTTCCAACGAGTTCCGGATCCCCGTAAAGTACGTGGGTGTCGGCGAGCGGATCGGCGACCTCCAGGTCTTCGACCGCGCGGCGTTCGTGCAGGCGCTGTTCGACTGAGCCGGGACGACCGGCCGCCGGGTGGTGCCCCCCGCACGCCGTTCACGCGCCCCCTCCGCCGGTTCGGACGGCCGCAGGGCCGGTTCGGGCCGATGGGGGTGGCCCCGATCCCTTCTCCGCTCCATATTTATGATGCACCGTTACGGTGCGCCCGCGCGAATCCGCCCCCCGCTCCGTGCGTTGCACCCCTGTCCCCCTTGGCCCGGGCCTATGAGCGTCTGTTACTCCCTTCTCCCCGGCCGCCCGATGGGGCGCCGTGCCGGCCACATTCGCTTCGCGTTGCCCTTCGGGGTTCTCACCCTCGCCCTCTGGACCCTCGCCCTTGCGGGCGGCGCCCGCGCGCAGGCGGCGTACCAGCCGGAGTTCGAGGTGGACGTCGTGGCGGCGCGCGGCGACGACGGCGGTCCGCGCGTGGACGTCTACACGTCGATCCCGCACCAGAACCTCCGCTTCCTCGCGCGGACGGGCGGGTTCGAGGCCACCTACACCGTCTCCGTCGAGGTGCAGCGCGTCGACGAGCGGGGGCGTCAGCAGGGGCTGGTCGCCACGCGGTCGTGGGAGCGCGAGGTGCGCGTGCCCACCTACGTCGCTACCCAGGCCGACTCCCTCGCCGACGAGGCGCTCCAGTCGCTCCCCCTCGCGCCGGGCCGCTATCTCGCCGAGGTGCAGGTCGAGGACGGCGCGAGCCGCCGCACGTTCGTCCGCGAGGTACCCCTCACGGTCCGCCCCTTCGACGGGGCCTTCACCGTGAGCGACCCCCTCATCCTCGACCGGTACGACAGCCGGGGCCGCCGGCTCTTCCCCAACGTCGGGGCCGCCCTCCGCACCGACCAGGAGAGCTTCACGCTGTTCTACGAGATCTACGCGCAGCAGGCCGCCGACCTCCGCGTCTCGTACGTCGTGACGGAGACGAGCCGCGCGCGCGAGCGGCCGAGCGCGCGGGCGCTCCTCGGGCTGCCCGTCCGCGAGCAGGCCCAGCGCGGGGCCCCCTTCGTCCTCTCCGAGCGGCTCTCCGTCCGGCCCGGGCGGAACCCCGCCACCCTCCGCCTCGACACCGACCGGTTCCGCGTGGGCGACTACACGCTCTCGCTCCGCCTGGAGACGGCAGGCGGCGACCTCATCGCCGAGGTGGAGCGCCCCTTCGCCATGCGGTGGATGGGGCTCGAGGGGCAGATCCGGAACATGGACGAGGCCATCGCGCAGCTCCGCTACGTGGCGCGCGAGCGCGAGATCCGCGAGATGCGGGCGGCCTCCGACGCCGAGAAGCTCCGCCTCTTCCGCGCGTTCTGGGACCGCCGCGACCCCACCCCGGGCACGCGCCGCAACGAGCGTATGGAGGAGTACTACTACCGCGTGGCCTACGCCAACGAGCGCTACGGGCGCTTCCGCGACCAGGGCTGGAATACCGACCGCGGCGAGGTCTACATCCGCTTCGGGGAGCCGGACTTCGTCGAGCAGCACCCCTTCAACTACGGCACGAAGCCCTACGAGATCTGGTACTACAACCGGCACGGTCGCCGCTTCATCTTCGTCGACGAGACGGGGCTGGGCGACTTCCGCCTGCTCGTGCCCATCTGGGACGAGCGCACGCGGATGTGACACGCCTCCGCACCGCTCTACCCGCGCCCCGCTTCGGCCTCCGAGGCGGGGCGTAGTTTTTTTCCTTGAGCCTGCTCGTACCGCCGCGTTCGGACACGCGGGGATTCGCCGAAAGTCCTTTCCCGGGGGATTGTGGAGGGTAAGGGGCTAGGGGCACCTTCGGCGCGCCGGCGCTTCCGGTCGGCGTTTCTGGACCCCTTTTAAGACCACCACACCATGCGTTCGCTTCTGCTCTTCGCGCTGGGCGCAGGACTTGCCTTCACCGCCCTTGCAGGTCCCGCCCGCGCCCAGGACTCGCACACCTGGACCTTTGTGGCCGTGATCGAAGGCGACAGCCTGTTCATCGACACGCACCCTGAGAACTTCGCCTGCGATGCGGGCACGTCTGAATGCACCGTCACTACCCGCCGGGTGTACGCGACGCCCCAGGAAGACGGGGACGGTAAGACGTACACAGCTTACGAGGCTCGCACAGTGTACGCGTGCGGCAGTTCGGCGCAGCTCTCGCTGGGCGGTGCGCAGCTGGATGCGGCCGGCCAAATTGTCGGTGAGCACCAGAGCGACCAGGCCGACTTTGAGGACGTCCCGATGGAGTACCCCGGAGCGGCGGCACTCTACCGCGCCGCGTGCGACCTGACGGAGTAGGGACTGCCAATCGCGTGCTCGGGGGCGCCCGTCTCAGACGGGCGCCCCCTCGTTGCTTCAATGGGGGATGGGTGGGGCGACGGTAGCTTGCGGGCCCCGCCGTTCGTGCCGTGACCGAAGCCGCTTCCCCCTCGCCGCTCCGCGTCGTGTTCATGGGCACGCCCGACTTCGCCGTGCCCTCGCTGGAGGCCCTCCTCGCGGCGGGCTACCGCCCCGTCGCCGTCGTGACCGTGCCGGACAAACCGGTGGGGCGGGGACAGCAGGTCCGGCCCTCTGCCGTCAAGCGCGCGGCGGAGGCGGCCGGGCTGCCTGTCCTCCAGCCGGAGTCGCTGCGCGACCCCACCTTCATCGAAGCGCTCGCCGCGCTCGCGCCCGACGTGCTCGTCGTCGTCGCGTTTCGCATCCTCCCGCCGGAGGTGTACACCCTCGCGCGGAAGGGCGCCTTCAACCTCCACGCCTCGCTGCTCCCGGCCTTCCGCGGGGCCGCCCCCATCCAGCGCGCCCTCATGGCCGGCGTCACCGAGACCGGCGTGACGACGTTCTTCCTGAGGGAGCAGGTCGACACCGGGGCCATCATCCTCCAGCGAGCGATCCCCGTGGGGCCCGACGAGACGGGCGGGGAGCTGCACGACCGGCTGGCCACGCTCGGGGCCGAGGCCGTCGTGGAGACGGTTCGCCGCATCGAGGCGGGGACGGCCGCCGCACAGCCGCAGGACGACCGCCTCGCCAGCCCGGCCCCCAAGCTGTTCAAGGACGACCTGCGCGTGGACTGGGCGAACCGGGCCCGCGCCGTCCACGACCATGCCCGCGCCCTCTCGCCGCACCCGGCCGCGTGGACGACGCTGCGCGGCGAGCAGGTCAAGCTGTTCCGTACGCGCGTCGAGCGGGAGGAGGGAGAGGCGGGACCGCCCGGCGCGGTGCTAGACGCGAGCAGCCGGCTCGTCGTGTCGTGCGGCGTGGGGGCCGTCGAAGTGCTGGAGTTGCAGCGCGAGGGGAAGCGGCGCGTGTCCGCGCGGGACTTCCTCAACGGGGTGGAGCTCACACCGGGCGAACGGTTCGGGGAATAGCGGGGCGGGGGACCGCGTTCTCCGGCGGTCCCCTCCGGCTCTCCGTATCATCCCCGACCACGCTCCGCGCCGATGCTGAACCCCGTCTCCCCCGCGCCTGCTGAGGGCACGCCGCGCCCCCTCTTCGACCTTGCTGCCCTCACCGAGCGTGTCGCCGCCGAGAGCGCGTTCGCCCGCGCGCTCCTCGATGAGGTGGGCCGCGTGATCGTCGGCCAGCAGGCGATGCTGGAGCGGCTGCTCATCGGGCTCCTCACGGGCGGGCACGTCCTCCTCGAAGGGGTGCCCGGCCTCGCCAAGACCCTCGCCGTTTCGACGCTCGCGCAGGCGGTGCAGGCGTCGTTCCAGCGCGTCCAGTTCACGCCCGACCTCCTCCCGGCCGACCTCATCGGGACGCTCATCTACAACCAGGCCGAGGGCGCGTTCGTCGTCAAGCAGGGGCCGATCTTCGCCCACATCGTCCTCGCCGACGAGGTGAACCGCGCCCCGGCGAAGGTGCAGAGCGCGCTGTTGGAGGCGATGCAGGAGCGGCAGGTCACCATCGGCGAGACCACGTTCCCGCTGCCCCAGCCGTTCCTCGTCCTCGCCACGCAGAACCCCATCGAGCACGAGGGGACGTACCCGCTGCCGGAGGCGCAGGTGGACCGGTTCATGTTCAAGGTGACGATCTCCTACCCCTCGCGGCAGGAGGAGCTCGCGATCATGCGGCGGCGGGCGAAGGCGGTGGAGGAGCAGGCGGTGCGGCCGGTCGTTACGCCGGAGCAGCTCCTCCGCGCGCGTGCCCTCCTCGACCAGCTCTATGTGGACGAGCGCGTGGAGGGGTACATCGTCGACCTCGTCCTCGCCACGCGCGAGCCGGCGCACCACCGCCTCCCCGAGCTGGCGCCGCTCGTCGCGTACGGCGCCTCGCCCCGCGCGACGATCAACCTCAACCTCGCCGCGCGCGCCCACGCGTTCCTCGACGGCCGCGCCTACGTCACCCCCGAGGACGTCCGCGCCGTCGCCCTCGACGTGCTCCGACACCGGCTCGTGGTGACGTACGAGGCCGAGGCCGAGGAGGTCACGCCCGAGCAGCTCGTCCGCCGCGTGATGGAGCGGGTGGAGGTGCCTTGATGCGCGCGGCGCCGCGCCGTCTGCCAGGCTCGCTGGGCCTCCCCGTGGTAGGGGAGAGCCTCGCGTTCGCGCGGAACCCCTTCGCGTTCGTTACCAAGCGCCTCGCTAGGTATGGGCGCGTCTTCAAGACGAACGTCCTCTTCGCGAAGACCGCCGTCCTCGCCGGGCCGGAGGCGGCCTCCCAGTTCGCGGACCCGGCCCTCGTGGCGCGGGCCGGGGCCATGCCCCCACACGTTTCCGAGCTCTACGCCGGAGAGAGCCTTCCTGCAATGGACGGCGAGCGCCACCGCGCCCGAAAGCAGCTCGTCCTCGCCGCGTTCACGCCCGACGCGCTGGCCTCGTACCTCCCCGACGTGCAGCGCATCGTGGAGCGTCGGCTCGCGCGCTGGGTGGAGCTAGGAGCGTTCCTCGCGCTCGATGGCCTGGAGGACCTCGCCTTCGAACTGATCTGCGCGAACGTGCTGGGCGTCGAGGCCGGCCCAGAGGCGGACGCGCTCGCGGCCGACTACAAGCGCATCGCGCGGGCGTTCACGGCCGTCCCCCTCAACTTTCCTGGGACGCGCTTGAGCCGGGCGCTCGCCGCGCGGGACCGCGTCGTGCGCACGCTCGGCGCGCTGGTGGCCGCCCGACGCGCCGCCCCAGGCGCCGACGGGCTCTCCCGCATCCTCGCCGCCACGGCCGACGACGGTACCCGCATCACCGACGACGAGGCAGTCCGGGAGGTGCACCACCTCGTCCTCGCCGGGTACATCATCTACGCCGAGTTTGCCGCAATCCTCGTGGCTCTGGACCGATATCCCGCGATCAAAGAGCAGCTCCGCGCCGAGAGCGCTGAGGTCGTCGCCGGGCCCCTAACCGCGGGGGCCTTCGCCCGAATGCCGCTCCTCGAGCACTTCGTGATGGAGGTCAAGCGTACTACGCCTATCGTCCCCGGTATCTTCGCGCGGTCCAAGGCGCCCTTCGCGTGCGAGGGCGCGGTCATCCCGGCGGGCTGGACGCTGCTCTATGCGACCTCCGCCTCGATGCACGACCCCGCCCTCTTCGCGAGCCCGGACACGTTCGACCCCAACCGGTTCGCCGAAGGCCGCGCCGAGCATCGGCAGCACCCGTGCGCCTTCGTCCCGCACGGGGTCGGCCCGCCCACCGGCCACTACTGCGCCGGCGCCGACTACGCCACCCTCCTGATGAACGCCTTCACCGTGCTCGCCGTCCAGGGGTATGATTGGACCCTCCCCGAGCAGGACCTCGGCTACGACTGGTCGGTGATCCCCCCCGTGTATGCCAGCGGCCTACGGGCCATTCTCGAAGAGAGGTAGGCGATGCGCAAGCCCGAGCCGTTCAAGAAGGAGTCCATCACGGTGGCCCACATGGCCGAGCAGATGCGCTCGCGCGTGGGGGTCGAACTGGAGGCGGTCAACGAGGCCGACCCGGAGGCCCGCTACGTCACCGACGTCAACCTCCACCGGCCGGGCGTAGCGCTGGCCGGCTACACCGAGCTCTTCACGCACCACCGCGTGCAGGTCCTCGGCAACACCGAGTGCCGGTTCCTGATGCACCTGGGGGAGGCCGAGCGGCAGGCCGCCTTCGAGCGGCTCCTCGACTTCAACCTCCCCTGCATCGTCCTCACCGACGGCAACACCCTCCCCGAGCCGCTCCTCATCGCCGCCGAGGCCCACGCCGTCCCGGTCTACCGCACGCCCACCCCGACGGTGGAGTTCATGTACCAGCTGCGGGACTTCCTCGAGGACCAGTTCGCCCTTCAGGTCACCCTCCACGGCTCGCTCGTGGACGTGTACGGGATCGGGCTCCTCCTCACGGGGCCGAGCGGGATCGGGAAGAGCGAGGTGGCGCTCGACCTCGTCGAACGGGGCCACCGCCTCGTCGCCGACGACGTCGTCATCGCCACGAAGAAGGCGGAGGGGATCCTGCTGGGGGCGGGGACGGACCTCGCCCAGCATTTCATGGAGATCCGCGGGCTGGGCATCCTCGACGTCCGCGCGATGTTCGGCATCCGGGCCATCCGGTTCCAGAAGCGGATCGAGGTCGTCATCCGGATGCACCACTGGGACCCCAGCGAGGAGTACACCCGCATCGGGATGGTCGACGAGCACGAGGAGATCCTGGAGGTCCCGCTCCCCACGGTCAAACTCCCCATCATCCCGGGTAAAAACGTGACCGTTATCTGCGAGGTGATCGCGATGAACCACCTCCTCCGGCACTACGGCTACGACCCGGCGGAGGTGTTCGCGCGCCGCCTCACGGAGCGTCTCCGGAAGGACGACGACCCCGCCCGTCCCCGCCGGGGGATCGAGTGGTTCGAGCACGATGTGGAGTAGGGGGAGGCCCCGTTTTTCCGGCCGGCAACGGCGCAGTTTCCGTGGATTTAGCCCCTGCGCCCGCCGAATAGGCGGCGCGGGGCAAGGTGGGGTCGCCCGGCTTCGGCCGTAACGTTGACACCCTGGGGGGTGGGGCCTATCTTGGGGCGCCCGGTGGAAGCGCTCCCACCACCTTTCGGCTCCGCGGGGGAACAGCGCGAGCTTCGAAAGGGCGCAGGTGGCTTCGCGGCGCAGTCTTTGCCGCGCAGGTGGGCGACGGGGGGAGCCGGTCCCCGGGCATCGGTGCCGATCACCCACGGCGCCGGCCGACGGGATCCTGCTCTTCGCGGAGAGCGCGGCTCCGGCGTGTCCGTTCGCGGCTTCACCACCGCCTCGGATCCGTCTTGGCGCGCCCTCCCCGGGAAGGAGCGAACCCGACCGCCGTCCCCCGCCAACCGTTCGCTACCTGATGCCCAGGAACCGCTTCTACTACTACGACCACGAAGCCTGCACCTTCGTGGAGGTCCAGCCCGACCGCACGCGCCTGCTCAAGCAGGGCGGCGCCGTCGCGGCCATCGCCTTCGCCTTCGTCGCCGTCGGGATCTGGTTCGGCGCGCGCAACGTGACGACGCCGACCGAGCTCGCCCAGCGCGACGAGATCGAGGCCCTCCGCGACCAGCTGATGGCGGCCAACGAGCGCCTCTCGACGTACTCCGAGGACCTCGAGGCGCTCGCCGCCACCGACCGCGAGATCTACCGGACCGTCCTCAACGCCGAGCCCATCAGCGAGGACGAGTTCCGCGCCGGCGTCGGCGGCGCGCGCACGACCGAGGCCTTCGACCGGTTCAGCGTGCCGACGGCCCGGCTCCTCCGGCAGACGAGCGAGACGCTGGAGCGGCTCGACCGCCAGTTCACCCTCCAGAGCCGCTCCTTCGACGACCTCCGCGAGATCGCCCGCGCGCGCCAGGAGGAGCTCCGCGAGCAGCCCGCCATCCTCCCCATCCGCAACGCCCGCCTCACCTCCGGCTTCGGGATGCGGTACCACCCCATCCTCCACGTCACCCGCATGCACGCGGGGGTGGACTTCCCCGCCCCCATCGGGACGCCGGTCTACGCCACCGGCGACGGCGTGGTCGCCTTCGCGGGGACGATGAGCGGGTACGGGAACGTGCTCGAGATCAGCCACCCGCTCGTGTCGCGCCGCACGCGCTACGCCCACCTCTCGCGCGTGGCCGAGGGGGTCCGCCCCGGCGCGCCCGTTCGGCGCGGCCAGGTCGTCGCCTACACCGGCAACACCGGGCTCTCGACGGCGCCGCACCTCCACTACGAGGTCCGACAGGTGCGCGGGAACGAGGCCGTCCCGATCAACCCCATCTCGACGTTCGTCCCCGGCGTGACGAACCGGGAATATCAGGAGCTCGTCCAGCACGCCCGCCGGGAGACGGTCTCCTTCGACTAACCGGCACCCCTCGCTGCAAGGAAGCCGACCTGCGCGCTCCGCCGGGTCGGCTTCTCTTTTCAGGCCACGGCCGGTCGACCTGGAATCTTTCATATTCGCCAGGCCTACACGCGGCGGCGGGTTGCTTTTGAGCGCGGCACGCGCTAAAGTCCGCTCCGCCCCTCGGAGGGGCTCGCCCCTCGACTTCTCCGTGGGCCGCTCGCCCTGCCCCCGACGACCGCCATGTACTGGACGCTGGAGCTTGCCTCGTACCTCGAAGACGCGCCATGGCCGGCGACGAAGGACGAGCTGATCGACTACGCTGACCGCACCGGCGCCCCGCCCGAGGTGATCCAGAACCTCCGCGAGATGGAGGACGACGGCGAGCCGTACGAGAACATCGAGGAGGTGTGGCCGGACTTCCCGACGGCCAACGAGGACTTCAACTACTACGAGGACGAGTGAGCCGGCGCGGAGGGGCGTGCCGGTGAGCGTGCTGCCACGGGCCACCCGCGTTGCCGCCGGATGGCTCGTCGCGTTGGCGGCGGCGCCTCTCGGGTCCGCGCAGCCCCGTTCTCTCCCCGATAGCACGGCCCTCCGCCTCGTGGAGGTCCGGTTCTCGGGGGAGCGGCCGCTCCTGAGCGATGAGGCGCTCCGGCTCCAGCTTCGGAGCGTACCGAACCGGCGGTTCTTCGGGGTCCCCGGCCTGACGCCGGGGCTGTGGGTGTACCGCCTTGGGGCGGCGGGCCTCCCCGCGCCGATCACCCGGGCGCTCCGCCGTACCGGCGAGGCGCCGGCGTTCCTCGATACCGCGCTCGTCCGCGCCGACGCCGACCGGCTGGCGGTGCTCTACCGGCAGGAGGGCTACCTCGCTGCCCGTGTGGCGCCGCATGTCGACACCCTCGCGGGGGGCCGCGCGCGCATCACGTTCGCCTTCGATGTGGGGGCACCCACGTGGCTGCGGCGCCTCCGCTTCGACGGCCTCAGTGCGCTCACGGCCGCCGAGGCCGACGAGCTCGTCCGCACGTCGACGCTGCGACTCCGGCCGGACGGGATCCCGCTCGAAGCGGGGGGAGAGGGCCAGCGGTTTTCCGAACGCGAGCTGCTCGCCGAGCGGCGCCGCCTCCTCGACTTCCTCCGCGCGCGTGGCTTCGCCGGCGTGGACCGCGACTCCATCCGCGCTGTCATCTTCAACCGGCCTGATCCATTCGGACCCCCGCCGGACTCCGTCGATGTTGCCTTGGTGGTGCGACCTGGCCCGCGGTATCGGTTCGGCGACGTGAGGTTCGTCGTAGCAGGGCCGGAGACAGCGGCGGCGCGGCGCGACACCGCCGCGCGCGGCGACGGCCGGGTCTTCTCCGAGATGGTGGGCGAGACCCGGCTCTCGCCGGGCCTGCTCCGCCGCGCGCTGCGGCTCACGCCCGGCGAGGTCTACGACCACCGCGCGCTCCTCGCCACGAAGCGCCGGCTCGACCGCACGGGCGTCTTCGCGTTCTCCGAGATCGTCGCGCTGCCCCCCGATAGCAGCGGTGGGGCGCGGCGTCTGCCGCACCGCATCGGGCTGCGGACGCGGCCCCGCCACGCCGTCCGCATCGAAGGGTTCGTGCTGCAGCGGACCGGCCTGCTCGGCGTCGCCGCCGAGGAGATCGGGCTCGGCGCGGGGGCGACGTACCGGAACGCCAACCTCTTCGGTGCGGGCGAGGCGCTGGCCGTCCGCGGGGCGGGCTCCGTCGCGGGCGGCTTCGAGGGGGGCTTCCCCGACACGCAGTTCGAGGGGACCGTGGCGCTCACGGTGCCGTACCTCGTCCCGCCCTTCGGGGGGGTTGAACAGCGCCTCCAGCCCTTCGACGCGCGCTCGCGGTTCTCGCTGGGGTTTCTCAACGCCCGCCGCGAGGCGCTCGGCGTGCTCATCCGGGCCCGCGCCTCGGTCGGCGCCCGCTTCGAGGTCCAGCACGCGCCACCGCTCACCTCTGCCGTCGACCTCGTGGACTTCTATCTCAGCGACCCCGACACGCTGGCGGGGTTCTCCGAGCGGTTCCTCCAGTTCGTCGAGGACCCTGTGGCGCGGCAGTTCCTCCTGGAGGACTACACGCGCCCGCAGGTGAACAACGCGCTCCGCTATACCCTCCGCGCGCTCACGGCCGATCCGTTCCGGCGCGACCGAGGCTATGCCGTCGAGGTATCAGTGGAGGCGGGCGGCCACCTGCCGGCGCTCCTCGACCGCTTCGTGTTCACGCCCGGCGCCGTCGAGGGCTCGCTGCCGGGGCTGGCGTTCCTCGGCGGCGCCGTGAGCCGGCTGGAGTACCGCCCGTACGTGCGCGTGCTGGCCGACGCGCGGCGGTACCTCCCTGCAGGTACACGCGGGCTGTTCGCCTTCAAGGCCCTCGTCGGTGCGGCGCTGCCGACGGGGCAGGCGCCCGTCGTCCCCTTCGACCGGCGTTTCTACGTAGGGGGCGCCTCCAGCGTGCGCGGGTGGCGCCTCCGCACGCTCGGCCCCGGGGCTGTCGACGACGCCGGCGGGTTCGTGCAGGGCGGCGACCTCAAAGTGGAGCTGAGCGCCGAGACGCGGCGCGTCGTGATCCGCCGGTTCCTCGGGGCCGACTGGGCCGGCACCGCGTTCGTGGATGCGGGGAACGTGTGGTTCGGCCCGCGCAACCCCGGCGACCCGGCCGGGCGGTTCCGGGTACCCGACTTCGTGACCGAGCTGGGCGTCGGCGCCGGGCTCGGCGTGCGCGTGGCGTGGGACTACCTCATCCTCCGGTTCGACCTCGCGTGGAAGGTGCACTCGCCCGTGACGGGCTCGGATCTCTTCCCCGAAGGACTCTACACGCCGCTGTTCCACTTCGGCATCGGGCAGGCGTTCTGAGGAAGACATCGGGGCGCGGCGCACGGAGCGAAGCGACCTGCGCCCTACCTTCACGGCATGCCGTCGTGCGCCGTCCTGAAAGGAGCCGGGAGCCTCTGCCTCGCCGGGGTGCTCGCGTTCGGCACGGCGCGGGCGCAGCCGAACGTGGGGCCGCGCTTCGAGCGGCTCGACAGCCGCGGCGGGCTGGCGCACAACACCGTGCTCGCGCTGGCGCAGGACGCCGCGGGGTTCGTGTGGGTCGGCACGGCCGACGGGCTCTGCCGCTACGACGGCTACGGCTTCGTGACCTACCGTCACCACCCGGACCGCCCGGATACCCTCCCGGACAATACCGTCCAGGCCCTCCTCGCCACGCCCGACGGTGACCTCTGGGTGGGGACCGCCGCCGGCGTTGCCCGCCTCGACCGGCGGATGGGGCGGTTCGTCCGCTACGCGCCGACCGGCGCCGACGTGGTCGCGCTCGTACGGCAGCCGGGCGGAACGATCTGGGCGAGCGCGCTCGGCCGGGAGGGCCACACCCGGCTCCTCCGCTACGACCCGGCCCGCGGCCTGCTCGGCGAGGAGCGCATGCCCCAGGGGAAGGGAGTGGCGGCAGGGCCGGACGGGACCCTCTGGCGGGTGGAAGGCAGGCCACGGAGCCGCCTGGTCCGCCGGGCAGCGGATGCCCGAACTTTCCGCTCGGTGTACCCCCTCCGGCCAGGGGAGGACGGCACGTTTCACGTTGGGCCGACGGGGACGGTGTGGCTGGACGTCCCCGGGCTCGACCGGGCGG
Organism: Rubricoccaceae bacterium; assembly: GCA_035628035.1. Lineage (GTDB taxonomy): Bacteria > Bacteroidota > Rhodothermia > Rhodothermales > Rubricoccaceae > DASPKS01. The sequence goes on from DASPKS010000276.1 coordinate 14,161, forward strand.
TGGACGGCGGGCGCCTCCGCGGGCTCCCGCGGCTCCCCGGGGGGCGCACCTACGCCGACGCCGAAGCGAGCGACGTGCTGGAGAGCCGGTCCGGCGTGGTGTGGGTCGGCATGCGCGACGGGCTCTTCCGCTACGACCCGTCCACGGGTACGGGCACGGCCTTCCCGCTTGACCCCTCCGGCGATGCCCTCCGCAACTACGTCCTCGCGATAGTGGAGGACCGGGCAGGCGGGGTGTGGGTAGGGACGCGGAGCGGCCTCTACCACCACGACCCCCACCGCGCCGCGTTTGACCACCTCGGCCCGGGTGCGGGGCTGCCCGACGATCTGGGGCCCGTGATGGCCGTGCACGAGGACGAGACAGGGGCGCTCTGGCTCGACACCCTCGGTGGGGGCCTGCTCCGCCGCGACCCGGC
>DASPKS010000277.1:0-25061 GCA_035628035.1 Rubricoccaceae bacterium
GCGCTGGCCCTCGCGCCGGAGCCGGAGGCGCGCGCGCGCTACGCCTACAACGCCGGCACCGTCGCCGCCCGCGCCGGGCGGTTCGACGCGGCGCTCCCGCTCCTCCGCCGCGCGCTCGTCCTGACCCCGGGCGACGAGGCGGCGCGGTTCAACTACGAGTTCGTCAAGCGGCGTTTGCAGCAGGAGCAGGAAGGGAGTGAAGGGGGGACCCCGCCGGAGCCGTCGGCGTTCGCCCGCGCGCTCAAGGCCCGTGCCGACCGCCTCGTCGCCGCCCGGCGCTACGCCGACGCCCTCGCCCTTCTCCAAGACGGCCTCACGCGCGACTCGACCGTCGCCGCGTTCGGCGACTACCTCCAGCGGCTCCAGACCGTGGTGGAGATCGAGCAACTCGCTGCCCCCGCGCCCGATTCGCTCTGATGCGGCTCCTTCTCCCCCTGATCGCCCTGCTCCTCGCGACGGCTGCGCACGCGCAGTCGGCGTCGGACCGCTACCATGAGGCGGCGCGGCTGTTCATCGCGGGCGAGAAGGAAGGGGCCGAGCGGGCGGCGGAGGCGGGCCTCGCCCTCGCGCCGAACGACGCGCGGCTGCGAGCCCTCCTCGAGCGCATCCGGCGCCAGCCGCCCGACCAGCCCCAGGGCGGCGGCCAGCAGCCGCAACAACCACAACCCAACGAGGGGCAGCAGAACCAGCAGCGGCCGGACCAGCCCCGCGGCAACGAGGCGTCGCAGGCGCCGCCCGACCGGCCGGAGCCGTCGGACAACCCCGCCGCGCGGGACCAGACGCGGACGGCGCCCCGCGAGGGCGAGCGGGAAGAGCGCGACGAGCGGCAGCCCCTCCCTCCGCCGACGGGCCGCCCCGATGCACCGCGCCCCGGCCAGGGTAGCCCCACGCCTGACGCGCCCGTCGACGCCGCGCGCGGTCGGATGACGCGCGAGGAGGCCGAGCGCATCCTGAACGCCCTCGGCGCCGACGAGCGGGAAGTCCTCCGCACGCTCCCGCGCCCGCCCACGCGCCCGCGCCGCACCACGCGCGACTGGTGATGCGGCTTTTTGCTTTCATCCTGCTGGCCGCGTCGTGGTCGGCGGCCAGCGCGCAGGTGGCCGTCCACGCGTACGTGGACCGCACGGTGGTGGGCGCCGGGGAGATCGTGACGTACACCCTGGAAGCGCGCGGCGACCTCCGCGGGCTCGGCGACCCCGAGCCGCCCCCCGCACGTGGGCTCACCCTCGTGCAGCGCACACCCACCCTCCGCTCGTTCGTGCGCAGCAGCGGCGGTGCAGATGAACTCACGGTCCGCTGGCGCTACCGCGCCGAGCGGAGCGGGACCGCCGAGCTGGGGCCGGCCCGGGTCCCCATCAGCGGGCGTGTGTTCACGACCGATCCGATCCGTGTGGAGGTGTCGGGCAACGCCCCGAGCCTGGGACGACCCGCGCCGAGCCCTTCGCCTGACCCTCCGAGTAGCGGGAGCGATCTCTTCGTGCGGGCCGAGCCGTCGTCGCGGCGCGTCGTCGTGGGCGAGCAGGTGGTCGTGGACTACGTGCTCTACTTTGCGCCGCACCTCCAGCCGCGCCGCTCGCAGGTGACGGCAGCGTGGGACACGCAGGGGTTCTGGCGGGAGGAGCTTGAGGTTCCCCCCGCCCTCACCGTGGCGCGGTCGGTCGCTGTCGGCGGGCGCGCGATGATGGCCGTCACCGTTCGCCGCGTGGCGCTCTTCCCGACGCGCACGGGCCCGCTCGACCTCGGCCCGCTCCCCTTCGAGGTGGACCTCGTCCGCTCGCTCGACGACGACAGCCCCTTCGCCCCCTTCTTCAACCCCTTCGCCGCGCGGTTCGACACCGAGCTCGTCCGTGCCCCCGCGCTCACGCTCGTCGCTGACCCCCTCCCGCCCGGAGCCCCTGCCGGGTTCAGCGGGGCCGTCGGCCGCTTCGCGATGGAGGCTGCCCTCGAACGCCCGACGGCCCGCGCGGGCGAGCCCGTCCAGCTCACCGTAACCATCCGGGGGACGGGCAACATCGCCACCCTCGGCGCGCCGGCCCTCGGCCTCCCGCCGGCCCTCGAGGCGTTCGACCCCGACGAGGCGCGGAACGTCGACCGGAACGCTGCCCCGCTCGTTGGCGAGAAGACGTTTACGTTCACGCTGGTGCCGCGCCAAGGGGGCCGCGCCGAGATCCCCGCGCTGGCGTGGAGCTACTTCGATCCCGAGGCGCGTATCTACCGCACGCTCGGCGCCGGGCCCTTCACGCTCACCGTGCGCGGGCCGGCCGCCCCCGCCGCCGCGGCGACCGAGGCCGGGCCCGACCCGAACGTCCCGATGGGGCTGATGACGCACGCCCGCTGGCGCCGCGCCGGCGACGCGCCCCGCTCCGCGCCGCTCCTCCTGGCCGGAGGCGTTGTGCTCCCGCTCCTCGCCCTCGTTGCAGTGGCGGCTGCCCGCCGCCGCAAGGACCGCGAGGCCGCGTCGTCGCCCGAGCGCACGCAGCGCCGCGCCCCGAGCGAGGCCCGCCGACGCCTCCGCGTGGCGCACCAGACCCTCGAAGGGTCCGCCTTCTACGCCGAGGTCGAGCGGCTCGTGCGGGCGTTCCTCTCCGACCGCCTCGGCCTCCCTGGACGCGGGCTCTCCCGCACGGCGCTCGACGCGGCGCTCGCTCAGCGGGGGGCAAGCGAGGTGGCGCGCGCTGAGGTGTCCGCGCTCCTCGCCGCGTGCGAGCTGGGCCAGTTCGCCCCCGGCGCGTCCGACGACGCGGCGGCCCGCGCCGCCGTGGCCGCCCGCGCCGAGCGGCTCCTCGCCGCGCTGGAAGCCCCGGCGGGTGCGGAGGTGGCGGGATGATGGCGCTCCTCGCCCTGCTCGCGCTCTTCCAGGCGGCCCCGCAAGCGGAGGCCGAGCGGCTCTTCGCCCTCGGCAACCGGCTCTACACCACGGGCGACACGACGGGCGCCCTCGCCGCCTGGGAAGGCGCCGCCGCGACGGGCTGGACGAGCGCCGCCCTCGACCACAACCTCGGCAGCGCTTGCCTTCGTGCGCGGCGTCTCGGCTGCGCCGTGCTCCACCTCGAACGCGCATGGGAAGCGATGCCGGGCGACGACGCCGCTGCCCACAACCTCCGGCTGGCGCACCGGCTCGCGGGAGAGCCTGCCAGGGGAGTGCCGCCCGCCCAGCGAGTCGCTAGCGAAGCCGCTTCCGTTCTTGGCCGGGGCGGGCTCCTCCTCGGCGCGCTCGGGCTCTACGCCCTGGCGGCGGCCGTCGCCGGCGTGGGAATCTGGCGGCGGTGGCGCGGGCGCGGGCTTCGCGTGGCCGCTACCCTCCTCGTGCCCGTCGCCCTCGTCGCGCTCGTCGTGGCCGCGGCGAGCGTGAGCGCGCCGGCGCGCGGCGTGGTAACCATGCCGGAGACGGCCCTCCGCGCCGGGCCCATCGCCACGGCCGACGCGCGCGCTACACTCGGGCCCGGCCGCGTCGTCCGCCTCGGCAAGGTGCGTGGGTCGTGGCGACAGGCCCGCCTCGCCGACGGCACCGCCGGCTGGCTCCCCGCCCGTGCCGTAGAGGAGATCTAGCCAGTAGCGCGCGTACCTTCCGTGTATGGAGCCCCACGTCTACACGCGCGACGAGAGCGGCCGCCGGGCCGGGTGGATCGAGGTCATCTGCGGCTCGATGTTCTCGGGCAAGACCGAAGAGCTCATCCGCCGCCTGAAGCGGGCGCGGATCGCGCGCCAGCGCGTCGAGATCTTCAAGCCGGCCGTCGACACCCGCTACGCCGCCGACGCCGTCGTCTCCCATGACGAGAACCAGATCCCGTCGCAGGTGGTCTCGGCGCCGGAGCAGATCCTCCTCCTGGCTGCCGACGCCGACGTGATCGGCGTCGACGAGGCGCAGTTCTTCGGGACCGAGCTCGTAGGGGTCTGCGAGCACCTCGCGCGCGAGGGGCGCCGCGTGATCGTGGCCGGGCTCGACCAGGACTACCTCGGCCGCCCGTTCGAGCCGGTGCCGCAGCTCATGGCCGTCGCCGAGCACGTCACGAAGCTCCACGCGGTGTGCGTGCGGTGCGGTGCGCCGGCCAACCACTCCCAGCGCCTCGTGCGGAGCGACAGCCGCCTGCTCGTCGGGGAGAAGGAGGCGTACGAGCCGCGGTGCCGCCGCCACTTCGACCCGCAGGGCGAGCGGGAGGAGCCCACCACGCCGGAAGACGTCGCTGCCCGTCCGCCCTCCGTCTCCGACGTGGCCTGAACGGCCTAGCTTGCAGGTCTGGGCGCGGTGCCGTATCGTTTGGATATGTGGAGGATACCCGCCGTCCTCTTCCCCCTCCCCTCACCCAGCCTGCTCCCTCCATGGAGACCAACCCCGGTCCTTCGTACACCCCCCCACCCGCTGGCGCCCCCCCCGCCGGGGGCTACGCCCCCTCGATGACGGCCTCGGGCTACGCCAAGGCTGACCTCGTCAAGCGCTTCGTCGCCTCCCTGATTGACGGGATCATCGGCGGCGTGCTCTACGCAATCGTCGCCATGGCTCACGCCGGCATCGGGTGGCTCCTCTACGCCGCGTACGTGCTCATCCGTGACGGCCTCGCGCTCGACTTCATGGACGGCCGCTCCATCGGGAAGAAGGTGATGAAGCTGCGCCCGGTCCGCCTCGACGGCGGCACGATGGACATCGCCACGTCGGTGAAGCGGAACTGGCCGCTCGCGCTCGGCAGCATCGTCAGCGGGCTCCTGTGGCTCGGCGGGTGGAGCCTCTACCTCCAGCTGAGCTGGCTCGCCATGGCCGCCAGCCTCCTTGGCCTCGTCGAGGCCATCCTCGTGCTCGTCGACAAGGACGGCCGCCGCATCGGCGACAAGATGGCGAACACGCAGGTGATCGACAGCGAGGCGTAACCGCCGGACGCCCCGCTCGGCGCCGCCAGGGTGCCGGGCGCGTGCTTGCGGGCGGGGGCCGGGGGCGCTATGTTGCCCCGCCCCCGCCCGCCGTTTTTTGTCCCCGGCATGGACGACGCCCCCGCCGACGCCCCGCGCTACCTCGTCACCGCCCGCAAGTACCGCCCGCAGACGTTCGGCGAGCTCGTGGCGCAGGAGCACGTGGCCGAGACGCTCCGGAACGCCATCCGGCTGCACCGCCTCGCCCACGCCTACCTCTTCGCCGGCCCGCGCGGCGTGGGGAAGACGAGCGCGGCGCGCGTCCTCGCGAAGGCCGTCAACTGCCAGACCCCCCTGGCCGAGCGGGCCGACGCCGAGCCGTGCCGGCGGTGCGCCTCGTGCCAGTCGTTCGAGGAGGGCCGCTCGCTCAACATCATCGAGATCGACGCGGCCTCGAACAACAAGGTGGACGACGTCCGCGACCTCCGTGAGACCGTCCGCGTACCGCCGCAGGGCGCGAAGAAGAAGATCTACATCCTCGACGAGGTCCACATGCTCTCGCAGGGCGCCTTCAACGCCCTGCTCAAGACGCTGGAGGAGCCGCCCCCCCACGCGCTGTTCATCTTCGCCACGACCGAGCCGCACAAGGTGCTCCCGACGATCCTCTCGCGGTGCCAGCGGTTCGACTTCCGGCGGGTGTCCGTCGCCGAGACCGTCCCCCACCTCCAGGCCATCTGTGCCGAAGAGGGCGTGACGGCCGACGAGGAGGCGCTCCTCCTGCTGGCCCGCCGCGGCGACGGCTCGCTCCGCGACGCGCTCTCAGCGTTCGACCAGGCCGTGTCGCTCTGCGGGACCGACCTCCGCGGCGCCGAGCTCCGCGCGGCCCTTGGCGTGGTGGATGCCGACCTCTTTTTCGCCGCCACCGAGGCCGCCGAGGCGCACGACCGCCCCGCCGTGCTCGCCCTCGTGGCCGAGGTGGTCCGGCGCGGGTACGACCTCCAGGAGTTTTTGAGCGGGCTGGCCGAGCACCTCCGCGACCTCCTCGTCGTCGCGGCCACGGGCGAGACCGCGCTCATCGAGGCCACCGACGCGACGCGGCAGCGCTACCGCGAAGCCGCGAGGGCTTGGGCCGAGGCCGACCTCCTCCACCTCCTGACCGTCGTCGAGGCCGCCGAGACGGCGCTCCGCACGAGCCGCCAGCCGCGGCTCACGCTGGAGCTGGCCCTCCTCAAGCTCGCCAGCCTCGAGCGCGTGGCCGACCTCGATTTGCTGCTCGACCGGCTCGAACGGCTGGAAGCCCGTACGGGGCCTGCGGCCCCCACGCCGGCTCCCCCTGCGCCCGCTCCGGCTCCCACCCGCGCCGCCGCGCCGACGGCCCCGCCGCAAGCGCGGCCGCCGGAGCCCGATGCCGACGAGGCGCCCGTCGCTGCCGCCGTTCCGCCCCCGCCGCGCCCGGCGCCCCCGGGTCCTTCCACTCCCCCGCCCGCGCCCCAGGTGGCCGAGCCCGCCGCGGCCCTCTTCGGGGCCCCCGCGCTCCGCCGTAAAGCGGGTGGCGAGAAGCCCTCGCCCGAGGCCCAGTTCAGCGGCGGCGACGGGGCCGACGTCGCCGTAGCGCCGCCTCCGGAAACGGCCCCGGCCTCCGACGACTTCGCGCTCCCGCTCGGGCGCGTGCGCGAGGTGTGGCCGCGGCTCGTCCAGCGCGCGAAGACGGAGCGGGTCCGGCTGGGCTCGTTCCTCGCCGGGGAGCTCCCGCTGGAGGCGCGGCGCGGCGCCGTCGAGGTGGCCGTGCCGAATGAGTTCGCGAAGACGCAGCTCGACGAGCAGGCCCCCTACGTGCGCGAGGTGCTCCGCGACCTCCTCGGCGCCGAGCCGCCGCCCCTCCGGTTCGTCGTCCGCGCGGTCGAGCAGGGCGCGGCGCCGCGCGAGGCCGACCCCTACGAGCGGTTCAAGCAGCTCCGCCACAACCACCCCGTCATCCAGGCCCTCTTCGAGCGCTTCGGCGCCGAGATCGTCTGGCGCACCTGACCCCCTCTCTCCGACAGCCCCTCTCTCCCGATGGACCTCAACATGGACGACCTCCTCGGCCGGATGCAGCAGATGCAGCAGGAGATGCAGCAGCGCATGGCCGACGCGCAGGAGCAGCTCGCCAACCAGCACGTCACCGCCGAGGCCGGCGGCGGCATGGTGAAGGTGACGGCCGACGGGCGGGGCCGCCTCGTCGCCGTCAAGCTCGACCCTACGGTCGTGGACGCGAGCGAGATGGAGATGCTCGAAGACCTCCTCATCGCCGGCGTGAACAAGGCGCTGGAGGAGGCCGAGGCACTCAAGGCCGAGCGGCTGCGCCAGACCGCCGGCGCCATGCTCCCGCCGGGCCTCGACCTCGGCCAGCTCGGGCTGTAGTTCGCGGGCGCTTTGAGGGCGGACGGTAGACAGGGGGCTGTCACCGCCCGGCCCTAGCTTCTTCCGTTCTGCACCCCACCCCTGCTATGCATCTCACGTCCGAGACGGTCGAGGCCCTCGTCGAGCAGTTCACGAAGCTACCCACCGTCGGGCGGAAGACGGCGCAGCGGCTGGCGGCGTACGTCCTCAAGATGCCCCGCGAGGAGGTGGTCGAGCTGGCGAAGGCGCTCGTGGCCGTGAAGGACCGCGTGAAGGCGTGCTCGATCTGCTTCACCGTGACCGACGAGGACCCCTGCCCGATCTGCCGCTCCGCGCGCCGCGACCACACGATGATCTGCGTGGTCGAGGAGCCGAACGACGTGCTCGCGCTGGAGCGGACGGGCGAGTACGGCGGCGTCTACCACGTCCTCGGCGGCGTGATCTCCCCGCTCGACGGGGTAGGCCCGGATGACCTCCGCATCCGTGAGCTCGTCGCCCGTGTGGCCGGGCGCGGGCCCATCGTTGCCGGGGGCCTCGTGGCCGAGCCGTCGGCCGACGCGCCGGAGCCGGTGCAGGAGGTGATCCTCGCGCTCAACCCCAATGTGGAGGGCGACACGACGGCGTACTACGTGGGCCAGCTCCTCGGGCCGCTCGGCGTGAAGGTGACGCGGATCGCGCGGGGCCTCCCCATCGGCGGCGACCTCGAGTACGCCGACGAGGCCACGCTCAGCCGCGCCCTCGAAGGGCGCTCCGGCCTCTGATGCCGACGCCGCTCCGCCGCCTCTGCGTCTACTGCGGGTCGAGCGTGGGCGCGCGGCCGGTCTACGCGGAGGCGGCGCACGCCCTCGGTACCCTCCTCGCGCAGGAAGGGATCGGGCTCGTCTACGGCGGCGGGCGCGTCGGGCTGATGGGGGTGGTCGCCGACGCCGTGCTCGCGGCGGGCGGCGAGGTGACGGGCGTGATCCCGCTCGCACTCGTCGAGCGGGAGGTGGGGCACGCGGGGCTGACGCGCCTCCACGTCGTCCACTCGATGCACGAGCGGAAGGCGCTCATGGCCGACCTCGCCGACGGGTTCGTCGCGCTGCCCGGCGGGATGGGAACGCTGGAGGAGCTCGCCGAGACGCTCACGTGGACCCAGCTCGGCATCCACGCGAAGCCGTGCGGCGTGCTCGACGTGGCAGGCTACTTCAGGAAGATGGCCGGCTTCCTCGACCACGCGGTGCAGGAGGGCTTTCTGAAACCCGAGCACCGTGCCCTCCTCCTTGTTGAGGAGACCCCGGAGGCGCTGCTCGCGCGGCTGCGCGCCTTTGAGCCGCCCACCGTCGCGCGTTGGCTCACGCGGAGTGAGACGTGAGGGCGCCGTGCTGAGTCGCCGCGCTTCCGTGCTCCTGGCCGTGCCGGTCGCGCTCGTGCTCGCCGGCTACGTGCTCTGGCCGAACGTCCGGGGCTTCGCGCTGGGCCTTACGCCGGAGGGGCTCGCGGCGTTCTTCGGGGGCGCGGGCCTGCGCGGGCTCGCGTACTCCGTAGGCGTCTCGCTGGCGACGGTGCTCGGCGCGGGCCTCGTGGGTACCGGGCTGGCGTGGGCGCTCTACCGGTACGACTTCCCCCTGCGGCGGCTCTTCCAGGGCGTGGCCGCGCTCCCGCTCGCGCTGCCGCCCCTCGTGGGCGTGCTCGCGTTCCTCTTCCTGTACGGCGAGAGCGGGATGCTCCCGCGCGGGCTCCAGGCGCTCTTCGGCCTCGATGCGCCGCCGTTCGCCTTCAAGGGCGTGCCCGCCGTGTGGCTCGTCCACGTCTACGTCTTCTACGTCTACTTCTACCTCTTCGTCGGTGCGGCGCTGGGTGACCTCGACCGTGGGCTCCTCGACGCCTCAGCCGACCTCGGCGCCTCCGGCGCGACGACGTTCCGCCGCATCGTGCTGCCGCTGCTGCGCCCGGCGCTCGTCGGCGCGGCGCTCCTCGTGTTCATGGTCTCGATGGCGAGCTTCACCGCGCCGCTCCTCTTTGCGGAGGAGACGCCGTTCCTGACCACGCAGATCTACCGGCAGAAGGTGAACGGCGACCTCGCCGCCGCCGCGACGACCTCGGCCGTGCTCACGGGGCTGTGCCTCCTGTTCCTCGCGCTCCTCGAGGCGCGGCCCGAGCGACGGCGCGTGCGTGGCGCTGCGAAGGGCGCCGGGCGGCTCGCCCAGCCGGTCGGGCGCGGGCCGGCGCGGCTCGTGGCAGGCGCGCTGGCCAGTGTGGCCCTCGTCGTCGTGCTGCTGCCCGTCGCGACGGTCCTCCTGCTCTCGTTCGTCGACGCCGCGCGGTGGACGACGCAGCCGCTCCCTACGCACTTCACGCTCGCCCACTACGCCGCGCTCGTCGGCGACGCCGACGTGTTCGTGCCCGTGCGGAACTCGCTCTGGATGGCCGCGCTCGCGACGGCGGGCAACCTCGCCTTCGGCGTGGCAGCGGCGCTCATCATCGCGCGCGGGAAGGTGCCGGGGCGCGGGCTCCTCCGCGCGCTCGCGATCCTCCCCTTTGCCATCCCCGGCACCGTCATCGCGCTCAACCTCATCGTCGCGTTCGGGACGCCGTCGGCGCTCGCGGGCGGGGGCGTGCTGCTCGGTACGGTGTGGCTCCTCCCGCTGGCCTACTTCGTCCGGCACGTCCCGTTCGTCGTGCGGTCCACGCAGGCGGCGCTGGAGGCGTTCGACGACCGCCTCGCCGAGGCGTCGGCTAACCTCGGCGCCTCCGGCTGGACCACCTTCCGGCGCGTGGTGCTGCCCGTGATCGGGCCGGCCGTCGCAGCGGGGACGCTGCTCACCTTCGTGACGGCGCTCGGCGAGTTCGTCGCCTCCATCCTCCTCTACGTATACGCCAACCGCCCCATCGCCGTCGAGGTGTACGGGCAGCTCCGGCTCTACAACCTTGGTGCAGCCGCGGCCTACAGCGTGCTCCTGATGGCGCTCGTCGGGCTCTCCGTGGCGGCCACGCGCGCGCTCGGCGGGCGCGCCGCGGCCGAGGGGGCGTAGCGAGAAAAACCCGGCCGCGCTCGAAACCCCTGCGGCGCCGGCCGATTAGCAGCAGGGGCGGTTAACGCGGGGTTAAGCGCTTCCACCCGCGCGCCCCCTTCGTACCTTCCGCCGGCCCCTTCCTCCCGCATGAAGATCACCGTCCTCGGCGCCGGCGCGATGGGCTCGGCCGTGGCCTACGACCTCTGCCACCGCGCCGAGGTGGACCGCGTGCAGGTGTGCGAAGCGCGGCCCGGCGTGCTCCGCACGTTCCGCGCGTGGCTCGACCACCCCCGCCTCAAGACCTACGAGACCGACGCGCGCGACATCCCCACGCTGGAGACGCTCCTCGCCGGCAGTGCGTGTGTGGTCTCGTGCGTGGCGCCGGAGCTGAACCCCCGCCTCGCCGCGCTCGCCCTCCGCCTCGGCGCCCACTTCGTCGATCTCGGCGGGCCGGAGGCCGTGTTCGAGGAGGAGTGCAAGCTGGCGCCGCAGGCCGAGGCCCACGCGCGGTGGGTCGTCCCCAGCGCCGGCCTCGCGCCAGGCCTCGTGAACGTCCTCACGATGCGAGGGATCACGGCGTTCGACCGGGCCGTGCGCGCGAGTGTCCGCGTGGGCGACGTGCCGGTGGAGCCGCGCGAGCCGTTCCACTACCGCCTCGCCCACTCCGCCGAGAAGCTCATCGAGGACTACACCCAGCCCGTGGCCGTCCTCCGCGAGGGCCGCGTGGACTACCGCCCCCCGCTGACCGGACTCGAGACGATCTCCTTCGGCGAGTTCGGCCCGCTTGAGGCGTTCTACGCGGGCGGCGGGCTGGCCTCCCTCGCCAAGACGCTGGAGGGGCGGCTGGAGCACCTCGACGTGAAGACGCTCCGCTACCCCGGCCACGCCCTCCAGATGCGGTTCCTCCTCGACCTCGGCCTCGCAGAGCGGACCGCGCTCGACGTCCGCACCCACCTCACCTACCGCGACGTGCTCGTGCGCCGGATGCGCCAGCGGCTCGGCGGCGAGTACCGCGACGCCGTGATCGCCCGCGTCGAGATCGAGGGGGAGCGGGAGGGCGCGCAGCAGCGGCTCGTGTACGAGCTCGTCGAGCACTTCGACGAGGCCTCCGGGATCTCGGCGATGCGGCGGTGCACGGCGTTCCCGGCCGCGGCCATCGCCGTCCTCCTCGCCACCAAGCAGGTGCCGGGCGGCGGGGTGGCCCCGCCCGAGCAGGTGGTCCCGCCGGGCCCGTTCTTCGAGGCGCTGGCCGCGCGCGGCATCCACGTCCGCGAGCGGTGGGAGGCGCCGGCCGCGGTGTACGAGCCGGCCGCCTAGAGCGCCGTGCCGTACGCGCGCAGCACCGCGCCGTTGTGGACGGCCCCGCCGGGCCCGCAGAGGTACACGCACAGCGCCGCCACGTCCTCCACCGAGACCCCCTTCGCGTCGTCGCCCTCGCCGCCGAAGAGGATCGTCGAGGGTGCTACCGCGGCGGCGGTGATCCTGGTCCCGTCGTACTCGGCAGCGACGGCCTCGACGAGCCGCATCACGCCGGCCTTCGACGCGGAGTAGGCGGCCTGCTCGGCGGCGCCCCGGTCGGCGCCCTGCCGCGAGGCAATCCCGACCAAGCGGCCCCCGCGCCCCTGCATCGCGCGGGCGGCCTCGCGGAAGCACAGGAACGCGCTCGTGAGGTTCACGTGGAGCATGGTCTCCCAGTCGTCGAACGACGTCCGCGCGAGCGGCTTGCCGGCCCACATCCCCACCGTGTGCACGAGCGCGTCGGCGGGGCCGAGGCTGCGGCCGATGCGGGCGAAGGCGTCCACGACTTCGTCTTCGCTGCCGAGGTCGGCGCCGAGCGCGAGCGCCCCTTCAGGGAGGTCCGAGGCGGGGACGAGGTCGAGCCCGGCCACGCGCGCGCCCACTTCGAGGAGCTGGCGCACGAGGACCCGCCCGAGCCGCCCTCCCGCACCCGTAACGACGACAACTTTCCCACCCAAGTCGGGAGCACGCATGGGATCAGGAGCCAGGGGAAGAAGAGGTGTGGTCGTGGAGGATCCGCCACCCGTGGTTCGGCTGGATCCGGAAGACGAGGCTGAACATCCCGAGGGGCTCGTCGGAGGCGCGGCGGAGGCGGTACCGCCCGTAGACGAACGCGGCGTCGGGCGCGAGCGGCGTGATGTGGAGGTCCTCGAAGGAGAGCGTCCCCATCGCCTCGCGGTCGGGATAGCTCCGCATGTAGGCGTAGAGGCTGGTCTGCCAGCCCCGGCGGAGGGTCCCGTCCGAGATCATGACCGTGGAGTCGGAGCGCCAGTACCCCTCCATGAAGCCGCGGATGTCGCCGGCGTTCCAGTCCGCCACCTGGCGGTCGAGCACGGCGCGCACGGCGGCGATGATGGTGTCAGCCCCTGCGACGGTGGGCATCGACGGCGGGAGCGTGCCGTAGTCGATGCCGAGGCGCTCGCCGCGCGGGGAGGGCGCGGCAGGGCGGCCGGCACCGGCGGTGGGGCGGGCAGGGCTGCAGCCGGCGGCGAGGGCGGCGAGCAGGGCGAGGCAGCAGGCGACGCGCATCGGGGAGCGGAGCGGGGGTGACAAGGTCCGTTCGCCAAGACTACACAGGATCGGGGGATGGTGGGTAGGGGCTATCCCTTCTCCCCGTGCAGGGCGGGCCGTACACCGGGGTGCGGCCCATCCAAATGCCCTTGTGCCCCCCCCGGCAACACCTTAGTTTCCCCGCCCACGCACCCGGAGGCGCTTTTCCATCGTGCGCCTTCCCGGTGGTCCTCCGGGGCCGCAGCCCGGCGAAGCTCGATCATTGATTTCTGCCTGGAGCTTCCCGGCCTTCGCGCCCCCGCTCTCCTTCAGGAAGCCTCGCTTCCCCCGCACGCCCGGCCTGCATCGCCCGTTCGCTACCCGCTAGCCCGCTGAACGCCGGGCCGCTGCACGACGACCCCGCAGCGGCCCCCTGCCCGTAGCCGAGGCCGCCTCTTGCGCGTGCGCTCTCCTCTTCGCCTGCTGTCGCTGCTCGCCGGCCTCGCCGCGGTGGGCGCGTTCCTCACGGCAGCGCCGCCACCCGCCGGCGCCCACCGCGCTGGCGCATGGGCGTTCCTGCAGGAGACGGACGGCCTCCGCCCCGGGCTCGGCGGCCCCCTCCCTGACACCACCCAGCGACGCGGCGCTCCGCCCGACACCACCCGGCGCGACAGCACCCCGAGCCCCGAGGGCCCCGGGCTCCCGCCGGCCCCTGTGGGGAGCGCCGCCGCTCCGGATACCACGCGGCGCGATACCACCCGCGCCGACTCGACGGCCGCTCTCCCGCCCGACTCCCTCGCTGCCGACTCGCTGGGGCTCGCCGCCGACACCGCGGCCACCGACACCCTCGCCGAGCGCTACTTCCCCCTCGTCCCCGCCGACGATCCCCGCGCGCCCCTCGTCGAGCGGCGGCCGCGGCCGTTCCTCGGCCGGCCCGGCCCCTACTGGCGCTACGAGGTCGAGCTCGACTCGACCGAGCTCCGCTACCGCGCCACCGAGCGCGTCGGCGAGCAGGACGTCCGCGTGCCGCAGGAGGCCGACTTCGCCACGTTCCGCGAGGCCCGCCTCCGCCATACCCTCGCCACCACGTTCCGCGACCTCGCCGACCAGCGGCTCCGCCGCACCCGCGCCGGCCGCGGCGGCCTCGGCATCACCATCGACCTCCCCGGAGGGAACGAGACCGCCTTCGCCACCATCTTCGGGCGGAACGAGGTGGACCTCCGCGTCAACGGGCAGGCCAACATCGACCTCGGCGTCAACTACGTCCGCAACGAGCTCCAGCAGGCGGCCACCGGCCGCGGCGGCCAGCTCAACCCCGACTTCGGGCAGGAGCTCACGCTCGGCATCACCGGCACCATCGGCGACAAGCTCCGCGTCAACGTCAACTACGACACCCAGAACACGTTCGAATTCCAGAACCAGGTCTCCCTCGTCTACACCGGCTACGACGACGACATCATCCAGCGGATCGAGGCGGGCAACGTGTTCCTCCAGACGCCGAGCGAGCTGATCCGCGGGGGCCAGCGGCTCTTCGGGCTCCGCACCGACCTCCGCTTCGGCGCCCTCTCGCTCACGGCCGTCGCCAGCCAGCAGGACGCCGAGGGCAGCGTGCTCTCCATCGAGGGCGGCACGCAGACGACGCCGTTCGCGCTGGCCCCCTCCCAGTACGAGGACAACACCCACTTCTTCCTCGCCTACCACTTCCGGAACCACTGGGACCGCGCCCACGAGAACGCGACGACGCCCACGCCCAGCCCCGGCTTCAACCGGATCATCGCCGTAGAGGTGTGGAAGCACGACGCCTCGGTGAACCAGCAGGGCGGGACGTCCGGCGGGAACACCGCCAACGAGATCGTCCAGGCGACGGCGCTCCTCGACCTCGCCGAGCCCGGCCCCGGCAACACCGTCCCGGGGGCGCCCGAGCGCGGCGTCCTCGACGGGGCCGACGCCTACCTCGCCGCCTTCGGCCCCGTCGCCCCCCTCCCCGACACCCTCCTCGACCAGTACGACGCCGCCGAGCTCGCCGCCCTCCGCGACTCCGCCAGCACGGTCAACCTCGAACAGGCCTTCGACCTCCGCGAGGGGGACTACGAGTCGGCCCGGTTCCGCCGCCTCGCCGAGGGGCGCGACTACGACTTCGACCCGTTCCTCGGGCGGCTCTCCCTCCGCCAGGCGCTCACCGAGAACGAGATGATCGGCGTCGCCTACCAGTACGCCGACAACGACGGGGACGTCATGACCGTGGGGGACTTCGGGCGGGGCAGCCAGTCCGGCTCCACCAACGGCGACCGCATCGTCCTCAAGCTGATGCGGGGGAACAACCCCGTCCCGGCGAACGCCTCCTGGGGCCTCACCATGCGGAACATCTACCGCGTGGGGGGGCGTGGGCTCACCCCGAGCGACTTCGACGTGCAGGTGCTCTACGAGCCGACGAGCCAGACGCCCCAGCGCACGCTCCCCAACGTCTCGTTCGAGCAGCGCACGCTCCTCCAGGTCCTCGGCCTCGACCGCCTCAACGACGACGGGCTCCCCCAGCCCGATGATGCCTTCGACTTCCGCGACGGGTACACCATCGACCGCGACAACGGCCGCATCATCTTCCCCGTCCGCGAGCCGTTCGGCGACTACCTCCGCCGCGCGCTCGACACCGGCGCCGTCCTCGGCGACAGCGTCGCCGTGACGTTCTCCGGGACCACCGAGGCGGAGGCCATCCGGCGGTTCGCCTTCGACACCCTCTACAGCCTCAAGCCCGACGTGGCCGCGCGGCTGTTCCCGAGCCTTCGCAACTACCAGATCGCCGGGCAGTACCGGAGCGCTGTCCAGTCCACGTACGAGCTCGGCTTCGCCATCGTCGAGAACACCGTGCGCGTGACGAGCGGGCAGGTCCCCCTCAACGAGGGCACCGACTACACAGTCAACTACGCGAGCGGGACGATCCAGATCATCAACGAGCGGTACCTCACGCCGGGACAGAACCTCCGCATCGAGTACGAGCGGAACCAGTTCCTCTCGCTCGGGAG
The DNA here is from genome assembly GCA_035628035.1 of Rubricoccaceae bacterium. Taxonomy (GTDB): domain Bacteria; phylum Bacteroidota; class Rhodothermia; order Rhodothermales; family Rubricoccaceae; genus DASPKS01. Next base: position 15,746 of record DASPKS010000277.1, read on the forward strand.
CAAGACGCTCCTCGGCCTCCGCGCCGACTACGCCATCGGCCCGCGGGCCGGGCTCGGCGCCACGTTCATGCGGCTCTCCGAGAAGCCGCTCATCGACAAGTACCGCATCGGGGAGGAGCCGCTCTCCAACGCCATCTTCGGGCTCGACGGCCACCTCGACGCCGACCCCCGCTGGATGACGCGGGTCCTCGACGCGCTCCCGCTCATCCAGACCCGCGCGCCGAGCCACGTTGAGCTCCGCGGCGAGTTCGCCCAGCTCCTCCCGGGCCACCCCGAGACGTTCGCCTTCGAGCAGGAACGCGACGACCTCCGCGAAATCGGGCGCGACTTCCAGCCCGACGAGATCGACGGGCTCTCGTTCGTCGACGACTTCGAGGGGATCGAGAACGTGCTCCAGCTCACGCAGCCCGGCTCGTGGCGGCTCACGGCCGCCCCCGACGGCGCCGGCCCCGACTCCCTCGCGTGGACGCCCGCCATCCCCATCACGGACCCCCGCCTGCCGACGAACTGGCGCGGCCTCTTCACGTGGTACACCCTCCAGCCGAGCCTCTACAACGCCGGCGGCGTCGTCGAGCAGGCCGGCGGCGTGACCGCCGCTACGCTCCCCATCGAGGTCACCGACCTCTTCCCGAACCGGCAGGTCCCCCAGGGTCAGAGCAACCTCCTCACGCCGCTCGACCTCTACTTCGACCCCACGCGGCGCGGCCCCTACAACTACAACCGTGACCTCGCCACCGCCTTCGCCAACAACCCCCGCGACGCGTGGGGCGGGATGGTGCAGCGGCTCCCCGAGGGGTACACCGACTTCACGGCCCGTAACAACATCGAGTTCATCGAGTTCATCTTCACCCCGCTCGGGGGGCGGAACGGGAACGAGCCGGTCTCGCCTGAAGGCACGCTCTACCTCGACCTCGGCTCGATCTCCGAGGACATCCTCCCCAACCGCCTCTTCAACGGGGAGGACGGGCTGCTCGAGCAGCCGCTCGAGCCGGGCAGCGCCGACGCGTGGGGCCGCTACCCCACCGGGCAGGCCTCCAACACGGTGGAGACCGACGACGAGACCGGGCGCACCGAGGACCTCGGCCTCGACGGCCTCCCCTCCCGCCGCGCCAACCCCTCCGGCGCCCCCTACGTCGCCGCGGAGGACAGCGTGTTCGCGCCGTTCGTGAGCGCGCTCCCGGCCGGCTCCCGCGCGCACTACATGGCGACCGAGGACCCCTCCGGCGACGACTACCACTACTTCGAGGAGCAGGCGTTCTTCTCCGACCCCCAGCGGTTCGACGACGGGCGCGCCACGGTCCAGGAGCGGTTCAGCCAGTTCTTCCCCGGCCACGAGGGGAACGCCCTCGACGCCGCCCAGGACCGCCCCGAAGACGCCCGCGCCAATTCCCGCTACCCCGACTCTGAGGACCTCAACGGGAACGCCAACATCGACCTCGCCGACACGTACTTCCGGTACGCGATCCCGCTCGACCCCGCCGCCATCCCGAACAGCCCCTACTTCCAGGACGAGATCGTGACGGAGGAGGGGCAGACGTGGTACCTCATGCGGGTGCCCGTGCGGAGCGACGCCCGCGAGGCCATCGGCGGCATCCAGGACTTCTCGCTCATCGAGGCCTTCCGCATCTGGACGACGGGGCACGACCGCCCCGCCACGATCCGGTTCGGCACGCTCGAGCTCGTCGGGAGCCAGTGGCTGAAGTCGGAGCGCGTGGGGATCGACGAGGACGAGGAGACCGACTCCCCCGACCCCGACGCAGCGACGCTGTTCATCGAGACGGTGAACAACGAGGAGAACCGGACGACGTACGCCGTCCCCATCGGCGCCGTCGTCAGCCGCACGCGCGACATCGGGGGCGGGCTCCGGCGGAACCGCGAGCAGGCCCTCGTCTTCCGCGTGGAGGGCCTCCCGGAGGGCGAGCAGCGCGCGATCTACAAGCCGTTCACGACGAACCGCCTCGACCTCACGAAGTACAGCAACCTCCGGCTGTTCGTCCACGGCGAGGGGTTCCGCCGCGAGGACTCCGTCCGCGTGTTCGTCCGCCTCGGCGCCAACGAGACGACGGACTACTACGAGTACGAGCAGCCGGTGTACCCGTTCGAGCCGACCGGTGAGGGCGAGCCGGACCCGGACAGCCTCTGGCAGACGCACGTCCAGGTGGGCGGCCAGGTGCTCGACCTCAACTCCGTCAACGTCGTGCTGCCCGCGCTGAACCGGCTGAAGGTGGAGCGCGACGACAACGACACCGTCTCGGTGGAGCGCCGCTATGCGGGGACGATCCCGCCGGAGGGGGCGCCGCCCGGCGCGCGCCTCTTCATCCGCGGGACGCCCTCGCTCCAGACCGTCTCCACCATCGTCATCGGCATCCGCAACGCAGGGCGCACCGGCCCCTCGCTCGACGACGCCGAGGTGTGGGTGAACGAGCTCCGCGTGACGGGCTACGACGAGGCGAGCGGGTGGAGCGCCTACGGCCGCGCCGCCGTCCGCCTCGCCGACGTGGCCGACGTCAACGCGCGGTTCAGCCGGCAGACCGACGGGTTCGGCGAGCTCGGCAGCGGGCTCGGCGACCGCTCCTTCAACGACCGGCAGGACCTCAGCCTCATCGCCAACTTCAACGCGCACAAGCTGGTCCCCGAGCGGTTCGGCCTGAGCGTGCCCGTCTCGCTCTCGATGACGCAGACGACGTCGGTCCCCCGCTTCTCGCCCCGCCGCGGCGACATCCGCGTGGAGGAGCTGATCCAGCAGGCCGAGGAGGACCCCGCGCTCACGCCCGAGCAGCGCCGCGAGCGCGTCGACGCCATCCGGGCGGAGTCGGAGACGAACTCGTTCCAGCGCACGTTCCGCATCCCCTTCTCGATGTCGGGCCACCGCTCGCCGTGGCTCCGCTACACCATCGAGGGACTCCAGCTCGCCTACACCAACTCGGCCACGCGGCAGCGCTCGCCCTCGCGCCAGCTCGACGAGCTCGACCGCTGGTCGGGCACGGCCACGTACCGGCTGCAGGTGCCGCGCCCGCGGACCGTCCGCCCGTTCTGGTTCGTCAGCGACGTCCCCGTCCTCGGGGTGCTCGGCCGGCTCCGCCTGAACTACCTCCCGCAGTCGTTCCGCGTCTCGGCCGACCTCGACCGCTCGATGGGGCGGAACCAGGACCGCCCCCTCACGCTCGGCCGCCTCGACACCGCCCTCGTCGACGTCCCCGAGGAGTTCCTCTTCCCCATCCGCCAGGACCACGCGTTCAACCACGGGCGGAGCTTGGACTTCCAGTACAACCCGTTCACGTTCCTCGTACTCGGCTACCGCTCGAACGTGGACCAGAGCCTCTCGACGGCCGGCGCCGACGAGGCCTTCGCGCTCTTCGTCCGCGACACGCTCAACGGCAACGTGATCGTGCGGACGTACGACATCAGCCGCGCCGAGGCGTTCGCGCCGGGCGGCCCGGCCCGGACTGACTTCGGCATCCCGGAGGACATCGATACCGCAGCTGAGCTGGCGATCTACCTCGACACGGCGAACGTGCAGCTCTTCGAGAACCGACGGCTCCGCGTGCTCCCCTTCGGCGAGGTGCTCTCCGGTCTCTTCTCGGGCGAGCGCACGCCGCTCACGAACACCTACGACCAGGACCTCTCCGGCACGTTCCGCCCCGCCCTCGACCGCATCCGCGCGCTGAGCTGGCTCCGCCTCCAGGACGTCACCTACACCACGCGGTTCTCGTGGCGGTACCAGCCGCTCCCGCAGTTCCCCGACGAGACCGTGGCGAGCGTCTCGGCGCAGGCGAGCGTGCGCGGCGGGATCACCCTCCGCCCGCGCGACCTCTGGCGGAAGCTCGCGTTCTACCGTCGCCTCGAGGCCTCGGTCGCGGCCCGGCCCGGCGTCAACCGGCCCCCGCCGGGCCGCCCGGGGGCGCCGCAGGCCGCCCCGCCGACGGCGCCGCCCGCCGACTCGGTCGCGCAGGAAGCCGCGCCGCGCCGCCGCCTCCCCCGCCTCGGCGACGTCGGCCGCCGGCTGTTCCTCGCCCTCACCGGGATGGAGGACCTCACCGTCACCTACAACGGGGCGGCGACGAACGGCGCTGCGGGGCTCGAAGGCGCCCACTACAGCCTCCTCGACGCCCTCCGCGGGCGCGGCCCCTCGCTCGCCTACCGCCTCGGGCTCGACCGCCGCATCCCCTTCGAGGACCGGTTCGCCACCGACCTCCTCCAGTACCAGGACAACCTCGCCGAGAGCCACCGCTTCAACGGCCGCTCCAGCCTCCGCATTTCGCCGAACCTCACGGTGAACCTCACGACGGACCTCAGCTGGCAGGAGAACGACACCTTCGGGTTCACCGTGGAGGAGGGCGGCCTCTTCGAGCAGACCTCGTCGAACCGGCGCGGCGACAACCAGGCGACGGTGCTCCTCCTCGGCGGGTCGTACCTCGAGTTCCTCGAGCGCCACCGCCAGCGCTTCGCGCGCGACGTGTTCGAGGGGACGCCCGACGAGAACGGCCGGTTCGCCTCCGACGTCCTCACGCGGAACGGCGTAGCGGAGGACTTCCGCGCCGTCTTCGCGCGGAGCGCCGGCGGGTTCGGCCCCGCTGGCGGCTTCCGCCTCCCCCTCCCCAACTGGGAGGTGAACTGGAGCGGCCTGAGCAACCTCCCCTTCCTCCGCCGGCTCACGCAGCAGGTCACCCTCCGCCACGGGTACTCCGCCACCTACCAGACCGACTACGCCTCGAACGCCCAGGTCGGCACCACCACCACGCGGACGTTCACCGTCCTCGTCGGCGACCTCCAGACGCCGCGCACACTCATCTCGACGACGCCTGAGCTCGAGACCGGCACCATCCGCGTCAACGAGCGGTTCCAGCCGCTCCTCGGCGCGAACGTCTCCTGGCGCGGGGGCATCCAGACCGACTTCACCTGGAACAAGAGCAACATCTACTCGCTCGCCACGGCCAGCGCGAGCCTGAGCCAGGGGAACACCGAGGAGCTCTCGGCCCGCCTGAACTACTCGCGGACGGGCATCCGCCTCCCGTTCCTCCGCCGTGGCCGGATCAACAACAACGTCCGCTTCTCGCTCAGCGCCACGCGTACGCGGAGCCAGGACGCTGTGTTCGCGCTCCGGCAGGACCTCGAGCGCGTGCTCCGCGGGCAGGCGCCGAACGAGGCCCGCTTCACAGGGCAGACCCGCCTCACCGTCGAGCCCCGCCTCACGTACGCCCTCTCGAACCAGGTCAGCCTCGACGCCTTCGTCCGCTACGAGCAGCTGGAGAGCCGGGGGAGCCAGGTCCCCTCCTCGTCGAAGCTCGACGGCGGGTTCAACATCCGCGTCTCGTTCTCGAACTAGGCGCGCGGCCAGGCGTGCAGGAGGGCGCATGCCGCCTCCCGAGATGAACCCCGTCGTCGTCTGCCCGGTGGGCCGGATGGACTACCCCGCGGCGTGGGCGCTCCAGCGCCGCGTGCACGCCCGCCTCGTGGCGGCCAAACGGAGCGCCGCGGCAGCAGCGCTCCCGCACGTGCTTCTCCTCGTGGAGCACCCCCCGGTGTTCACGCTCGGTCCGAGCGGCGACGCGGCGCACGTGCTCCTGAGCGAGGCGGCCCTCGCCGCGCGCGGCGCCACGTTCGTCCGCACCGACCGCGGCGGCGACGTGACGTTCCACGGCCCCGGCCAGCTCGTCGCGTACCCGATCCTCGACCTCGACCGCCTCCGCTACCCCGATGGCGGGCGCGGCACCGACGTCCACCGCTACCTCCGCGAGCTGGAGGAGGCCGTCATCGGCGCCTGCGCCGACTACGGCCTTGCGGCCGGCCGCGTGCCCGGCCGCACGGGCGTCTGGATCGGCCCCGACGCGCGCGGGCCCGAGCGGAAGGTGTGCGCCTTCGGCATCCGGTGCAGCCGGTGGGTGACGATGCACGGCCTCGCGTTCAACCTCAACACCGACCTCGGCTGGTTCGGCGCCATCGTTCCCTGCGGGATCGCCGACCGGGGCGTGACCTCGCTCGCCCAGGAGCTAGGACGGCCCGTGGATGAGGAGGAGGCCACCGGCCGCTTCCTGGCCCACTTCGCCGCGCAGTTCGGCGCCACCCTCTCGCGCCGCGCGCCCGCCGAGGCCGCCGCCTGGCTCGACGCCTTCGCCCCCGAGGCCCTCCCCTCCGTGTAACTTCTCGGGAACGCCGAACATGGCCCGCGCGAGTAACCTCCGCCGCGCCCCGGCCGTACCCGCCGCTCCGCCCCCAGCCCCTCCCCTCCGATGCCGGTCTTCAACCCCGAACAGTTCGCGCGCCAGCTCCTCATCGAGGCCCTCTTCTACGACGAGGAGTACGGCGCCCTCGGCAACGTGAGCCTCGTCGACACCGAGGCCGTGCGCGAGCGCTTCCTCGCCTCCTACGACCCCGAGCGCGACCTCTACGTCGTCGAGGAGGCCGTCGAGTGGGAGGACCTCGACGCCGACGAGGACGGCGAGGTGGACTACGCCCTCGCCGTCGACGGCAAGGAGCATGGGACGTTCGAGTCGCCGGAGGCCGCCGCCGACGTCCTCCTCGACCTCGCGCGCGAGCACAACCTCGCCCCCTCGATGATGATCCTCTTCGAGGAGGAGGACTAGCCGCGGTCCACGCGCGGCGCCTGCCGACCCCCGCTCCACGCGAGCGCCAGCCACCCCGCGATGAAGGCGAGGCCGCCGAGGGGCGTGACGGCGCCGAGCGCGGGGAGGTCGAGGAGCACGAGCCCGTAGAGGCTCCCGGCGAAGAGCACGGTGCCCGCGAGGAAGAGCCACCCGGCTAGACGCATCGGTCGGTGCCTGCGGTGCGCCGATACGAGCCCGACGGCGACGAGCGCGAGCGCGTGTACGAGGTGGTAGTGCGCGGCCGTCTCCCACGTCGCGAGCCGCTCGGGCGGGACGGCCCCTTCCAGCGCGTGTGCGCCGAACGCCCCGGCGGCGACGGCCAGCGCCCCGCTCAGCGCGCCGAGCGCGACGAACCGCCCACCGTCCTCGCCCATCACGAGCCCGCCTCCACCTCGCCCTCGCGGATGCGGAAGGGGTACGCCGCCCCGTTCACGTGGAGCGTGTACGCGCCCGGCTCCAGGAACCCGTCGAGCGGGAGGTAGAACCGGAACGGGCGGACGACCTGCGCGCACATCGCCCCGCGCGGGCGCCGCGTCGTGAGCGTGACCGTGATGAGGTGGCCCAGGCGCTCCTGTTCGACGGCGTCGAGGACCGAGCATGCGTCGGGGAGGGCCCCCTTGATGAGCACTTCGACCGGGACGGCCGAACCCGGCGGGATCTCCACCGCGGCAAGGCGGACGTGGACGGAGTCGAGCACGGCCGGGTACGTGAAGTAGGTCTCCGTCGTGTCGGGCGGCGCCACGATGAGGGTCTCGCGCCCGTCGGGCGCGGTGCCCTCGTAGCGGTGGCCGAACGCGTCGTCGGGCGAGGGGCTGCGCGAGGAGCCCGCGCACCCCGCCGAGAGCGCGACGACCACGACAGTCGGCAAGAGCAGGGCTGCGCGCATGGGCTCAGGCGGAGGCCCGCGCTTCCGGCGGGAGGAGGCCGGCGACGGCTTCAGCCGGGGTGTCCTCCGGGATCCGCGCGATGGGGGCGTCGCCCCAGAGCCGCTCGAGGTCGTAGTGCGCGCGGAGCGCGGGGTCGAACACGTGCACGACGAGGTCGAAGTAGTCGAGGACGATCCAGCGGGAGGTGCCGGGGGCGCCCTCGCGGTGGAGCGGGCGCTCGTGGGCCTCCTCGCGGAGCCGCTCGACGACGGCGTCCACGATGGCCTTGATCTGGGCGTCGGCCTCGCCCGTGCAGAGAACGAAGTAGTCCACCTCGCCGGAGATCCCGCGGAGGTCCATCACGGCCACGTCGCGGGCCTTCTTGTCGAGGGCGGCCTGGACAGCGAGGACGGCGAGCTCGCGGCCGGGCACGGGGCCGGCGCGGCGGGCGCGCTCCGAGTGGGCAATGCGGGCGGAGGGCGTAGACGAAGCGGGCATCGAGGGGTCAGGGGGCTAGGAGCGAGTCGGCCTGGAAGGGGGGGAACGCCGCGTAGTCACGGCCGATGACGATGGAGGCGTCGAGGAACCGGCCCCCGGCGGTGTCGACGCGGACGCGCGCGGCGTCCACGCCGACGGCGTCGGCCACACGCCCAGCGGCGGCTCCGTCGCCGATGCGGTCGACGACGAACGTGGAGTCGATGTCGAACGACGAGTAGTTCCCGCTCTCGATGACGTCGAACCCCCGGCGGCGGAGGTACCGCGTGAGCGTGGCGGCGAGCCCGCTGGTGCCGGCCCCATTGCGGACCTCCACCTGGACCACGTCGCCGATGAGCCCCTCCGGAGCGGCCTCGCGGCCGGCGTCGGGGTGGGGGGTGAAGGTGCGCGCGGCGAGGCCGTAGAGGAGCACGAGCACGAGGAGCCCGGCGACAACAAGGGCGGTGTTGAGGAGGACGTCAGCGAGGCGACCCATCCGGTTCGGTCCGCGTGGGCGGCCCCCTAGAAACGCCTACGGCGCACAGGGGGTCCGGCGCGCCGTAGGAGAACCGTTCCGGGTGCCCCGCTCATCGGGTGCGCCAGAAGACGTCGTCGTCCGAGCCGAACCGGGCCTGGAACGCGGTGCCGCCGGGGTAGCCGTAGCCATACGCCCCGTACCCGTAGGGGGACGCGTAAGCGCCGTACGGGCTCTGCTGGATCTGGAGCCGGAGCAGCGTGTTCCCCGTCGGGCGGTAGGCCACCTCCGCGTTGCGGAGAAAGACGCGCGCCGGGGTATCCCCGCCGAGGCCGAGGGCGTGCTGCACGTCGGCCGAGCCGAAGGGGCTGTGCGCCACGCCCACGTCCACGCGCGCCGCGAGGTTGTGCGTGGGCTGCCACTGCAGCGAGGTGGTGTAGACGCCGAGGCCGAGGCTGCTCCCGCCCATCGCCGAGTAGGAGAACTCGTAAGAATGGCTGAGCCGGAACGCCGAGCGGCTGAAGGCGCCGCCGAGCGCAGGCGTCTCCGCGCCGTAGAGGTCCGCCGGCGCGGGGCCGTCGGGTCGCTCCGAGCGGAGCTGGGCGTGCGCGGGCACGGCGAGCCAGAGGGCGGCGGCGAGGAGGAGCGTGGCGGAGAAGGCGCGCATACGGGAGGCGGGGTTCCGGGGCGGAAGGATAGCGGCGGGCGGCGCGGGGTGTCAATACAACGGGCGGTGCCCTTTGTTCGCCGCCGCGAGGGCACAACGGCATGCCGAGCGCGCGTCGTATCCGCCCCCGAAGAAGAAGCCGTGACGCGTACCCCACCTTATCGACGGGTACCTTCCCCGCCCTCGTTTTCTCCACCGACCAATGTCCGACCGCCCCCCGCTCAAGCAG
>DASPKS010000278.1:0-7677 GCA_035628035.1 Rubricoccaceae bacterium
GAAAGACGCCGCCTTCGCCGAAACGTGGGATACGTTCTTCGACCTCCAGCTCCCCGACGGCTGGGACGCCGACCTCGCGGTGTTCGAGGCGAGCGCGAAGGGCGAGGCCACGCGCAGCGCGTCGGGCAAGGTGCTGGAGAAAATTGTCCCGAAGCTGCCCTGGCTCGTCGGTGGGTCGGCCGACCTCACGCCGTCGAACAAGACCAAGACGCCCGACCTCCAGGACCACTCCGTCGAGAACCCGAAGGGGCGCTACCTCCGCTTCGGCGTGCGCGAGCACGCGATGGGCGCGATCCTCAACGGGCTCACGCTCCACGGCGGGCTGCGCGGGTTCGGCGGCACGTTCCTCATCTTCTCCGACTACATGAAGCCGGCGGTGCGCCTCGCCGCGCTCATGCGGTGCCCGTCGATCTTCGTCTACACCCACGACTCCATCGGGCTGGGCGAGGACGGGCCGACGCACCAGCCCATCGAGCAGCTCGCCGGGCTCCGCGCGATTCCCAACCTGTGGGTCGTCCGCCCCGCCGACGCGAACGAGACCGCCGAGGCGTGGAAGCTCGCGCTGCAACGCATGGATGGGCCGACCGCACTCGCCCTCACGCGCCAGAACGTCCCCACGCTCGACCGCTCCACGTTCGCGCCTGCCGACCAGCTACACCGCGGCGCCTACGTCCTCGCCGACGCCGAGGGCGGCCCGCCCGATGTGATCCTGATGGGCACCGGCTCGGAGGTCCACCTCGCCCTCGAAGCGCGCGAGATGCTGGCCGGCGAAGGGATCAAAGCGCGCGTCGTCTCGATGCCGTGCTGGGAGGCGTTCGAGGTGCAGGACGAGGTCTACCGCCGCTCGGTCTTCCCGCCCGACGTGCGGGCGCGCGTCGCCGTCGAGGCGGCGAGCCCGGTGGGGTGGGCGACGTACGTCGGCCTCGACGGGGCAGTGGTGGGCATCGAGCGGTTCGGCGAGAGCGCGCCGTACCAGAAGGTCTACGACCACCTCGGGATCACCGCCGCCGCCGTCGCCGACGCCGCGCGGCGCGTCGTGCGCGGGCAGCAGCCGGCAGGTGAGTTGGAGGAGTCGGCGGCGCAGGAGAAAGAGGGCGGCACGCCGGAGAGCGAGAAGGGCGGGCACGACTGACGAAGAAAATGGCGCGCGGGCCGATCCTCATCGCCGGCGGCGGCATCGGCGGGGTGGCGGCGGCCGTCGCCCTCCGCCAGCGGGGGTTCGACGCCGTCGTCTTCGAGCGGGCGCCCGCGCTGAAGGAGGTCGGCGCCGGGATCAACGTGTGGCCCAACGCCACGCACGTCCTGCAACAGCTGGGGCTGCTCGCCCGCGCCGAGGCGTGGCCCATCCACGACGTCGCCTTCCGCCACCGGACGGGCCGGGTGCTCGCGAACACACGCCCCTGGGCGGGTGGCACGCCGTCGCTGTCGTTCCACCGTGCCGACCTCCTCGACCTGCTCGTTTCGGCGCTCCCCGCCGAGGTGGTCCACCTCGGCCACACCGTCACCGGCTTCACGCAGGAGGCGGACGGCGTGCGGCTCCACTTCGAGGATGGAGCGGAAGCCACCGGCACCGCCCTCATCGGTGCCGACGGGCTGCGCTCGCGTGTGCGCGCCACCCTGCACGGCGACGAGCCGCCGCGCTACGCGGGCTACCCGAGCTGGCGCGGCGTTGCGCTCGACACGTTCCCCGGTTACGACGAGGGGAAGGCGTCGGAGGTGTGGGGGCGCGGGCAGCGGTTCGGCATCTTCGGCCTGCCCGGGGGGCGGTCGTTCTGGTACGCCACCGACAACCTTCCCGAAGGCGGCGCCGCTCGAGAGCCCGACCCGAAGGCCGCCCTGCTCCGCCGCTTCGCCGGGTGGTACGATCCCGTCCTCCGCCTGATCGAAGCGACGCCGCCGGAGGCCATCCTCATCAACGACGTGTACGACCGCCCGCCGATCCGCCGCTGGGGCCGGGGCCGCGTGACGCTCCTCGGCGACGCCGCCCACCCGACGACGCCCAACATGGGGCAGGGCGGGTGTCTCGCCCTCGAAGATGCCCTCGTCCTCGCCCGGTGCGTAGAAAAACAGCCCGACGACCTCCCGGCCGCGTTCCGGGCGTACGAGCGGAAGCGGTGGGCACGCACGGCGCGGATCGTCTTGGAGTCGCGGGGGTTCGGCTGGATGGGGCAGTGGGCGCAGCCCGCCCTCGCCGCCCTCCGCGACGGGGTGGCGCGCGTGTGGCCCGAGCGGCTCGTCTCGTGGGCGGCAGCGCCCGACTACCGCTACCGCGCGTGATGGACTGGGCCCGTACTTTCCGCCGTCCTTCGGTCCTGCCCGTGATCTTCTCTGCCTCCGTGCTCGGGGCCGACCTCGGCCACCTCGACGACCAGGCCCGCCAGGCCGTCCGCGCCGGGTGCGACTGGCTCCACGTGGACGTGATGGACGGCCACTTCGTGCCCAACCTCACCTTCGGCGTGCCGGTCATGCGGGGCCTCGCCGAGACCGTCGCGGCCACCGGCGCCAAGCTCGACGTCCACCTCATGATCGAGGAGCCGGACCGCTACCTCGCCGACTTCGCCAAGGCCGGCGCGTACGTGCTCACGGTGCATCAGGAGGCGTGCCCCCACCTCCACCGCACGATCCAGCGCATCCACGAGCTGGGGTGCAAGGCGGGCGTGGCGCTCAACCCCGGCACCTCGCTCCACACCGTCGAGGACGTGGTCCACGACCTCGACCTCCTCCTCGTGATGTCGGTCAACCCGGGGTTCGCCGGGCAGAAGTACATCCCGGCTACGACCGACAAGCTCCGCCGCGCCCGCCGGATGCTCCGCCTCGCCGGCGCCGACGCGTGGCTGGAGGTGGACGGGGGGATCACCCCGCTCGTCGCGCGCGCCGTCACCGAGGCCGGCGCCGACGTGCTCGTGGCGGCCAACGCCATCTTCCAGGGGCCCGGCACCATCGCGAGCCGCGTGAAGGCGTTCCGGGAGGCGCTCACGGTCGTCGTCTGAGTTGCGGGTTCGGCGGCGGGGCTGTTTCTTGTGGCGGTTTTTTTTCTCTACCGATGCCTACGCGCCTGCTCCTGCTCGCCCTCTTCGCTGCCGCCTGCGCCTCGGGAGGGCCGGAGCCGCCGGCCCGAACGCCCGACGACCCCGGCCAGCAGCCAGCTGGGGCCGACCGTCCTGCGCCCACCGACGAAGGCCTCCGCGAGCGCGCCCGCGCGGCCGGCCTCTCCGACGCCCAGGCCCGCCAGCTCGTCGCCCTCGACGTGGCGGCGGTCGTGCCGGAGCTCCCCGACGGGTGGACGCTCACGTCGCTCCACACGGAGACCATCGAGGAGTCCGCGATTCCGTACCCCTCCTACACCCTTGCCTACCGCCGCGCCGACGGCGCCTGCTTCTCGCTCGACGCGGCGTCGGAGGGGATCGGGGACGTGTTCTTCGACGAGCCGCCGCACAGCCGGGAGGTCGAGGTGCCAGGCATCGCCACGTTCGGCCCAGCGTACGTCGGCTGGTCGGGGCCGGGGGAGACCGCCGAGGGATGGGAGACGCCCCGCGTCCAGACGGAGTGGTTCGGCGCCGATGGCGTCTTCTACAACCTCGGCACGATGGACGATACCGAGGGGTGCCGCCCGATCTCGGTGGAGGAGGCTACCGCGATCCTCCAAGGCCTCCGCTACCTCGACCCCGGTGACGACCGCACCGCCCTCGGCCCGATGATGCCGATGGAGACGATGGAGGAGGGCGCTAACCCGGACGACTTTACCGGGCGCACGCCGGACGCCGCCGCCCGCCGGACCTTCCAGCAGGGCGACGCGCGGGAGATGGAGATCGCAACGCTCCGCCAGACCGCCCGCCGCGCCGTGGTCCTCGTCACGTGGCTCGGGCTGGCCGACGACTCCATCCGCGACGAGCGCGTTCGCGTGGTCTACCAGCGCGATGGCAACGGGGTGTGGGTCCCCTCAATGCTGGGCAAGCAGGTGCGCTGCCACGCCGGCCGCGGCCACCAGGACTGGGGCGCGGAGCCGTGCGTGTAACGGAAGGCGGCCCGCTGCTCCGCGAGGCGCTGCCCGCCTTTGCCGACGAGCTGCGCGGCCTCCTCGACGCCCAGGCGCCTGGCCTGGCGCCGCAGGTGGAGGCCCTGCGCGTCGTGGCGCGGTGCGCCTGCACCGACGACTTCTGCGGGATGTTCTACACGGCCCCGCCGCCGGAGGGCAGTTACGGGTCCGGGCTCGAAAACGTCGTCCTCGAACCCAAGCGCGGGATGATCATCCTCGACGTCGTGGACGGCCAGATCGCCGCCGTCGAGGTGCTGTTCCGCGACGATGTGCGGGCGGCGCTCGACGCCGCCGGCATTCCGCGCTGACAGGAAGCGGGCAGGGGGCGGAGTAACTTGGCCGGTCGTCCTACCCGCTGCCCGTGCCCGAACGCCTCGCCCACGTCGTCCCGCTCGCGCCGGTCGAGGGCCCGTTCACGTACCGCGTGCCGCCGCCGCTCGACGCGGAGGCCGCCGAGGGGGCCCGTGTAGTGGTCCCCTTCGGGCGGCGAACGCTCACGGGCGTGGTGGTCGGGCGTAGCGAGGGGGAAGGGAAAGACCTCAAGCCGATCCTCGACACCCTCGACGCGCGGCCGGCCTTCCCGCCCGAGCTGCTCCGCCTCACGCGCTGGATCTCCGACTACTACTGCTGCGCGTGGCGGGAGGTGCTCCGCTGCGCGCTCCCGAACGGGACCGAGGTGGAGGGCCGCCGCGTCGTCACGCGCCTGTCTGACGGGATGGCGTGGGCCGGCTCCCCGCTCGGCCGCAAGGTCCTCGACGCCCTCGAAGACCACACGCCGACGCCGCTCACCGAGCTGGCCGACGCGCTCGGCCGCGACGTGCCCGCACACCTCCTCCGCCGACTCGAAGCGGCCGGGCTCGTACGCGTCGAAGAGGAGATCGGCGAGGCGAAGGTGCGCGCGCGAAAGGAAAAACACGTCCGCCTCGCCCACGGGATCGCCCTCGACGCCGTAGAAGGACTGCGGGGCGGACGCCAGCGCGCCGTGTTCGACGTGCTCGCGCTCGCCCACGAGGACGCCGCCGGCGACGGCCACGCAGCCGAGCTGCGCCTGGCCGACCTCCTCCAGCAGACCGGCGCCTCGTCGGCGACCGTCCGCGCACTCGAACAGAAACAACTCGTCGAGATTATTGAGCGCGAGGTGCTCCGTACGGCGCACGAGGCCGACGAGCCGCTGCCCGCCACGCCGCCCGCGCTCACGCTCCACCCCGGCCAGCACGCGGCACTCGGCGCCATCACGGAGGCCGTCGAAGCCGAGAGAGCCGAGACGTTCCTCCTCCACGGTGTGACGGGGAGCGGGAAGACGGAGGTCTACATCCAGGCGCTCAAGGCGGCCCTCGACCGGGGGAGGACGGCGCTCGTGCTTGTCCCCGAGATCGCCCTCACGCCGCAGACCGTCCGCCGCTTCCGCGCGCACTTCGGCGACCAGATCGCCGTGCTCCACTCGCGGATGAGCCCCGGCGAGCGGTTCGACGCGTGGCGCGCCCTCCGCGACGGCCGCTTCGCCGTCGCCATCGGCCCCCGGAGCGCAGTCCTGGCGCCGCTCGAGAACCTCGGCCTCGTCGTGGTGGACGAGGAGCACGAGGGCTCTTACAAGCAGTTCGATCCGGCGCCGCGCTATCACGCCCGCGACGTGGCCGTGATGCGCGCGTACCTCGCCGGGGCCGTGTGCGTCCTGGGCAGCGCGACGCCGTCGCTCGAGAGCTTCACGAATGCGCGGGCCGGCAAGTACCGCCTGCTGAAGATGCCTGAGCGCGTGCCCGTGCGCGAAGAGAAAAAGCCCGCGCCGCTCCCGACCGTTCGGGTGGTGGACCTCGCGCGCGAGCACAAGATCCGCCGCCTCAAGGGCGCGCTCTCCGACGCGCTCCGCGACGCCCTCGCTGCGCGGCTCGAACGCGGCGAGCAGGCGATTCTCTTGCAGAACCGGCGCGGGTACGCGCCCGTGCTCACGTGCGAGGCGTGCGGGTTCACCCCGCGCTGCCGCGACTGCGCCGTCTCGCTTACCGTCCACAAGGCGCACCGCCACCTCCGCTGCCACTACTGCGGCCGCGCCGAGCGCATCCCGACGACGTGCCTGAAGTGCGGCTCCGAAGAACTCACCTTCCTCGGCGCGGGCACGCAGCGCGTGGAGGAGGAGCTCGCCGAGGTCTTCCCGCATGCGCGTGTTCTCCGGATGGATCTGGATACGACGGCCAGGAAGGGCGCGCACCGCCGCCTCCTCGACGCGTTCGGGCGCGGCGAGGCCGACGTCCTCCTCGGCACGCAGATGGTCGCCAAGGGGCTCGACTTCCCGCGCGTCACCCTCGTCGGCGTCGTCAACGCGGACACGGGGATGCTCCTGCCGGACTTCCGCGCGGCCGAGCGGACGTTCCAGCTCCTCGCCCAGGTAGCTGGACGCGCCGGGCGCGCCGACCTGCCCGGCGAGGTGATCCTCCAGACGCGCAACCCCGACCATCCCGCCCTCCGCTTCGCCCTCGCGCACGACTACGACGGCTTCGCGCGGGCCGAGCTGGAGGAGCGGGAAGCGCTCGGCTACCCGCCGTGCGGGCGGCTCGTCGGGCTAGAGTTCAAGGGGCCGGAGGAAGCGGCCGTACGGCGGCTGGCCGACCAGTGGACGGCCGCGCTCCGCAAGGAAGGCGGGAGCCGCGCAGGGGTGGAGGTGCTCGGCCCGGCGCCCGCGTTCGTCGGGCGCATCAAGGGGCAGTGGCGGTACCACACGCTCGTGAAGGCGAGTCGCGCCGTGCCGGTGGCCGCGCTCACCCACGCCGTTCGCGCCGCCGAGGCGCACGTGGGCCGCCCGCCGAAGGGCTGCCGCGTCAACGTGGACGTGGACCCGCTCGGGCTCTACTGACGCCGGAACAACAAAAGCGGCGAGCCCGGAGGCCCGCCGCCCATTGCGTCATCCCCTCGAAGCAGCCTCAGGCCTGCTGGACAGCCTGAATCTCCAGCGTGATCTCGACGTTCTCGCTGACGAGGAAGCCGCCCGTCTCCAGCGCGACGTTCCAGTTCAGCCCGTAGTCCTTCCGGTTGACCGTCACGCCGGCCTCGAAGGCGACGCGGGTGCCGCCCCAGGGGTCCTTGCCCTCACCGAGGTAGACGGCGTCGAGCTCCACCGCCCGCGTCACGCCGTGCATCGTCAGCTCGCCGACGAGCGTGAACGCGTCGCCGCGCACGTCGCGGACGCCGGTGCTCCGGAACGAGAGGGTGGGGAAGGTCTCGGTCTCGAAGAAGTCGGCCGAGCGAAGGTGAGCGTCGCGCTTGGCCTCGTTGGTGGTGATGGAGGCGGCCTGGATGGTGGCCTCCGTGCGGAGCGTGCTCAGGTCGCCCGGCACCATCTCGACGATGCCCTCAAACTGCTCGAAGCTCCCGCGCACCTTGCTGAAGCCGAGGTGGCGCACGGTGAAGCCCACGCGCGAGTGGGTCGGGTCAATCGCGAAGGTCTGGACGGCAACGTCCTGCGTGATCGTTTCCATGAGAGCCAAGGTTGGGTTGTTGGTAACGGCCGTAAATTACTTGTTCAAACAAGTAAATGCAACCCCAGTTCCTTCACAAAGCGCCCGGTCGTGATCTCCACGCGCCCTTCGCCCTGCTCCAGCGCCCGAAAGGCTATATTGGGGGGCCGGTCAGCCGAAGGGCTCGCCGGC
>DASPKS010000279.1:0-4893 GCA_035628035.1 Rubricoccaceae bacterium
GGGCCAGCGGCTGGCCGACGTGCCGGTGTTCGTCCTCACGAGCCAGCGGACGTTCTCCGGCGGCGAGGAGTTCGCCTACAACCTCCGCACGCGTGACCGCGCCACGCTCATCGGCGAAACGACGGGCGGCGGCGCCAACCCCGGGGGGATGTTCCCCGTGAGCCGGCACCTCGGGCTGTTCGTCCCTACCGGCCGCGCCATCAACCCGGTCACCGGCACGAACTGGGAAGGAACGGGCGTCGAACCGCACATCGCGGTCCCCGCCGCCGAGGCCTATGACCGCGCGCTCGCGCTGGCCCGCGAGGCGGCGGAGCAGCGGCGGGAGGCGGCGCTCGCCGCCGAGACCGCCGCGCGCGGGGCCATGCGCGCCGAGATCCAACGTGCAGAAACGTTGCTGGCAGCCGGCGAGGACGAGGAGGCCCGCCGCACTGTATCCGAGGCGCTTCGCGCCGCCATCGGAGCGGGCATCGCGGACGAGGGCAGCATCAACAACCTCGGCTACGAATTCCTCCAGCGTGAGAACGCGCCGATGGCCATCCTCATCTTCGCGTTCAACGTGGAGGCGTACCCCGACGCGTTCAACACGTACGACAGCCTCGGCGAGGCGTACATGGTGGCGGGGCAGCGCGACCTCGCCATCGCGAACTACGAACGCTCGCTGGAGCTGAACCCCGAGAACGAGAACGGCCGGCAAATGCTGGCCCGCCTCCGCGGCCAGTAAGGGCCTGGCCTCCGAGGGCAAGCCCGGACGTGGAGCCACCGCGTCCGGGCTTTTTGTTCAGGGGGCTACGGCCTGACGGATGCGCGCGATCTGGCGGAGGTGCACGAGGTCGTGCGCGGCGAGGAGCTTCGCGATGTGGGCGACGCTCTCTTCCCCGCGCTCGCTGTGGATCCCGATGCGCGCCTGCTCCTCCGGCGTGCGCGTCCGCAGCCAGCGAAGGTTCATGGCACGGAGCGCGGCGAAGTCGGCGAGGGCGTCGGCGAGGCGGTCGTCGCGGTACCTGAGACGGTCGGTCCACGCGTCCTGGTCGTAGCCGGGGATGTGGGGCCGCTCGGCTGCGACGATGAGCCGCACGCGGTAGCCATAGACGATCTCCGAGTCGACGAGGTGGCGGACGACCTCCACCACGCTCCACTTGCCCTCCGCCTCGGGCTGCCGCGCCAGCGCGTCGGGGAGGCTGGCCGTCGCCTCGCGGAGCGCATCCGTCGTGGCGGCCATCGTGTCGAGCGGGTCGCGGTTGCCGAGGAGGTCGAGGAGGGCGGCGACGTAGGCCTGTGCCGCTTCGGGCGCGTAGCGCGGGGGGTTGGCGAAGGTGGACACGGTCGTAGTGTTGGGGAGCCAAAGGTACGGGGTGCCCCTTTCCGGAATGCCCGCCAGCGGGGATGCCAACGGAGGCGTTGGCGTCGTTTCTTCGGCCAGGCCCCCCGTTGTCCCCATGCGCTCCCTGCTCCTCCTCAGCCTTCTTCTTCTCGCCTGCACGCGAAGCGATGGGCAGCCTTCGTCGGACGCGCCCGCCGATGCGTCCTCGCCGGCTGTGCCGGACACGCTCGTCCCGGTGACGGGGGGGGAGTGGACCGACTTTGCGCCGTACTCGCATGCCTACCTCCCGCTGACGGAGGCCGAACTCGGAGCGCCGTTCCCCGTCCGCGCGCGGAAGCTCCCGTCGCTCTGCCCGGAAGCGCTCGACCTGCCCGTCGGTCCGAACGGCGCGCGGTGGACCGCCGACGAAGAAGGGACCGTGCGCCTCACCGGCACCGACCGCCAGGGGCGGACCTGGACGCTCGACCCCGGCCCCTGCGGCACGGGCCACTACGCCCACCTCGCCGACCTCGACGCCGACGGCACGCCCGACCTCCTCTTCGCGAACCCCACCGGCGGCAACGGCCTCGCGCCCACTACGGTCCTCGAAGGCGCCCTCTTCGATCCCGAGGGCCGCCCCGTCCCGTTCCGATTCGTCGGCTATTTCGGCGGCGTCGACGGCCAGCCCCTCGCCGACGTCACCGACGCGGACGGCGACGGCCACGCCGAGCTCCTCGTGATGGGGTTCAGCGACGGCTACTGGTACACCGACCGCTACGAGGCCGACGCCGGGCACTGGCAGCGCGTCCCCGAGGGGTTCGGCGGGCGCACGTATCCGCTGTTCACCCGGTTCACCGACCGGCCCAACCGCCGGGCCGTCCGCCCTGCGCGCGGGCGCTCTCCGTTCGTGCCCAACCTCGCCACGGAGGCGCCCCTCCTCGACGGCCGCCTCACCGCGTTCGCAGGAGGCACCGAGCGCGTCCCTCGCCTCACCATCAACGACGCCCACGGTGAGGCCACTACGTGCGATGCGCCCATGCTGCTCGTCCGCGACACCCCGAACGGCCGCGAGATCGTGCGGATGGACGAGGCCGCCTGGACGCGCCTAGCTGGGATGACCCCGCGCCTCCTTCTGTTCGGCCACCTCGATGTGCGGTACGAGGAGGCGTCGCCCTGTGCGCCGGTGTTCGCCTGGATGGCTGAGCGGTAGCGCGGCGAAGGCCGTGCTAAAAAAGCCGCCCTGCCAGAACCCGGTTCGGGTGGGCCGGTACTAGGCGGGCGCGTCGAGAGGGCCGAGAGGGCCGCGTTCCGGGCGCGACCCTATGACGAGCACAGCGAAGAAGGCGATCTGGATCGGCGTCGGCGTAGCGGCCCTCGGGGCCCTCGCATATCCGAAGGTGTTCGGCGGCGATGAAGGGGAGGGCGGTCCGGGGGAAGGCCCCGGCGGACGAGGCGGGCGCGGCGGTGATACGCTTACGGTGACGGTGGCGCCGGTGGTCCAGGAGCTGCTGGAGGACCGCATCACCACGACGGGCGCCCTGCTGGCCGACGAGGCCGTCGAGGTCCGCGCCGAGGTGGCCGGGCGCATCACGGCGCTCCCCTTCCGCGAGGGGGGGTACGTCCGGCGCGGCCAGCTCCTCGCCGCGCTCGACACCGACGTGCTGGAAGCGGAGGTCCGCGCCGCGCGCACGCGCCGCGACCTCGCGGCCACGCAGGCCCGCCGCCAGCGGCAGCTCTTCGAGATCGGTGGCCTCAGCCGCGCCGCGCTCGACGAAGCCGTCGCCGAGGTGGGCGTGCTCGACGCTGAGCTGGCCCGCCTCCGCGCCGAGATCGAGCGGCGGCGGATCTACGCCCCCTTCGCTGGGCAGGTCGGCCTCCGCGGCGTGAGCGTCGGTGCTTACGTCTCGCCGGGCGATCCCATCGCCACGCTCCGCGTGACGAGCGCGCTGAAGCTGGAGTTCACCGTGCCCGAGCGCTACCTCGGCCGTGTGGAGGAAGGGAGCCCCGTCGTGTTCACCGTGCCCGGGCAGGAGGGGACGTTCCGCGCCACGATCTACGCCGTCGAGCCGGCGGTGGACCCGGCCACGCGCGCCTTCACCGTCCGCGCCCGGACGGGCAGCGCGGGCGTGCTT
This sequence comes from Rubricoccaceae bacterium, assembly GCA_035628035.1. Lineage (GTDB taxonomy): Bacteria > Bacteroidota > Rhodothermia > Rhodothermales > Rubricoccaceae > DASPKS01. Next base: position 3,433 of record DASPKS010000279.1, read on the forward strand.
CGCCCGGGCGCCTTCGCCGAGGTCGAGCTCGTCTTCGACGCCATCGAGAACGCCGTCCTTGTCCCGACGGTGGCCGTCGTACCGGGGGCCGACAGCGCGCAGGTGTACGTCGTCCGCGCGGGGAAGGCGATGCCGCAGCCCGTCGGGACGGGCGTCCGCACGGCCGACCAGATTCAGATCACGTCGGGCCTCGCCGTGGGCGACACCGTGCTCACGTCGGGGATGGACGAGGTGCGGCCGGGCCAGCCCGTCCGCTTCACCCGGAGCGGGTTCGACCCCACGCAGGCCCGCCCGCCCGCCCCTGCCGAGGCGCCCGGCGCCTACCGCCCCGCCACGCGCGTAGACTCCCCCCGCCCCCGCCGCTAGCCGATGGCCTCGCTCTACGACGTGTCCGTCCGCCGGCCGGTCTTCGCGACCGTGCTCTCGCTCGCCATTGTGATCGGGGGGGTGCTCGGGTTCCTCCAGCTCGGCGTCCGCGAGTACCCCGTCATCGAGCCGCCCAACATCTCGGTCTCGACGAGCCTCCGCGGCGCCAACGCCGAGGTGATGGAGAACCAGGTGACGGAGCCGCTGGAGGAGTCGATCAACTCGATCCCCGGTGTGAAGTCGATCACCTCGACGAGCCGCGAGGGGCGGAGCACGATCAACGTGGAGTTCGAGCTGGGCTCGGACCTCGATGCCGCGGCGGCCGACGTGCGCGACCGCGTCAGCCGCGCGCGCGGGCAGCTCCCCCAGGAGATCGACGAGCCCGTCATCGCGAAGTCCAACGCCGACGCGCAGCCCGTCGTCTTCCTCAGCCTCGCCAGCGACCGCTATACGCTGCTGGAGCTGACCGACATCGCCGACAACTTCTTCGTCGAGCGGCTCCAGACCATCGAGGGGGTGGCGAGCGTGGACATCTGGGGGGAGAAGCGCTACGCGATGCGGCTCTGGATGGACCCTGCGCGCCTCGCCGGCGCGGGCCTCACGCCGGCCGACGTGCGCGCCGCCGTGCAGAACCAGAACGTCGAGCTCCCCGGCGGGCGCATCGAGGGCGACCAGGTCGAATTGACGATCCGCCCGCTCACGCGGCTGCGGACCGTCGAGGACTTCGAGAACCTCGTGCTCAAGGGCGAGGGCACCTCGCTCGTGCGGTTCCGCGACGTGGGCCGCGTCGAGCTCGGCGCGCTCAACGAGCGCACGCTGCTCCGCCGCGACGGGTCGCCGATGGTCGGCGTGGTCCTCCGCCCCCTCCCCGGCGCCAACTACATCGACATGGTGGACGAGTTCTACCGCCGCGTCGAGGCCATCGAGCGGGACCTCCCGCCGGGCGTCCGCGCCGAGGTCGGGTTCGACAACACCCGCCCGATCCGCGCCTCCATTCTGGAGGTGGAGGAGACGATCCTCATCGCGCTCGCGCTCGTCGTCCTCGTCATCTTCCTGTTCCTCCGCGACTGGCGGACGACGCTCGTCCCGCTCGCG
>DASPKS010000280.1:0-8062 GCA_035628035.1 Rubricoccaceae bacterium
ACCGTAGGCACGCCCGCGAGCAGCTCCAGCCCAGGCTTCAAGAACCTCCGCACGCGCGCCGGCGCGTACTCCGCGATGTAGATCGCGCTCATGAGCCCCACCGGGAGCGCCACCGCCGCCGCGATCACGGTGATGAGGAGGGTCCCGCAGATGAGCGGGAGCACGCCGTACTCGGGGTTCGCGAACTGCGGCGTCCAGCTCCGCTCGGTGAGGAAGCGGAGCGGCGACACGTCGGCGAAGAACGCGAGCGACTCCACGACGAGCACGGCCGCGATGCCGAGCGTGGTCACGATCGAGAGCATCGCGCAGGCGCCGAGGGCGTACTGGATCACGCGCTCCTTCGGGCTCCGGAACACGTTGGCTCGGAGGTCCACCGCCGGGGTGCCCCGGGGGTTCTCGGGGTCCAGCGCCGCGAGGGGGTTCTGCTGCTGCGCGAGGTCCATCGAAAGGAGAGGGGAAGGGGGTGGCGGGTGCGGCCCCGCGCTTCTATGCCCGGCGGCTCAGCGGGTTGCTGCCGTGTCGGTCGGGGCGGGCGTAGGGGCCGGAGCGGGCCCCGCTCCGGAGCCGGCGGCTGCCGAGTCGTTACCGTTCGAGCGGCGGAGGAGGTCCTCAACCGTCACGCCGATCTGGGTGCCGCCCGCGAACACGCTGCCGGTGGTGCCGGCCGCGAAGCGCTCGCGCGCGGCGGCGTAGCCCGCCTCCGAGAGCGGCACGTACCCCACGCTCTCGACGAGGGCCGCCGCGTTCTCGAGGTAGAACTCCACGAACGCGCGGACCGTCGGGTCCGTCGCGCGGTCGGCGCGGACGTAGATGAAGAGCGGGCGCGAGAGCGGGGTGTAGGTCCCGTTGTTGACGGTCTGCGCCGAGGGCGTCACGCACCCGCTACCGCCGTCGACGGCGACGAGGCGAAGCCGCTCGCGGTTGTTCTCGTAGTACGAGAGCGGGACGAACCCGAGCCCGCCCTGGTCGCCCGCCACCCCCTGCACGAGCACGTTGTCGTCCTCGCTCGCGGTGTAGTCCGCGCGGGAGGCTCCCTCCTCGCCGACGATGGCCTCGGTGAAGTAGTCGTACGTGCCGCTGTCGGTTCCGGCGCCGAAGAGGGTCAGCGGCTTCGACGGGAAGTCGGCGCGGACCTGGCTCCAGTTGTTCACGGCCGAGTTCGGCGCCCAGACCCGGCGGAGCTCGTCCACGGTGAGGCACTCGACGAACGTGTTGCTGGGGTTCGTCACGATGGCGAGGCCGTCGTAGGCCACGGGCAGCTCGATGAAGTCGTAGCCGCCGGCCACCTCTTCAGCCTTGACGGGGCGCGAGGCGTCGTTGATGTCGATCTCGCCGCGGAAGAACTTGGCGAAGCCGCCGCCGGTCCCGCTCGCGCCCACGGTCACGCGGACGTTGGGGTTGGCGATCATGAACTCCTCGGCCATCGCCTCGGAGAGGGGGCCGACGGTGCTGGAGCCGTCGATGAGGACCCTGCCGGAGAGGCCGGAGCCATCGTTGCCCCCGCCGCAGGCTGGGAGCAGGGCGAGCACAAAGGTCGCCGTCAGGAGGAGGCGAAGCGTAGCCATCAGTAGGGGGAGGGGTGCGTTAGAAAGAAACTTCGGCCGTGAACCGGGCCTGGAGGTCGGAGTCCCCGTCGTCGGCCTTGGCCCAGCGGACGTTCGGGATGAGGCGGACGCGTGTGCCGCGCTCGCCCTCGTGCGCGCGGTAGGCCACGCCGCCGGTGGCGAAGTTCTCGAAGCCGGCCACAGGGAGCTCCTCACCGTCATCTACCTCCTGGAAGGTCTCGCGGCGGACGCGGTCGAACCGGCCGACCACGCCGACCTCCGGGGTCACCCAGAAGGTCCCGAACACGCTGGCGCCCGCCATGTCGAGCGCGTTGTCGTCGGCGTAGTCCGTCTGCTGGTAGAACGCCTCGACGCCGCCGCGGAATGCGTCGGACACGTAGCCGAGGAACGCGTTGGCGTCCCAGGCGCCGGTGCGCTCGTCGTCGCGGTCCTCGTCGTAGCCGGCGAGGGAGCCGCCGAGGGTGAAGACGAGCGGCTCGGCCGGGCGCACTTCGAGCTGTGCGTAGACGCGCTTGCTGACGTCGTCTTCAGGGAAAACGCCCTCGTTGTTGCCGACCATGACGGCGTAGCGGAGCAGCCCCTCGCGGCCCACGGGGATCGGGCCGTCGGCATGGAGGCCGAGGTCGCGCGAGGAGGCGACGCGGTTGAGCTCAAGCAGCGTCCGCTCGAGGCTGCGGAAGTCCCACACGCGCTCCGACACGTCCCACACGGGCGGCGAGGTGATCCCGAGCGTGAGGCCGTGCCCGCTGTCGTGGCGCCAGCGGAGGTAGAGGTCCTTCACGAAGGGGGTCGAGCCGCGTGGGCCGAGCGTGACGTCGGAGGCTTCGAGGCGGGCGCGCGCGCTGAAGGCGTCGGAGAGCGTGGCGTCGGCGGTGAGGTAGAGCCGGCGGAAGTTGAACCCGTGCAGCCCTTCGCGGGCGCTGTCGGGGGTAGCGAGCTGGACGAAGTAGTCGAGGTAGGCCAGGCCGCTCACGCGGACGCCCTCCTGTGCCACGGCGGGCCGGACCAGCCCGACGGACACGCCTAGGAGGAGCGCGAGCGAGGCCAGGCGGGAGCCCGTCCTCAGCATGGGGGTGGGAGAGTGGATGAGGGGAAGGGGAAGCCCCGTGGGGGAGGCGGCCCGGACGCCTGCGGTGGGGAGCGGGCGAGGACCGCGAAAAAACTACCGGGGTTGCGGAAGGCCGGTGTTATGGCCGTGTTAACAAGGGGGCGGGAGTCCGCATCTCCACAGTCCCTTCAAGGGGCACCGCTTGTGCCGATACGGAGGGAGAGGGGCCGGGGGGTGGCGTAATATGTGCCCCGCGAACCTCGTTGGACCCTCCGCCGTAGGCGATTCGCTGCTTTGCCCAACCTCCTGCGCTTCCTTCCCCCCATGCTCCAGCGACGGACCCCGCTCCTCGCCCTCACGGCCGTCCTCGCCGTCGGCATCCTCCTCGGCTTCAAGGTCCGCGACGTGTCCTCCTCGACCGACGAGGCGGAGGCGCTGCGGAAGCTCCAGGAGGCGTTCTCCCTCATCTCGCGCTCCTACGTCGAGCGGGTGGACTCGGCCCGGCTCGTCGAGGACGCCATCGAGGGGATGCTCGCCGGGCTCGACCCCCACTCGGTCTACATCTCCGCCCGCGAGATGCGCGACGTCCGTGAGACGTTCGACGCGTCGTTCGAGGGGATCGGGATCTACTACGAGTTCATCCCCGGCCCCGCCGACCGCGACACCCTCGCCGTGCTGATGCCCATCGCTGGCGGGCCGAGCGAGGAGGCGGGGCTCCTCCCCGGCGACCGCATCGTCCAGATCGACGACACGACGGCGCTCGGGTTCGACACCGAGCTCGTCCAGCGCTACCTCAAGGGCCCGCGCGGCACGCGGGTGACCGTCTCCGTCCTCCGCCACGGCTACTCCAACCCGCTCGAGTTCACCATCACGCGCGACCGGATCCCGCTGGAGACCGTCGTCGCCGCGTACATGATCGACGGGCAGACGGGGTACGTGAAGCTCCAGCGGTTTGCCCGCACGAGCCACACCGAGCTGCTCGAGGCCATGCGGCAGCTCCGCGCGCAGGGGATGCAGCGGATGATCCTCGACCTCCGCGGGAACGCGGGCGGCCTGCTGGAGCAGGCGTGGCGGATCTCCGACGAGTTCCTCCCGGCCGGGCAGATGGTCGTCTACACCGACAGCCGCCACGCCGGCAACAACCGCGAGTACTTCGCCACGGGCGGGGGCGCCTTCGAGACCGAGCCGCTCATCGTGCTCATCGACGAGAACGCCGCCTCCGCGAGTGAGATCGTCGCCGGCGCGCTCCAGGACCACGACCGCGCCCTCCTCGTCGGGCGGCGGACGTTCGGGAAGGGGCTCGTCCAGCAGCAGTTCGGCCTCCCCGACGGGAGCGTCCTCCAGATGACGGTCTCGCGGTACTACACCCCCGTCGGCCGCCTCATCCAGACGCCGTTCGAGCTCGGCGCCGGCGAGGAGGAGTACTTCGAGGCCAAGCAGACCCTCCGCGACTCCCTCGAGCAGCGCTTCCTCGCCGAGGGCGGCCTCGTCGACGCCGACCGCCTCGGCGCTCACCTCCCCGACTCCGTCAAGTTCCGGACGGACGGCGGACGGACGGTCTACGGGGGCGGCGGCATCCTCCCCGATTACCTCGTCCCCCTCGACACCCTCTCGCCCGCGCTCCGCACCGTCATCGGGAAGAACCTCGACAGCGAGTTCGCCCGCACCCATCTCGACCGCCTCGGCGACCGATTCCGCACGGAGTGGGCCGGCCGGCGCGAGGCGTTCATGCAGTCGTGGACGGTAGACGACGCTACGTTCCGGGCCTTCCTCGCCTTCGCCGAAGAGCGAGGGGTGCCGGTAGTGGACGAGCGGCCCGCCGAAGCGGAAGACGAGGAGGAAGAGAACGTACTCGTCCGGGCGGAAGCGGCCGAGGCCCGCGACGAGATCGCCACACGGATCAAGGCGTACGTGGCGCGTCGCCTCTTCGGCGTGGAGGCGTTCTACCCCGTCATCGCGCCGCTCGACCGCACGCTCACCGAGGCCACCCGGCTCTGGTCGGCGGCCTCCGACCTCGCCGCCGCGCGGCCACGCCGATAGACCCGAGCCCGATTCGATTTCCGAGGGGCGCGCTCCAGCCGGGGCGCGCCCCTCGTCGTTGAAGGACCTCCTCTTCAGCGGGATTCCACGCACGGTGGGGGAGGTGCCCGTAGCTTCCGCCCGGTCCTCGCCCCTCTGTCTATGGCCTATCGCGTGACCCTCATCCCCGGCGACGGCATCGGCCCCGAGGTCGTCGGCGCCGCCGTCCGCGTGCTCGAAGCGACCGGTGTCGGCTTCGAGTGGGACCGCCAGGAGGGCGGCCTCGTCGCGGTAGAGCTGCACGGGGAGCCGATGCCCGACGCCACGCTCGACTCCATCGGGCGCACGCGGCTCGCCCTCAAGGGGCCGCTCACGACCCCCGTCGGGACCGGCTTCCGCAGCGTGAACGTCCGCCTCCGCCAGCGCTTCGACCTCTACGCCAACGTCCGCCCGGCCGTCACGCTCCCCAACACGAAGGGGCCCTTCAAGGACATCGACCTCGTGCTCTACCGCGAGAACACCGAGGACCTCTACTCCGGCATCGAGTACTTCGACGAGCGGAACCAGATCGCCGACTCCATCGCCCGGCTCTCGCGGAAGGGGTGCGAGCGGATCCTCCGGTTCGCCTTCGAAGACGCGCGGAAGCGCGGCCGGAAGCGGATCACGCTCGTCCACAAGGCGAACATCCTCAAGGTCACGGGCGGGCTGTTCCTCTCCGTCGGTCGCCAGATCGCCCCGGACTACCCCGACATCCAGTTCGACGACCGGATCGTCGACAACATGGCGATGCAGCTCGTCATCAACCCCCACCAGTACGACTGCCTCGTCACGACGAACCTCTTCGGCGACATCCTCTCCGACCTCATGGCGGGCCTCGTCGGCGGGCTCGGCGTGACGGGCGCGGCCAACATCGGCGAGGACTGCGCGATCTTCGAGGCCGTCCACGGCTCCGCGCCCGACATCGCGGGGAAGGGGCTCGCCAACCCGACCGCGCTCATCCGCTCGGGCGAGATGATGCTCCGCCACCTCGGCGAGCACGCCGCCGCCGACGCCGTCGCGGGCGCCCTCCTCGACGTCTACACCGAGGGCACCCACCTCACGGCCGACCTCGGCGGCACCACCTCTACGCACGACTTCGGGGAGGCCGTCGCCGCGCGCGTGCGCGAGCGCGTGGGCGCCTCGGCCTCGGAAGCCCCGGCCCAGCTATGATCCAGCGACTCCAGACCCTCTACCTCCTCCTCGGCGCGGGCCTCCTCGGGTGCTTCCTCGCCCTCGTCGGCCCGTGGTCGGAGGCCGCTGCCCCCTTCCTGCCGTGGCTCGGGTATGCCACCACCGCTCTGGCCGCGCTGGGCATCGCGGTGGGGCTCCTCGCCATCTTCCTCTACAAGCAGCGCGAGCGGCAGCAGGCCGTGATCCTCACCGCGCTCGTGCTCACGCTCCTCCTCGTGCTCGCCCTCGGGGGGGCGCTGGCCTACCTCCACTTCCAGGTCGGGATGCGCGTGGAGGAGGGGGAGGCCGTCGGGTACTTCACGCTGCTCCTCCCGGTGGCGGCCTACCTCGCGTACTGGATGGCGCGGCGCGGCGTCCGGCGCGACATCGCGCTGGTCCGCTCGATGGACCGGCTACGGTAGGGCGATGACCGAGCGCAGCGGCACGGAGCGGTCCCGCGTGCCGCTGCGCGTGTGGGTGGTGCTCGTGGCCGGGCTCGCCGTGCTCGGCACCTCTTCCATCCTCATCCGGTACGCCCAGCCCGCGCCGGGGATGGCCCTCGCCGCGTGGCGGACGCTCTTCTCCGTGCTGCTGGCGGCGCCCCTGGCGTGGGCCGCGCACCGCCGCCCGCCCAACGCCACCGACGCGGCCCCGACGGGCCCGCTCCGGGGCCGCGACCGGTTCCTCGTGGTGGCGGCCGGCATCCTCCTCGGCCTCCACCTCACGCTGTTCGTCCTCTCGCTCTACTACACGAGCGTCGCCAGCTCGTCCGTGCTCGTGACGACGAGCCCGCTGTTCATCGCCGCGCTGGGGTTTTTTGTGTTGGGCGAGCGGCTAGGGGTGCGGACGGTGGCGGCCATCGTGGTGGCCGTGGCGGGGGCGGCCCTCCTCGGCGTGGCCGACGCGCAGGAGGGGGTGTTCCCCCGCGCCGCCCTCGGCAACGCACTCGCCCTCGCCGCCTCGTTCCTCGTCGCCGTGTACTTCCTCATCGGGCGGGCCGTGCGGCAGCGCGTGGAGTTCTGGGCGTACCTCCTCCCGCTCTACGGCGTCGCCGCGGTGACGTGCTGGGCCGGCGCGCTCGTGAGCGGGACGCCGCTCGCGCAGCCGTGGCCCGTCCTCGGCCTGTGCCTGCTGATGGCGCTCGGGCCGCAGCTCCTCGGGCACGGCGCGTTCAACTACGCCGTGCGGTACCTCCCCGCCGCGGTGCTCGGGCTGCTCTCGCTGACGGAGCCTGTGACGGCCTCGGCGCTCGCGTTCGTGCTGTTCGGGGAGACGCCGGCGCCGCTGGCCCTCGGGGGGATGGCGCTCGTCCTCGGCGCCATCGCGGGGGTGCTCACGGCGCGGGACTGAGCGGGCTCAGCGGAGGACGGTGAGCGCGCGGGTGACGACGTGGCCTGCGGCCTCGGCGCGGACGACGTACACGCCTACGCGGAGCGCCGACGCGTCGAAGGCAACCACGTCCGTATTCGCTACTGCGTAGTGCATCCCGTCCGGCCCCACGGCGAAGTCGCGGATCGTCGCGCTGGGAACCGTCGAGAGCGGGACCTCGCGGAGCCCGCCCGTGGCAAGGCTCACATGGGCCACGGCACGCGTCCCGTCGCCGCGCGCGAGCAGGGCCGCCAGCGAGTCCGGCCCCGTCCGCACGACAAACGGCATGGCTCCACCAGAACCCAGGTCTACAGCCGTCTCCCACGTAGGAGGGGTTTGGGTGGCAGCCGATGTGGCAATCGCCGCCAAGAGGAGGAGCAGAGCGGGGCGCATAGCCGGCGCAAACAGCACGCGGTCTACCCAACATAGGCCGCCCTTCCTTCCATTGCAACCGACCGCCTCTCTACTCGGATACCGGAGAAGAAAGCAGTCAGCGGCCGCCCCCGCGGCCGAGGGCGGTGAACCGCTCGTGGGGAAGGTCGCTGAACCGCTTCCGTCCCCGGAGGAAATAGTCGAGCGCGACGAGGCCGCGGTAGGGAGCGGGGACGGCCGAGGTGTCGTTGGGCTGCTCGGCGGCGAAGCTCGGAAACGCCGCGCGGGCGTCGCGGTCGGCGTGGCGGATGGCGTCGGCTTCTTCCTTGTTTCCGGCGAGCAGGGCGCGCGTGCGGGCGAGCGCGTCGAGCGCGCGGCGGCGGCGCCACACGGCGGGCCATCGTTCCGGCGCCGTGTTCTTGTAGAGCATCAGCGCGCTGTTGCGGAAGTTGAGGTAGGTCTTCCGTGGGTCGCCCTGCGG
>DASPKS010000281.1:0-4477 GCA_035628035.1 Rubricoccaceae bacterium
GGGCTGGAGTTCTTCGGGTATCGCACGTTCCGCAACGCCGACGCCTCCCTTGAGCAGGCCGACCTCCAGCCCGCCGACGAGGCCTACGTCGTCTCGCCCGGAGACGAGCTCCGCCTCTCGGTCTACGGCGCCGCCGAGTTCGCGTACGACCTCACGGTGGACCGCGAGGGCCGCATCAACATCCCCACGGTGGGGCAGCTCACCGTGGCCGGCACGACGCTCGGCGAGCTCGAGGGGCGGATGCGCGCGGCGCTCTCCAGCCGCTACTCCGGCATCCGCTCGAACCCCCCGACGGTCTTCGTCGACGTGACGGTGACGCGGCTCCGGCCCGTCCGCGTGTTCGTAACCGGGGAGGTCGAGCGGCCCGGCGCCTACCAGATCGGGAGCGGGGCGAGCGTGTTCAACCTCCTCTACAGCGTCGGCGGGCCGACCATCCGCGGGAGCCTCCGGAACATCCAGGTCAGCCGCGGCGGCGAGATCGTCGGCACCATCGACGCCTACGACTACCTCATCGAGGGGCGCGAGCCGGCCGGCATCCGGCTCCAGACGAACGACCGCATCCTCGTCCCCATCCGCGGGAAGACCGTCTACATCGAGGGCGCGGTGAACCGGCCGGCCATCTACGAGATGCTCGACGGCGAGCGGTTCGAGGACCTCCTCCGCTTCGCCGGCGGGCTCCGGCCGGAGGCGTATGTGGCCCGCTTCCAGGTGGAGCGGATCATCCCCTTCACCGAGCGGCGCGACCCCACCATCGCGCGGGAGGTGCTCGACCTCGACCTCCGCGCCGTCCTCTCGGAGATCTCCGACTACGCCGTCGCCGACGGCGACCGCGTGACGGTGTTCTCGATCACCGAGGCCGACGAGGCCGCGCGGCGCCGCCTCCTCAACGCCGTCGCCGTCGAGGGCGCGGTGTTCCAGCCGGGGCGCTACGAGCTCGGCGGCGACCTCCTCACCGTGCGCGACCTCGTCGAGCAGGCCGCCGGGCTCACCGGCGACGCCTACCGCGCGCGCGCCGAGCTCGTCCGCACGCGGCCCGACCTCCGCCGCGAGCTCATCCCGCTCGACCTCGACCGCGTCCTCGCCGACGACCCCACGCAGAACCTCCCGCTCTCGCGCGGCGACAGCCTCTACGTGTTCTCCGAGCGCGAGTTCGAGCAGACGCGCTACGTCTCCGTCGAGGGGCAGGTGCTCAACCCCGGCCAGTACCCGTTCCTGGAGCAGATGACGGTCTACGACCTGCTCTTCCAAGGGGGCGGCCTCCTCGACCCCGAGTTCCGGCGGACGGTGTTCCTCCGGCGGGCCGATCTCTTCCGCCTCGGCGAAGACGGCGCGACCCTCCAGATCATCCCGTTCGACCTCGAGGAGACGCTGGCCGGGCGCGGCGCGGCTGACGTCCCCCTCACCCCGTTCGACAGCATCCGCGTCTACCCCGTCGACGTGGAGGTCCTCCGCGACCGGTTCGTCGTCATCGAGGGGGCGGTGAAGGATCCGGGGCGGTACGCGCTGGCCGAGAACATGACCGTGCAGGACCTCATCCTCCAGGCGGGCGGCTTCGTCGAGGGGGCCTACGCGGAGTTGGTGGAGGTGACGCGGATGGCGAGCGACGGCGCCGAGCGGCGCGCCGAGACGTTCGAGGTGGCGCTCGGCGGCGCGGCCGACCCCACGAGCGCGCTGCTCCCCGGCTCCCACGTCCTCACCAGTGGGACCTTCCCCCTCCAGCACCGCGACCAGGTGTACGTCCGCCTCGACCCCCGCTTCCGGCCGCAGCAGACGGTCACGCTGCGGGGCGAGGTCCGCTTCCCGGGCACGTACACGCTCCTCCGCGAGAACGAGCGGCTCAGCGAGGTGGTCGAGCGCGCGGGCGGGCTCACCCCGCGGGCCTACGCGCGTGGCGGCCAGCTCGTCCGCAACGAGCAGCAGCTCATCATCGAGCTCGACCGCGCCGTCGCAGGGGAGCGCCGCGCCGACGTCCCGCTCCTCCCGGGCGACGTGGTCACGATCCCCCTGAAGCCGAACACGGTCGACGTGCGGGGGGCCGTCGCCAACGAGGGGCTCATCCAGCACGTCCCCGGCCGACGTGTCTCGTACTACCTCGACCGCGCCGGCGGCCTCGGCGACAATGCCCAGGCCGTGTTCGTCACGCAGGCCTCGGGCGCCACGTTCAAGCTGCGGCGGGGGCTCTTCGCCCAGAACCCCGTCGTCGACGACGGCGCGGTGATCTACGTCGCCCCCGAGCCGGAGCGGACCGGTGAGGGCTCCGACCTCAGCGAGACCCTCCGCGACTCCCTCGCCATCGTCGCCAGCGCGGCGACCGTGATCGTGCCGCTCATCGTGGCGCTCAGCCAGTGAGGGCTCCTGCGATGCGCCCGTCCGCCGCCCCGACAGAGCCCGACGTAAACGGACACGCTGCCCCGCCCGTGCGGGCGCAAGAGGAGCTCTCCCTCCTCGACGGGCTGCTCGTGCTGGCCCGCCACAAGGGGCTCATCTTCGTCGTGGCCGCGCTCTGCACGGCCTTCGGGGTCCTGAAAGCGCTCACGACCCCGCGCCAGTACACCTCCCATGCGGTCCTGGTCAGCCAGACGGAGGAGGACAAGAGCGGGGACCGCGGGCTCGCCGCGCTCCGCGGGATGGGCCTCAACTTCGGCGTGTTCGCGGGCGGCGTCACCAGCATCATCTACCCCGATATCCTCGAGAGCCAGGAGGTCCGGGCGGCCCTGATCAAAGAGCGCTTCCGGCTTTCGAGCGGCCAGGAGGTGGTGCTCCAGGACTACCTCCTGGGGGCGCCCTCGCTTTGGGGCCGGATCACGGGCGCCATCCGGGAGGCGATCTTCGGGCCCCCGCAGCAGCCCGCTCCTCCTCCCGTCCCCGGCGACTCGCTCCTCCGCGTCTACAGCTACAACGAGCAGATGGCGATGAATGCCCTCGCTGCCTCCGTAGACGTGGAGTCGGGCGTCGACAACAGCCTCCTCACGGTCACGGTCACCGCGCGGGACCCCCTCCTCGCGGCCACGCTCGTCAAGCGCCTCACCGAGCACCTCCACGAACGCGTGACCGTGCTCCTCGATGACGCCGCCCGCCAGCGGTACGAGTTCTTCCACGCGAAGGTGGCCGAGGCCGAGGCGCAGGTCCGCGGCGCGCGCCGTGCTCTCGCGGCCTTCGAGGACGCGAATTTCGGGATGCAGTCGGCCCGCCTCGTGGCTGAGCGGGATCGGCTCGCGCAGGAGGTCCAACTCGCTGCCGAGATCTACGCGCAGGCGGAGGCGCAGGCGGAGCAGGCGCGCCTGGCCCTCCAGCAGGTGGACCCCGCTATCACCGTGCTCGACCCCCCGGCCGTGCCGGTGCAGGCGAGCGCACCCCGCCGGAAGCAGATCGTCGTGGTGTGGGGGCTGGGGGGGCTAACGCTCGGCGCCATCCTCGCCTTCCTCGTCAACGCCCTCCGGACGGAGAGCGCGGCGGCCGGCGGGGCCTCGCGGATGGCCCAGCTCCGCGCGGCCCTGTGGCCGCGGTGGCTCCGGCGGCCGAAGGCGCCCGCGCCGCGCCCGGTGGAACGGACCCCCGTGGAAGTCGCCGAGACGCCCCTCTGAGGCCGCCTGCTCCGGGCCGGCACCGCTGCGGACCAGCATTTGCGCGGCGGCTTCTCTCCCCCTGACCTCCTCATCAGCTCCATGAAACTCGCGGTCGTTGGAACGGGCTACGTCGGCCTTGTCACGGGCACCTGCTTCGCCGAGATGGGCAACGACGTCGTGTGCGTCGACATCGACGAGCGGAAGGTGGAGCGCCTCCGCGGCGGGCGCCTCCCCATCTTCGAGCCCGGCCTCGAGGTGTTCTTCGAGCGGAGCCTCCGCGAGGACCGTCTCCACTTCACGACGGACCTCGCCGAGGCCGTCGAGCACGCCGAGGTCCTCTTCCTCGCGCTCCCCACGCCACCAGGCGAGGACGGCGCGGCCGACCTCCGCTACGTCATGGGGGTGGCCGGCCAGATCGGCGACCTCCTCGCCGCGCATCCGGACTGGGGCTACCGCGTCGTCGTGAACAAGAGCACCGTCCCCGTCGGGACGGCCCGCCGCGTGACGGCCGCGCTCGCGGCGGCCGGCCTCACCCCCGTCGAGGACTTCGACGTCGTCTCGAATCCTGAATTCCTCCGGGAAGGCGTGGCCGTCGAGGACTTCATGAAGCCCGAGCGCGTCGTCATCGGCACCTCGTCGACGCGCGCGGCCGAGATCATGACGATGCTCTACGAGCCGTTCGTGCTCTCCGGCAACCCCATCCTCGTGATGGACGAGGAGAGCGCCGAGGTGACGAAGTACGCCGCGAACGCGCTGCTCGCCACCAAGATCACGTTCATGAACGAGGTCGCGAACCTCTGCGCGCGCGTCGGCGCCGACGTGGACAAGGTCCGGCGCGGGGTGGGGACCGACAGCCGCATCGGGCCGAAGTTCCTCTACGCCGGGATCGGGTTCGGCGGCTCGTGCTTCCC